>NZ_JBEPOQ010000004.1:0-383451 GCF_040546915.1 Cellulosimicrobium sp. 4261
CGGGCGCGTCCGGCGCGCCCTCGCCAGAGGGCGCGATCCTGACCGACGCACCCCCCCCCCCCCCCCCCCCCACCCGCCCCCCCCCCCCGGCCCCCCCCCCCCCCCCCCCCCCCCCCCCCCCCCCCGGGACCGGGGCTCTACCCCGCGGTACCGGGCTTCTACCTCGCGTGACCCGGGGCTCTACTGTGCGAGGGCCGGGACGAACGCGGCGCGGACGCCGTCGAGGTCCTGCGCGACGAGCTCGGCGAGCTGGACCGCGTTGAGCGCGGCGCCCTTGCGGAGGTTGTCGTTCGAGACGAACAGCACGAGACCGCGCCCGCCCGGCACCGACTGGTCGGTGCGGACCCGGCCGACGAACGACGGGTCCTTGCCCGCCGCCTCGAGCGGGTTGGGCACGTCCGCGAGCGCGACGCCGGGGGCGTCGGCGAGGATCGCGCGCGCCCGGTCGGGCGTGATCGGGGCGCCGAACTCGGCGTGGATCGCGAGCGAGTGCCCGGTGAACACGGGGACGCGCACGCACGTGCCCGCGACGGCGAGCTCGGGCAGCCCGAGGATCTTGCGCGACTCGTTGCGGAGCTTCTTCTCCTCGTCCGTCTCCTCCAGCCCGTCGTCGACGATCGACCCGGCGAGCGGCACGACGTTGAACGCGACGTTCCGCGGGAAGACGGCGGGCTCCGGGAGGGCGACCGCGCCGCCGTCGTGCACGAGACCGACGAGGCCCGGGCCGGACCCGTCGGCTGCGGCGGCCTCGGCCTGGGCGCCCGCGACGGCCTGGGCGCGCAGCTCCTCCGCGCCGGCGAGCCCGGCGCCGGAGACGGCCTGGTACGTCGCGACGATCAGGCGCTCCAGCCCGGCCTCGTCCGCGAGCGGCTTGAGGACCGGCATCGCGGCCATCGTCGTGCAGTTCGGGTTGGCGATGATTCCCTTGCGCGCCTCGCGCAGCGCGCCCGGGTTCACCTCCGAGACGACGAGCGGGACGTCGGGGTCCATGCGCCACGCGGAGGAGTTGTCGATGACGACGGCGCCCGCGGCGGCGAAGCGCTCGGCCTGCGCCTTCGACGTCGCGCCGCCCGCGGAGAAGAGCGCGACGTCGATGCCGCGCAGGTCCTCGGTCGGGGTCGCGGCGACGTCCTCCACGACGACGTCGGTCCCGCGCCACGGGAGCGTCGACCCGGCGGAGCGCGCCGACGCGAAGTAGCGGATGCTCGCGACCGGCAGGTCGCGCTCGTCGAGGAGGCGGCGCATGACCGCGCCGACCTGGCCGGTCGCGCCGACGACGGCGAGGTGCAGGCCCGGGGTGCTCTGGGTGCTCATGGGTGGGTTCCTCTCCTGCGTCGGGTCAGCGGCCGGTGCCGGCGTAGACGACGGCCTCGCCGTCGGCGGCGTCGAGCTCGAAGGCGGTGTGCACGGCGCGCACCGCGTCGTCGAGCGAGTCCTCGCGCGTGACGACGGAGATGCGGATCTCCGAGGTGGAGATCATCTCGATGTTGATGCCCGCGTCGCGCAGCGCGCCGAACAGCTTCGCGGAGACACCGGGGTGCGACTTCATGCCCGCGCCGACGAGCGAGAGCTTGCCGATCTGGTCGTCGAACTGGAGCGAGTCGAACCCGATCTCGGCCTGCAGCGCCGACAGCGCGGACATCGCGGCCGGGCCGTCTCCCTCGGGGAGGGAGAACGAGATGTCGGTGAGACCCGTGCGGGCTGCCGACACGTTCTGCACGATCATGTCGATGTTCACGCCCGAGCCCGCGACGACCTCGAAGATCCGGGCGGCCGTGCCCGGGACGTCGGGCACGCCGACGACGGTGATCTTGGCCTCGCTGCGGTCGTGCGCGACGCCGGAGATGATCGGGTCTTCCATGACGGTCTCCTCGGGAAGGTCTGCGGTGCTGCCGGCGGTGCCGGCCGGGGAGGCGGCGCTCGCGCCGGGGCGCGCGGTGTACGCGTCCGCGCTGACGAACGTGCCGTCCTTGCCGTTGAAGGACGAGCGCACGTGGATGGGGACGCCGTACCGGCGGCCGTACTCGACGCAGCGCAGCGCGAGGACCTTCGCGCCGCTCGCCGCCATCTCGAGCATCTCCTCGTACGTGATCCGGTCGATCTTGCGCGCGGACGGCACGATGCGCGGGTCCGCCGTGAACACGCCGTCCACGTCGGTGTAGATCTCGCACACGTCGGCGTCGAGCCCCGCGGCGAGCGCGACCGCGGTCGTGTCCGACCCGCCGCGCCCCAGCGTCGTCACGTCGTTCGTCGCCTGCGTCACGCCCTGGAAGCCCGCGACGATCGCGACCTGGCCGCGGTCGAGGGTCTCGCGCACGCGCGTCGGGACGACGTCGACGATGCGCGCCTTGCCGTGCACCGCGTCCGTGATGAGGCCGGCCTGCTGCCCGGTGAACGACTTCGCCTTCACGCCGAGGCTCGTGATCGCCATCGCGAGCAGCGACATCGAGATGCGCTCGCCCGCGGTGAGGAGGATGTCCATCTCGCGCTGCGGCGGGAGGGGGCTGACCTGCTGGGCGAGGTCGATGAGCTCGTCGGTCGTGTCGCCCATGGCCGAGACCACGACGACGACGTCGTTCCCGGCCCGCTTCGCCTCGGCGATGCGCTTGGCCACCCGCTTGATGCTCTCGGCGTCCGAGACGGACGAACCGCCGTACTTCTGCACGACAAGTGCCACGTGCTGCTCCATCTGTCGCCGGCCTCCGTCTCTCTCAACGGCCCGCCGGGTGCTTGTGGGTCGGTCGATGATAGGCACGCGTCCCGGGCCCCGGCCAAGCCCGTCCCGCCCTGCGGACCGCGGCAGGCCGCCGCCGGGGTCACACCTCCGGCAGCACGCGGGCCCGCGGCCCGGCCACGACGACGTACGCCAGCCCGACGACGACGGCCCCGCCGACGAGGTTGCCGAGGCCCACCCAGGTGAGGTTGCGGCCGAAGTCGGCCCACGTCGTCGGGCCGAGGTCGCCGAAGAGCCCGAGGGAGAAGGTCGTCATGTTGGCGACGACGTGCTCGAACCCGGACGCGATGAACGCGAGGATCCCCCAGAACAGGATCACCGCCTTGCCGGCCTCCGAGCGCAGGCGCCCGCAGGCCCAGATCGCGGCGCACACGAGGATGTTGCACAGCACGCCGCGGAAGAAGAGCTCTCCCCCGGTCTCGTGCGCCTTCGCGCGGAGCATCGAGGCGACCATCTCGCCCGCCGCCGCGTTCGAGCGCAGCACGCCCGCCTGCGTGACGACCCAGCCGAAGAGCATCGACCCGGCCAGGTTGCCGACGAGGCACAGGCCCAGCGTGGCGACGGCGTCGCGCACGCGGACGGCGCGCGTCGCGACGCCCTGGGTGAGGACCATCATCGCGGACGTGGCGAGCTCGGCCCCGGCGAAGACGACGAGCGTCAGCGCCGCGGCGAACACGCCCCCGGCGACGAGCCGCTCGGCGGGCGCCCCGGCGGCGAGGAACGGGCCCGCCGTCGCGACCATGAGCACGACGCCGACGCCGATGTACGCGCCCGCGAGCATCGCCGCGACGAGGTAGCGCCCGGGACGTCTGGCGAAGAGCACCTTCTCCCGGGCCGCCTCCGACTGGGTGGTCACCGCCTGGGCGAGGGTCTGCACGACCTCGATCCTCGCGTCCGGGCGACCTCCCGGACAGGGTCGGTGGTCGCCCGGGCTCGGGACCGAAGGTCCGCGCGTCGGCTCCGGGGTGCGGACCGGCGAGGGGCCGCGCACGGTCTCCCGCGCGCGGCCCCCGGGCGTCGGTCCCGCTCGGTCGTCAGCCGAGGCGGCGCCGGTAGACCGCTGTCGCCCACGCGTAGGCGAGGACGAGGATGCCGACGAGCCACGCGAGCGCGACCCAGATGTCGCTCCCGACGGGCTGGCCGGCGAAGAGGGACCGCAGGGTGTCGACGATCGCGGTCACGGGCTGGTTCTCGGCGAACCACGCGACCGGTCCCGGCATGCTGTCCGTGGGGACGAACGCCGAGCTGACGAACGGCAGGAAGATCAGCGGGTAGCTGAAGGCGGACGCGCCGTCGACCGTCTTGGCCGACAGCCCGGCGACGACCGCGAGCCACGTCAGCGCGAGGACGAACAGGACGAGGATGCCGAGGACGGCGAGCCACGCCCCGACGGACGCGTCGGTCCGGAACCCCAGGAGGAGGGCGACACCCACGACGAGGGTCACGGAGACGAGGTTCGCCACGAGCGAGGTGAGCACGTGCGCCCACAGGACGCTGGACCGGGCGACGGGCATGGACCGGAAGCGCTCGACGATGCCGCCCTGCAGGTCGAGGAACAGCCGGTAGGACGTGTACGCGACGCCGGACGCGACCGTGATGAGCAGGATGCCGGGCAGCAGGTAGTTCACGTACGACTCGCCGCTGCCGGTGTCGATCGCGCCCCCGAGCACGTAGACGAAGAGGAGCATGAGCGCGATCGGGGTCACGGCGGTCGTGATGATCGTGTCCGGGCTGCGCAGGACGTGGCGCAGCGAGCGGCCCGTGAGGGCGCGGGTGTCGGCCAGGGCGTGGGTGGTCATCGGGCTTCCTCTCCTGCCGGGCGGGCGCCGTCGACGCTCGTCCGGTCCGCGGTGGGGGCGCTGTCGCCGGCGTCGCCGACGAGCGCGAGGAACACGTCCTCGAGGGAGGGCTGCTTCTCGACGTACTCGACGGTCGCCGGGGGCAGCAGGGCCTTGAGCTCGGCCAGGGTGCCGTTCTGGATGATCGTCCCGCGGTGCAGGATCGCGATCCGGTCGGCGAGCTGCTCGGCCTCGTCGAGGTACTGGGTGGTGAGCAGCACGGTGGTGCCGCCGCGCGCGAGCTCGCGCACCGTGGCCCAGACCTCGATCCGGGCCTGCGGGTCGAGGCCCGTCGTCGGCTCGTCGAGGAAGATGACCGGCGGGTCGCCGATGAGGCTCATGGCGATGTCGAGCCGGCGCCGCATCCCGCCGGAGTAGGTCCCGGCGCGGCGGGCCCCGGCGTCGGTCAGGGAGAACCGGGCGAGCAGCTCGTCCGCGACGCGCCCCGGGTCCGCGAGGTGCCGCAGGCGGGCGACGAGGACCAGGTTCTCCCGTCCGGTGAGCACCTCGTCGACCGCGGCGAACTGCCCCGTCAGCGAGATGGACTCGCGCACGTGCCCGGGCTGCGCGACGACGTCGAACCCGTCGACGGTCGCGGTGCCGGCGTCCGGCGCGAGCAGGGTGGACAGGATCCGCACGAGCGTCGTCTTGCCCGCACCGTTGGACCCGAGCAGCGCGACGATGCTCCCGCGCGCCACCTCGAGGTCGACACCGCGCAGCACGCGCAGGTCGCCGTACGACTTCTCGATGCCTCGCACCCGGACGGCGGGCGCGAGGGTCTGGTCAGCAGACATCTGCGGATCTCCGATCCCTGGGTTCTGGTGGGTGGTTCAGGGCCGGCGGACGACGACGTCGCCGAACCCGGTGCTGGCGTGGATCTCCGCGGTGGCCTCGTCCTCGACGGGGCCCTCCGTGGGCGTGAGGTGGTTGCGCACGCTGCCGTGCTCGGAGCTCGCGTCGAGGAACGCGGCGGTCCCCTCGGGCACGCCCACCTCGATCGAGCCGTACGACGTCGCGAGGGTGACGCTCCCCGACTCCAGGCGCCCGACCCGGATGCCGGCGTGCGCGGACTTGGCCGTGACCGTGCCGCTCACGCGGGCCACCGCGATGTCGCCGTGCGCACCGTGCACCGCGAGCGAGCCGGTGACGGCGCCGACCGTCGTCGTGCCGTTCGTCGCCTTGATCGTGCCTTCGCCACGGACCTCCTCGACGCGGACCGACCCGGCGCTGGCGCGGGCGTCCAGCGAGCCCCGCACGCGACGCGCCGCCACGGAGCCCGCCGAGGTCTTGACGTCGAGCCGGTCGACGTCCTCGACGCGAGCGTCCCCGGCGGAGAGCGCCATCTCGACGGTGCCGAGGCTGCCCTCGGCGTAGAGCGAGCCCGCCTTGCCGCGCACGTCGGAGCCCGCGGGCAGCTCGACGGTGATGTCGGCGGTGCCGGACGCGAACGGCAGCACGTACTGCTTCCACGAGCCGGGGTAGGAGATCGTGAGGGCGCTGCCGTCGCCGTCGACGCGGACCGCCTCGGCGGCGCGGACGCTGCCTGACTTGGCCGGGTCGGTCGGCAGGACCGTGACGACGACGTCGTCGCGGTCCCCGGCGACCACGTGCAGGTGGGCGAACGGCACGTCGACGACGACGGGCAGGGGCTGCGGGGCGGGGAAAGTGGGCATGACGAAGCTCCAGGAGTGGTGTCGTGGTGGTGTCAGGTGCGGTCGGAGGGGGCGGGGACGGAGACCGAGGTGGTCAGCGCACCCAGCCGGTGACGCGGGCGGAGCCGCGCTGCTGCGGGCGGGCCTGCGCGGCCGGACGCCCGGTGGACTGCTCGAGCGCCGCGGCGACCGCGCGCACGAGCCACGTGTTGACGGAGACGCCGTCGCGGGCGGCGGCGGTCTCGGCCTGCGTCTTGAGGTGGTCGGGCAGGCGCAGGGTCGTGCGGGTCGTGGCCCCGGCCTCGACGTCGGACGGCGCGGGCCCGGCGGCCGTGGCCGGGGTGTTCGCGGGGACGAGGCCCTCGACCGGGGCGGGCGCGGCGGCGGGGACGGCGACCACGAACTCGGGGGCACCGCCTCGCAGCCGCACGTCCACCGACCCCGGGGCGAGGTCTGCGGAGATCTCCCCCGCCGCGGCGGAGAGCGCGTCGAGGAGCACGAGACGCACGGCCGCGTCGAGCGGTGCGGTCAGGCGCTCCGCGAGCCGACGGCCGTCGTCCCCGGCGGCGTCCGCGGCGGCGGCGAGGCGGTTCTGGAGGTCGTCGACATACGGGGTGAGGTCCATGACGCCATCATGGCACCACGAGTGGTGTCACTGCAACCCCTCCGCGACAACACGTTGACACCACTGGTGGCATCGGACCCCGACGGTGCGGAGAGCTCAGGCGGTGAGGTCGCGGACGACGTCGTACCCGAGCTTGACGATCAGCGCGCCGACGACGACCACGAAGACCACCCGTACGAACGCGCTGCCCTTGGCGACCGCCATCCGGGCGCCCACGTACGCCCCGAGCAGGTTGGCCGCGCCCATGAGGAGGCCCAGCCCCCACAGCACCGCGCCGTACGGCACGAAGAAGATCAGCGCGCCGGCGTTCGTGGCGAAGTTCGCGATCTTCGCGAGCGCCGACGCCGGCAGGAACGCGTACCCGAGGATGCTCACGAGCGCGATGACGAAGAACGTCCCGGTGCCCGGTCCGAGCAGGCCGTCGTAGGTGCCGATGACCAGGCCGATCCCGGCCGCCGCCCACCGGTGGCCGTTGCCCTCCCAGCGCAGGTTCGTGCTGTGCCCGAGACTCGGCTTCGCGATCGTGTAGGCCGCGACGCCGACGAGCACCACGAGGATGATCGGCTTGAACAGGTCGGCCGGGATGCGCGACGCGAGCGCCGCTCCCCCGACGGCCCCCACGAGCGCGGCGAGCGCCATGGGCCCGGCCGTGCGCAGGTCCGGCCCGACGCGCCGGTAGTACGTCGCGGCGCTCACCGACGTCCCCATGATGCTCGCGAGCTTGTTCGTCGCGAGCGCCTGCACGGGGCTGATGCCCGGGACGAGAAGCAGCGCCGGGAGCTGGACGAGCCCGCCCCCGCCGACGACGGCGTCGATCCACCCCGCCGTGAGCGCGGCGAGGACGAGCAGGAGGACGGTCACGCCGTCGATCTCGAGGCCGCCGGAGACCGGGAGGGAGAGGGCGGGAAGCACCCCCCAGTGGTACCACGCGGACGCGGCGCGCCCGGGCCGGGTCCACGACCGGTCCGCGACCCGTCCACGGCTGAGGAAGCTCTTCCCTATGCGTAACATCGCGGTTACGCTTCCTGGATGGACGTGTTCGAGGCCGTCGCCGACGACGTGCGCCGCGACCTGCTCCGCGCGCTGGGGGCCGGGTCGCTCAGCGCGGGTGACCTCGCGCGCGTGCGCGGCGACGTCTCCCGCCCCGCCGTGAGCCGCCACCTGCGCGTGCTGCGCGAGGCCGGGCTGGTCGAGGCCGTCGTCGCGGGACGCCGTCGCCTCTACTCGCTGCGGCCCGCCGCGCTCGACCCGCTCGCCGCGTTCCTCGCGGCGCTCACCGCACCCGCCCCGCCCGTCCCGGCGCGGGCGCTCGACGGCCTCGACCTCGAGGTCCGCCGCACCACCCGAGAACGTCGTGCCGAACGCGGCACGACCCAGCAGGAGGAGAGCGCATGAGCGACCCGACGAACCCCTCGCCAGCCCCCGCGCCGACGGCACCCGGTGCGCCGGAACCCGGTGTGCCGGAACCCGGTGTGCCGGAACCCGGTGTGCCGGAACCCGGCGGGACGGTCGAGCGCGGCCCCGCGGGCGACGAGCTCGTCGTCACGCGGACGTTCCGCGCCCCCGCCGACGACGTGTGGGCGAGCCTCACGGAGCCCGACCGGCTCGCGCGCTGGATCGGCTACTGGGAGGGCGACCCCTCGACCGGCCGCGTCGAGTTCTTCATGACGGCCGAGAGCGACGACCCCGAGCCCGAGGAGTACCGCATCACCCGGTGCGAGCCGCCGCACCGCTTCGCCGGGGTGACGTCGTCGGGCGACCAGACGTGGCACCTGTCCTTCGAGCTCGCCGAGCAGGACGGCGTCACGACGCTGACCTTCCGCCAGCTCCTCGGCCCCGGCGACGACGCCCGGAACGTCGGGCCCGGGTGGGAGTACTACCTCGACCGGCTCGTCGCCGTCCGCGAGGGGCGCGACGCCGCCACCGTGCCGTGGGAGCCGTACCTCGCCGGGCTCGCGGACCACTACGGCCGGTCGGGCGACGCCGTCTGACCGCGCGACGCCCGCGGCACGGCGTCAGCCGGAGCGACGGCTCAGGACTGGAGCGCGTCGTACTCCGCCTCGGTCGCGACGTCGTCCTCGACGTCGAGACGCAGGTGCGCGAGCGCGAGCTGCAGGACGCGCAGCGCGCTCGCGGCACGCTCCCCCCACAGCGAGACGTACGAGAACTGCCACCACCACAGCCCCTCGAGCTCGCGCCCGGCGTCGTAGTGCTGCAGGCCCTTCGCGAGGCACTCGGCGACGCACGCGAGGTCGCCCGAGAGCGACGCCGCACCGACCTCGGCGCCGACGAGCGGGTCGGTGATCTCGGCGTAGTCGTCGAACCCGTCGAAGAGCCGCGCGAGCGCCGTCCGCAGCGGGTCCACGTCCGTGTCGCGGCCGGCGTCGGGCTCGAAGCGCTCGACCGGCACGACGTCGCCCACGGCTCCCAGGCGGGCGCCCGCCGCGAGCGCGTCGGACAGCGCGAGGAGCAGGAGCGGCAGCACCGCCCCCGGGGCCGCGCCGGACGCGACCTGCGTCGTCGTGGTGAGGTAGGCGCGGGCCTGCTCCGCCATGCCCTCGGCGATCTCCCGCAGGTCGGGGTCGTTGTGGATCTCCCCCATGCTCGTCGCCTCCCGTCAGCCGCCGACGAGGCGTCGGCCCTCGAACGCCCGGCCGAGCGTCACCTCGTCCGCGTACTCCAAGTCTCCACCGACGGGGAGCCCGGACGCGAGGCGGGTCACGCGCAGGCCCATGGGGCCGAGCATGCGCGCGAGGTAGGTGGCGGTGGCCTCGCCCTCGACGTTCGGGTCGGTCGCGAGGATCACCTCGGTCACCTGCCCGTCCGCGAGCCGGCTCATGAGCTCCGCGATCCGCAGGTCGCCCGGCCCGACGTTCTCGATCGGGTTGATGGCCCCGCCGAGCACGTGGTACCGGCCGCGGAACTCGCGCGTGCGCTCGATCGCGACGACGTCCTTGGGCTCCTCGACGACGCAGATCACCTCGGGCGAGCGGCGCGGGTCCGCGCAGATGCGGCACTGCTCCGACTCCGCGACGTTCCCGCACGTCTCGCAGAAGCGGACGCGCGCCTTCACCTCGGTGAGGGCGTCGGCGAGCCGGCGCACGTCCACCGCGTCCGCGGCGAGCAGGTGGAACGCGATGCGCTGCGCGCTCTTGGGCCCGACGCCGGGGAGTCGGCCGAGCTCGTCGATCAGGTCCTGGACCGCGCCTTCGTACACGCCCCCAGCCTACGGGGCGCGGCCCACACGCCGGGCCCGGCCCGCCGCCCTCGCGGACGGCCGGGTCGGCGTTCAGGCCGCGGTCATCCCGGCGGCTCGGGCGTCACGGTCCGCGTCGTGCCGTCGGCGTACGTCGCCTCGTAGGTGATGGCGGGCTCCGGGCCGCCCTCGCCGCCGGGACCGCCCACCGTCGCCGGGTCGAAGATCGGCCCGGGCCACCAGGCCACGAAGCGGCCGTCCTCGAGCGTGGTCTCGACGGCGGTCCCGTCCGCGAGCCGGAGCGTGAGCGCCACGACGTCGGCGCCGGCACGCCCGCCCGTCATCGACAGCACGGGACGCTCGCGGCTCCACGGGTAGGCCTTGCCGCCCGACTGGAACATCGCGCCCTCCGCGACGCCGCGGGAGGACGGGACGAGACCGCCACCGCTCGCGGACGCTGCGGAGAGGTCCTCCGCCTCGTCCGCGCCCGGGGGCAGGTAGCCGACGCACGACGACTGCAGGGTCTGCCCCTGTGCGTCGTCGTGCAGGTACATCACGGCCGCCCACGAGCCGCGACGCTCCGCGAGCACGACGTCGTCGACCGTCACCACCCGCTCGGAACCGACCCGCGCGCGGCACGCCGCGTCGAGCACGGCGAGGTCCTGCGCGGAGAGCGGGTCCGGTTCGGGCGTCCACGACGCGAGCGCGTGCGGCGCCGGGCCGACGAACGGGACCGCGAACGCCACCGCGGCGACAGCGGCCACGGCCGCCGGGATGCCGACCCGGCGCGCCGTGCGGCGCCGGGCCTGCACGGCGAGGTGCCCGACGGCGCGGGCACCCGTCGTGCCGGGCTCCTCGCCCGCGAGGATGCGGTCGAGGCCCTGGGTCGCACGTGCGGCCTCGGCGGCGGAGAGGTCGGACGCGGGGGCGGCGTCGAGCCCGCGGAGGACGGTCAGGTCGTCGTGAGTCATCGGAGCGCCTCCTGGGCGGTGACGTCGAGGGATCGGGCACGGGGGGCGGCGGGCCGGTGGTCCGCACCGTCCGTGTCGGCACCCTCGTCGAGGGCGAGCAGCCGACGGAGCGCCGTGCGAGCACGGTGCAGACGGAGCCGGTAGGCGACCGCGGAGATGCCGAGGACGCGTCCTGCGTCCGCGGACGGCAGGTCCTCCCAGAGGAGCAGCGAGAGCACCTCCTGCTGGTCCGGGGTGAGCCGGCGCCACGCCGCCGCGAGGTCGGAGCGCGCAGCCGTCTGCTCGTCAGGGGCCGGGAGGAGCGGCTCGGGCTGCGCGGCGAGCCGGACACCGAGCGCACCGCGTCGGGTGCTCGCCCGCCGGTCGTTGAGGAGGCAGCCGCGCGCGACCCCGAACAGCCACGCCCGCTGGGCGTCCCGGGTCGGTGGGAGGTCGCGCATCCGGCGCCACGCGACGACGAACGCCTCGTGGACGACGTCCTCGGCGTGGTCGTCGTCGGTGCGCCGCCGCACGAAGCGGAGCACGTCGGCGTACGTGTCTCGGTAGAGGTCGCGGAACCGTTCGTCACGGTCCGCCACGGGTGGTGGGCTCATACCCCGTTCGTGTCCGGCACCCGGCCCGCTGTTTCGGCGGGCGCCCGTCAGCCCTGGTCCTGGATCTCCTCGATGATCTTGCCGTCGAGCAGGCTCACCACGAGCGCGGTCCCGACGAGGCCCGTCGAGACGATGTCGGGGTCGTCCGCGGACGGGAGGTCGTCCATCGGGTCGACGGCGGACGTCTCGCCCCGCCGCGCGGGCTCCTCGGTCCGCGGGACGCGGGCCGCCGCGATCGCCGCGCGCGCGGCGGAGACGCCGCGCAACGGCGCTGCCGACGAGCTCGCCGGAGCGGCCGGTGCCGCCGTCCGGGCAGGCGCCTCCTGGCGCGGGCCCGCGGGCGTCGCCGCGCCGGGGCGTCCGGGCGCGGGGGCGGCGGGCGCCGCGGTCCGGGCAGAGGTCTGCGGGACGGTCGGGGTGGGCGCCGAGGCCGGTTCGAGCACGGGCTCCGGCTCGGGGCCGTCGTCGAGGTCGGCGGGCGGCTCCGCGGGCAGCCCCGCGAGCCACGCCTCGTCCGCGCTGTCCGCGCGCGACTCGGGCGCGGGCGTCGGGGCCGACGCCCCGGCGAGCCACGCCTCGTCGGCGGCGTCCACCACGGTCGATCCGGCCGGGGGCGCGGCGGGCGCGGTCTCCGTGCTCGGTCGTTCCTGGAGCGCGACGGCGGCCCGCGGGGTCCCGTGTGCCTCCGCGGCCTCCTCTGCCGGGCGGGAGGTGCTCGCGGAGCGGGCCACGCCGGGAGCGCTCGGCGCCGCGACGGTCGCGACCGGCACCCCTGCCTGCGCGCCGCCCGGGCCGTGGAGGGCCGCAGCCCCGGTGCTCGCCGAGGCGGACCCCGCGGGGCCGGACGCGGCGGGACCGGCCGCCACGGCGGTCGCCGCCGTGCCGGGCGCCGGGGCGCCGGGCACCGGGGCGGCGGGCGCGGGCGCCGGTGCGGGGCCCGTCGACGGCGCAGGCGATGCCGGCGCGGGGCCCGACGACGGTGCCGAGCCGCCGCCCGCCTGGCCACCCTCGTCGAGACGCGGCTCGACACGGACCTGGAGCCCGAGCGTCTGGTAGACGACGTCCTGGACCGCGCTCGTGTGCCGGGACGACGAGAACGTGCGAGCCAGCCCGGGCGACGGGAAGGCGAGGTAGAGCACGTCGGCGCCGAGCTCCGCGACCTGTGCGTTGGCGCTCACCAGCGACCACGTCACGGGGCTCGCGCGGAGGTTCTCGAGGACCTCCGGCCAGCGCCGGCGCAGCTCCTCGGTCGTCAGGGCAGCGCTCGCACCACCCGCTGCCGGAGCGGACGGCGCGGCCGCCTCCTCGTGGGAGGCCGCCGCGCGAGGCGCCTCCTCGCGAGGCGCCTCCTCGCGCGACGTCTCCTGACGCGGCCCCTCGGGGGCGCGCGACGCGACGGCAGCCGGGGCGGCGGTGTCGCGTGCGCGCTCGGCCGGAGCCTCGTCCACCCTGTCGGACGCCGACGCGGACGCCTCGTCCGGCGCCGAGCCGGGCCCTGCGCCGGGCGTCGAGCCGGTCGGGGTGTCGGGCGCCGAGCCGGTCGTCCTGTCCGCCGCGGTGCGCGGCCGGGCGCTCGCACCACCGTGCGCGGGACCGGTCCGCTCGGGGACGGGCACCTCGGCAGGTGCGGTCGCCTCGCCGGGCGCGGGCGGGTCGGTGCGAGAGGTCTGGCCGGCGGTGCGCTCGGCACCGTCGGCCGCCGACGCCGCGACGCCGTCAGCAGCGGGCGACGCGGCAGCGTCGCCGGACGGGCGGTCCTGCTCCGGCGCGGAGGGAGCCTCGACGCGCCCGACCGGCGTCGGGTCCTGCGCGACCGGCGCGCCCGTGAGGGCCGCAGCAGCCTGGGCCGGTCGCGCAGGCCGGAGAGCCGCGCGGACGGCGGCGGCGCCGGTGAGGCCCGAGGAGGGCGCGCCGGCCGGAGCCCCGGCCGGGGCGGCAGCGGCGCCGTCGCCCGGGGCGGGCGTCCCCGCGGCAGGGGGGACCACGACGTTGCCCAGGCCCCCGCGCTCGAGCCGGTCGAGGCGCGCCGCGAACCCGGCCGCGCCGTCGTCCGCCCCGGGCAGGAGCAGGCGGGCCATGAGGAGCTCGAGGTGCAGGCGGGGCGACGTCGCGCCCGTCATCTCGGTGAGCGCGGCGTTGACGAGGTCGGCGGCCCGGGACAGCTCGGCCACCCCGAGGTGCTGCGCCTGCGTGCGCATGCGCTCGAGCTGGTCGGCTGGCTGGTCGCGCAGGACGGCCTGCGCCTCGTCGCCCGAGACCGCGATGACGATGAGGTCGCGCAGGCGCTCCAGCACGTCCTCGACGAAGCGCCGCGGCTCGTGCCCCGTCGCGATGACGTGGTCCACGACCCGGAAGATGCTCGCGCCGTCGCGCGCGGCGAGGGCGTCCACGACGTCGTCGAGCAGGGTGGCGTGGGTGAAGCCGAGGAGCGCGACCGCGCGCTCGTACTCGACGGCGCCGTCCTCGGCGCCCGCGATGAGCTGGTCCATGACGGACAGCGAGTCGCGGACCGAGCCGCCACCCGCGCGCGTCACGAGCGGGACGACGCCGCTGCCGATCGCCACGCCCTCGGCCGCGCAGAGCTCCTCGAGGTAGGGGCCGAGCACGTCCGGCGGGACGAGGCGGAAGGGATAGTGGTGGGTGCGCGAGCGGATGGTGCCGATGACCTTGTCCGGCTCCGTCGTCGCGAAGACGAACTTCACGTGCTCCGGCGGCTCCTCGACGAGCTTGAGCAGGGCGTTGAAGCCCTGCGGCGTCACCATGTGCGCCTCGTCGAGGATGAAGATCTTGTACCGGTCGCGCGCGGGGGCGAACGCGGCGCGCTCGCGCAGCTCGCGCGCGTCGTCCACGCCGTTGTGCGACGCCGCGTCGATCTCGACCACGTCGAGGCTGCCGGGGCCGCCGCGCGCGAGCTCGACGCACGACGGGCACTGCCCGCACGGCGTGTCGAGCGGGCTCTCCGGGGTGTTCCGCTCGCAGTTGAGCGTGCGCGCGAGGATGCGCGCGCTCGTCGTCTTGCCGCACCCCCGGGGCCCGGAGAAGAGATAGGCGTGGTTCACGCGACCGCTGCGCAGCGCCTGCATGAGCGGTGCGGTCACGTGGTCCTGACCGATCACCTCGGCGAAGGTCTCGGGCCGGTAGCGGCGGTACAGGGCGGTGCTCACCCCGGTCACTCTAGACGCCGCGACCCACACGCACGAGGTCGCTCCGCCGTCGTCCCGCCGGGCTGCCACGAGATCGACCCGCACGCCGGGGATCGACCCTCAGGAGGTCGATCGGGGGACGCGCGGGTCGATCTCGGCGAGGGCAGGTCAGCGGTGCAGCGCCTTGCGCGCGAGCCAGTTGCCCAGCAGCTGCGCGACCTGGACGATCGCGATGATGACGAGCACCGTCACGACCACGACGGCCCAGTTGTAGCGCTGGTAGCCGTAGACGATCGCGAAGTTCCCCAGGCCGCCGCCGCCGATGATCCCGGCGATGGCGGACATGTCGAGCACCGCGATGAAGAGGAACGTGTAGCCGAGGATGAGCGGCGCGAGCGCCTCGGGCACGAGCACCGTCGTGATGATGCGCCACGACGACGCGCCCATGGCGCGCGCCGCCTCGATGACGCCCGGGTCGATCCCCACGAGGTTCTGCTCGACGATGCGGCTCGTGCCGAACGCCGTCATCACCGACAGGGGGAAGATGAACGCCTCCGTGCCGAGCGTCGTCCCGACCACCTGGAGCGTCACCGGGCCGAGCAGCGTGACGAAGATGATGAACGGGATCGGCCGGACGATGTTGACGAGCACGTTGAGCACGCCGAACACCCAGCGGTTGGCGAGCAGGTTGCCGCGCCGCGTCACGTAGAGCGCGATGCCGAGCGCGAGGCCCGCGACACCGCCCGTGAGCAGGGCGACGGACACCATCTGGAGCGTCTGGCCGAACGACTCGACGAGGATCGGCCACAGCTGGGACCAGTCGCGGTTCATCAGCGGCCTCCGAGGTTGCCGTGGCGGAAGAGGGTCTCGCGGGCCAGGCCGTACGGTCCGCCCGGGTCGTCCGCAGGGTCGGGGGCGTCCTCGTCGGCCGGCGCGGCGGCGAGGCGCGCGACGCGCGGGTCGTCGAGCGGGTGCGCCGCCGTCCCGAGGTCGACGACGTCGGCACGCTCGCCGAGTGCGAGGAGGAACGGCGCGATGCGGTCCTCGGGCGCGTCGAGCTCGACGGTGAGCGACCCGAACGGCCGCTCCCCCACCTCGGAGATGCCGCCGTAGACGACGGACCCGTCGACGTCGTGCTCGCGCAGCAGGCGGAACAGGTCCGTCCCGGTGCTCGCGCCCTCGCGCACGCCGACCGTCACGAGGCGGCCCGGGTGGCGCTCGCGCAGGCGGGCGAGCGTCTCGCGCGACGGCCGGTCGTGCAGCGCGGTGCCGACGAACCGCTGCGCGGCGTCGGCGCGGGGCGCGGAGAAGACGTCGTACACGTCGCCCGTCTCGACGACCTCCCCGTGCTCCATCACGGCGACGCGGTGGCAGGTCGAGCGCACGACCTCCATCTCGTGCGTGATGACGACGATGGTGATGCCGAGCTCGGCGTTGACGCGCCGCAGGAGCGCGAGGACCTCGCGCGTCGTCTCGGGGTCGAGCGCGGAGGTCGCCTCGTCGGCGAGGAGGATCGTGGGCTGCGCCGCGAGCGCGCGGGCGATCCCGACGCGCTGCTTCTGCCCGCCCGAGAGCTGGCGCGGGTAGGCCTTCGCCTTGTCGGCGAGCCCCACGAACGCGAGGAGCTCGGCGACGCGCGCCGCGCGCTTCTCGCGCGACCAGCCCGCCACCTTGAGCGGGTAGGCCACGTTCCCGGCGACGGTGCGCGACGACAGGAGGTTGAACTGCTGGAACACCATCCCGATGCGCGAGCGCACCTCGCGCACGCGGCGCTCGGACAGGCCCGTGATGACCTGGCCGTCGACGACGACCTCGCCGCTCGTCACCGTCTCCAGCGCGTTGACGAGCCGCACGAGCGTCGACTTCCCGGCGCCGGAGTAGCCGATGACGCCGAAGATCTCGCCGCGGCGGATGGACAGCGAGACGTCGTCGACCGCGTGCACGGCACCGTCGCCCTCGCCGAAGGTCTTGCTCACGTGGCGCAGCTCGATCGCGGGCTGCTCGTCACCACCCGGGTCGCGGGGGACGTCGGTCACGTCGGAATCCTCTCGTCGGAGGCCGGGCCGCAGGGCCGGGCCGCCTGGCGCGGTCGGGCGCCCGCCGTCGGGCGAGCCGTCCGCCTGCCATCGTCTCTCCCCGGCACGACGGCGCGCGAGGGCGGGCGCGTCCTGCGCGCCCGCCCTCCCGTCGCCCGGGACGTGCCGGGTCAGCCGCGGATGTCGGCCTCGATGCCCGCGAGGATCTCCTGGAGCTCCGCCGGCGAGTTCTCCTTGATGACGGCCGTGCCGCCCGACGCCTTCTTCTCGGCCTCGACGACCTCCGGCGAGTGCGAGAGCTCGGCGAGCTTGAGCAGCGTCTCGTCGTCCTTGTCCTCGGCGCGCGCGACCCACACGTTGATGTAGGGCTTCGCGGCGTCGGAGTCGGGGTCGTCCTGGAACAGGGCCTCGTCGGGCGAGAGGCCCGCGTCCTCGACGAAGTCGTTGTTGATGATCGACGCGTCGACCGACTGGAGCTGGATCGGGGTCTGCGCGGCGTCGACGGGCGTGACGGTCACCTTGGAGCTGGGCAGCACGTCGGCCTCGGTCGAGATCGAGCTCCCGCCGTCCTTCAGCTCGACGAGGCCGGCCTCCTGGAGCACGAGGAGCGCGCGGGCGAGGTTCGTCGGGTCGTTGGGCACGGCGACCTGGCCGCCGTCGGGGATCTGCTCGAGCGACGTGTGCTTCGTCGAGTACAGGCCGAGCGGGTAGACGGCGGTCGCGCCGATGGGCTGCAGGTCGTCGTTCGCGTCCACGTTGTAGCCCGCGAGGAACTGCAGGTGCTGGAACTGGTTCACGTCGAGCTCGCCCTGGGACAGCGCGGGGTTCGCCTGCGTGTAGTCCTGGAGGTCGACGAGCTCGACCTCGATGCCCTCGGCCTCGGCCTGCTCCTGGAAGACGGCCCACTTGTCGTCGGACGCGCCGACGACGCCCACGCGGATCGGGCCCTCGTCGCCGCTCTCGCCGGAGGCACCGCCCGAGGAGTCGCCGCCCCCGCACGCGGTGAGGGTCAGGGCGGCCGTCGCGGCGATCGCGGTCCAGGTCAGGCGCTTGCGGGTGGTGGAGAACGACATGGGGGTTCCTTCCGACGACGGCGGTGCGGTCACGGGTGGCGACAGCACGGCCGGGGGTGCAGGGGGGTCCCTGCGAGGCAGTGGGGTTCGGGGTGCTTCCGGCGGGCCATCAGCCACGCGGCGAGCGGGAGCCGGTCGTCGTCGAGGACGACGCGGCGGGTGCGGCGCAGGTCTCCCTGCGGGTCACGACGGCGTCAGCAGCCGCACATTCGCCCGGTGCGCACGCGGCGACAGCACGACGAGCCGGCGCAGGCTGCTGCGCGCGGGGTCGTGGTGACGACGTGCTGGCGGGTCATGCCGACATCATGGGCACGACGGCGGCCCGCACGCCAATCTCCGGCCGCGAAAGTCCACGATGTGGACCGCAAAGTGGTCGCATGTCGGGAACAAGGGCGCTCTCATCGGGACAGAAGGGGGTAATTCCGTCAGACTCGCCGCAGCGCTGCGCACCGAGGCGCCGCTGCACGCGCGCACCGCCGCGCAACGGCCGGACGGCGCAGCCGGCGAGGGGCCGCAGCGGGTCCGGGGACGCAAAGGACCCCTCGCACACCCACCAGAGCTCACCTACCCTTGCTGCCTTCCGGCCCTGGGGGAGTTCGGCGAGATGATGCCGCACGAGGGGTCTGCACCCACCCTAGCCCAGGTCGGCGCCGCGCTCGAAACCCGCTCCCCCACGCGCTCCTCCGCGCGTTCCACCACAGCGCCTCCCGGAGGCGATTCGGTCGGGGAGCCGCCGTCCGGTATCCTCGTTGTGCTGCTGTCGGTGCGCACCCGTGCGTCGTCGACCGTCGCCAGGAGGATTCGCCTAGTGGCCTATGGCGCACGCTTGGAAAGCGTGTTGGGTTAACAGCCCTCGGGGGTTCGAATCCCCCATCCTCCGCAGATCGAAGGGCCCGCCGCACTCGCGGCGGGCCCTTCGTCGTCGTGCAACGCGCACACCGAAAAGGCCCGTCGCACAGGTGCGACGGGCCTCTCGACGTCCCGACGGTCCGACGCGCCGGGACGTGGCGCCGGCGGTGCCGCCGACGGCTCCCCCCAGCCTACGGGTGTCCGGCCCGGAACGGCAGGGGTGGAGAGCCCCGGAGTCCCGGATCTTCGCCACATCCGCCCACCTTGGGACCTCCCTGGATCGCTGGACAGCCGTTGAACACGCGTTTAGTCTATTGAACATGCGTTCAGAGCAGCCGCCAGCGAGCACGCCCCCGCCGTCGGGCACCGACGACCTCACGACCCGCGCCCGGATCCGGGACGCCGCGATCGCCCGGTTCGCGCGGGACGGGTTCGGGGCGCCGCTGCGCGCCATCGCGACCGACGCGGGCGTGAGCGCCGCGCTCGTCGTGCACCACTTCGGCTCCAAGGACGGGCTGCGCCGCGCGTGCGACGCGTACGTGTTCGACGCCGTCCGCGCCGCGAAGACCGACGCGATCTCGCCGCAGGACCCGGCGGCCGGGCCCATGGCGCTGTTCACCCAGCTCGCCGGGATCGAGGACTACGCGCCCGTGTTCGAGTACACGCTGCGCAGCCTCCAGGCGGGCGGCGACCTCGCACGGTCTTTCGTCGAGCACCTCACGCAGGTCACGCTCGAGTACATGGAGGACGGCGTCGCCGCCGGGGTGATCCGTCCGAGCCGCGACGAGCCCGCCCGCGCGCGGTACCTCGTCTCGCTCTCCCTCGGCTCGCTCCTCGTCGACGGCGCGCTGCGCGAGCGGACCGAGCCGCGCGACCCCGAGGCCGACCTCCGCGAGTACGTCGAGCGCGTGATGCTGCCCGCGCTCGAGGTCTTCACCGAAGGGCTCTTCGTCGAGCCGACGCTGCTCGACGCGTACGTCCGGCACACCACCCACCAGGAGGAGACGCGATGACGAGCACGACCCCCGCCGTCGAGGTGCACGACCTGCGCAAGGCGTTCGGCCACGTGCAGGCGCTCGACGGCCTCGACCTGACCGTCCGCACCGGCGAGGTCGCCGGCTTCCTCGGACCGAACGGCGCCGGGAAGTCGACGACGATCCGGGTGCTGCTCGGGCTGCTCTGCGCCGACTCGGGGACCACCCGGCTGCTCGGCGGGGACCCGTGGCGCGACGCCGTCGACCTGCACCGCCGCCTCGCGTACGTGCCGGGCGACGTGAGCCTGTGGCCGAACCTCACCGGCGGCGAGGCGATCGACCTGCTCACCCGGCTGCGCGGGCGCGTCGACCCGCGCCGCAAGGCGCTCCTGCTCGAGCGCTTCGAGCTCGACCCGTCGAAGAAGGCGCGCACGTACTCCAAGGGGAACCGGCAGAAGGTCGCGCTCGTCGCGGCGTTCGCGTCCGACGTCGAGCTGCTTGTGCTCGACGAGCCGACGTCCGGCCTCGACCCCCTCATGGAGTCGGTGTTCACGCAGTGCGTGCGCGAGGTCACGGCGGAGGGGCGGTCGGTCCTGCTCTCGAGCCACATCCTCGCGGAGGTCGAGAAGCTGTGCGACACGGTGACGATCATCCGCGCCGGCCGCACGGTCCAGTCCGGCACGCTCGCCGAGCTGCGGCACCTCACGCGGTCGTCGGTCACCGCGGTGACCGACCGCGACCCCGCCGCCCTCGACACGCTCGACGGCGTGCACGACCTCCTCGTCGAGCCCGGTGCCGACGGGACGCGGGCGCGGTTCGACGTCGACAACGACCACGTGCAGCCCGTGCTGCGCGCGCTCACCGACCTCGGGCTGCGGTCCGTCACGGTCACGCCGCCGTCGCTCGAGGAGCTGTTCCTGCGCCACTACGGCGACGAGCTCGCCCAGCTCGACGGGGCCGGTGCGCTGTGAGCGCCCCCACCGCGGCGCCGCCCCGCGGGCGTCGCGCGACCGCCGTCGCTCCCGAGCCACCCCGCCCCGGGCGCGCGGCCACGGGCTGGCTCACCCTGCTGCGCTTCGTCCTGCGCCGCGACCGCGTCCGCATCCCCGTCTGGACGGCCTCCGTCGCGCTCCTCTTCGGGTACGCGGCTGTCGCCCTCGACACGCTCTACCCGACGGCGGCCGACCGCCAGGCGCGCGCGGCGCTCGTCTCGAGCCCCGCGGGCATCATGCTGTCCGGGCCGCAGTACGGCATCGAGGACTACACGCTCGGCGCGATGATCGCCAACGAGATGGCCCTCACCGTCATGGTCGCGGTCGCGATCATGAGCATCTTCCTCGTCGTGCGGCACACGCGTGCCGAGGAGGAGACCGGCCGGGCCGAGCTCGTCCGGGCGGGGGTCGTGGGGCGGCACGCGCCCGCGACCGCGGCGTTCGTGGCGGCGGTCGTCGCGAACGCGGCCATCGCCCTCGCGACCGGCGCGGTGCTCGTCGCGACCGGTCTCGACGCCGTGGACTCCCTCGCGCTCGGCGCCGCCGTCGGGGTCACGGGCCTCGTGTTCGCGGCCGTCGCCGTCGTGACGAGCCAGGTCACCGAGCACGCGCGCGGCGCGAGCGGGCTCGCGCTCGCCGTGCTCGGCGTCGCGTTCCTGCTCCGCGCCGTCGGCGACGTGCAGGAGGAGCACGGGAGCTGGGTCTCGTGGCTCTCCCCCATCGGCTGGGCGCAGCAGATCCGGGCGTTCGTCGACCTGCGCTGGTGGCCCCTCGGCCTGTCCGTCGCGCTCGTGGTGCTGCTCCTCGCCCTGGGCGCGGCGCTCGCCGCCTGGCGCGACCTCGGCGCCGGGCTCGTCCCGCCCCGCGCGGGCCGGCCCGACGCCGCCCGGTGGCTCGCGAGCCCGCTCGCCCTCGCGTGGCGCCAGCAGCGCGCGTCCGTGCTCGCGTGGGCCGTCGGGGTCGGCGTCACGGCGCTCGCGTGCGGGACGTTCGTCGACTCGGTGGGCGACATGGTCGCGGACAACCCCGAGATCGCGCAGATGATCGGCGACGCGTCCGACCTCGTGGGCGGGTTCGTCGCCGTCATGGCCCTCTTCCTCGGGCTCGGCGCGGGCGGGTTCGCCGTCGCCTCGGCGCAGCGCGCGCGGGGCGAGGAGACCGCGGGGCGGCTCGAGCCGGTGCTCGCGACGGGCGTCGGGCGCGTGCGGTGGCTCGCGGGCCAGCTCGTCGTGACCCTGGCCGGGACGTGCGTCCTGCTCGCCGTGAGCGCCGTCGGGCTGTGGCTCGGCGCGCTGAGCGTCGGGGAGGACGCGTTCAGCCTCGGCGACTATCTCGCGGCGTCGTTCGCGTACCTGCCCGCGATCGCGGTCGTCGCGGGGGTCGCGGTCGCGGCGTTCGGGTCGCGCCCGGGCCTCGCGGCGCTCGCGTGGGCGCTCCTCGCCTACTCGTTCGTCGTGACGATGTTCGGCGCCCTGCTCGACCTGCCGTCGTGGGCGAGCGGGATCTCGCCCTTCTGGCACGTGCCCCAGCTCCCCGGCGCGGCCGCCGAGCCGTGGCCCTTCGTCTGGCTCACGCTCCTCGCCGTCGTGCTCGTCGCGCTGGGCCTCGCGGGCTTCCGCCGCCGCGACGTCCCACGCCCCTGACGCGTGGCCGTCGTGGGCTCCGGCTAGGCTCGATCCACCTTTTCCGACCACGGAGGTGACGGTCATGTCCACGCCCGACCGGAGCGACGCGACGCGCTCGGCCAGGGCCACCCTGCACGAGTGGGTCGACGCGATCCCCACGCGGGAGCCGACCGAGGGTGCGGGAGCCCGCGAGCCGCGCACCTGGGTCGCGGCCCTCGCGCTCGAGGGCACGTGGCTGGGCCTGTACCAGGACGCGTACCGGTTCACCGAGACGGAGTGGGACGAGCTGGTCGACGACCTCTCCCGGTACGCCGACGTCCGGCCGCCCGCGCGCGCCGTCGTGTTCCGCGACGTCGAGCTCGACGAGGACCCGTTCCGCGACGACGAGCGCCCGCTCGTGGACGCGGTGCTGCGGGTCGCGCTCGAGGAGGGGGTCGAGAACGTCACCTTCGCCGCGGTCGCGCGGCGGTGCGACCGCAGCGAGTCGACCCTGCGGTCGATGTTCGGGGACGCGGAGACGCTGGTCGACGACGTCGCGATCGAGGTCGTGCAGTCCGGGTTCGACGACCTCTCGCCGCTGCGGCTCGACCCGTCGCGCGCCGCGGTCGCGGCGTCGGTCGCGGCGCTCGACGACTCGCGCAAGGCGGCGGCGCTCCTGCGCCTCTACGCCCTCGGCGGGGTCGCGCGCGACGACGTGCCCGAGGGTCAGCACACCGTCCACGCGGACGTGCTGCGCGCGTGGCGGGAGGAGGGCGCGCCGTCGTCCCTCGTGCTCGCTGCGCTCGCGTGCGACGGCTGGCGGGCGGGCGAGCGGCAGCGCGCGCTGCTCTTCCCGCCGGCCCTGCCGGGTGCGGTCGTGCGCGAGCTGGCGCGCCTCGTCGACGACGCGACGGGCCCGGCCGCGCCGTAGCGGTCCCGTCACGACCCGCGGCTGCGGTCAGCGCCGGAGCTCGCGCTCCTGCACGACGCCGGGGCACGGGACCGCGACGACGTCACCACGCCGCAGGTCCTCGGGGAGCCGCGCGACGCCCCCGGCGCGACCGGGGGCGGGGTGCACGGTGAAGCGGCGCAGGGGTGCCGCCGAGACGCGGCCGACGAGCCGGGCCTCCTCGACCACCGCGCCGCACGCGTCGAGGTCGGCGTCGAGCCACACCTGACGGTGGTGGCCGCCGAGGCGCGGGACGACGTCCTCCACCCCGGCGAGCACGACGCACCGCGGCGACGCCTCCCACAGCCGCCCGACGCGGCCGGGGTCGGCGCTCGCGGGCACGTGGACGGTCGGGGTCGCGCGCAGCCGGGCGCAGGCGGCGAGGCTCGTCCCGTCGACGAGCACGTCGTGCGGGGCGAGGACGGTGCCGCCCGGCCAGGCCGACGAGGGAGCGCCGCGCAGCGCGGCGAGCCGGGCGGAGAACGCGGTGTGCACGAGGGTCATGACTCCGGTCTACCGCGCGCGGCGGGGGCGGGAACCAGGCCTGACGGAACGCACACGGCCCGCGCCCGGATCCTCACGGCCTCCCGACGGGCGGGGCCGTCCGCCCGCGGGGAGGCTGCTCGCCGGCCGGCGTCAGGACGCCGCGGTCGGGGAGCCCGGGTCCGGCTCGAAGCGGTAGCCCATGCCCGCCTCGGTGAGCAGGTAGCGCGGGGCCGCCGGCTCCGGCTCGAGCTTCTTGCGGAGCTGCGCGACGTACAGGCGCAGGTAGCCCGTGTCGCTCACGTGCTGGGAGCCCCAGATCTCGGTGAGCAGCGTCTGCCGCGTGACGAGCTTGCCCGGGTTGCGGACGAGCCGCTCCAGCACCTGCCACTCCGTCGGGGTGAGCCGCACCTGCTCGGTCTGGCGGTCGCGCACGCGCACGACGCTGTGGGCCGACAGGTCGACCGTCACGTCGCCCAGCACGACGACCGGGGCGGAGTCCTCGTGCGCGACACGGCGCGTGAGCGCGCGGATGCGGGCGAGCAGCTCCTCGATGGAGAACGGCTTCGTGACGTAGTCGTCGGCGCCCGCGTCGAGGGCCTCGACCTTGTCGGCGGCGCCCGTGCGCCCGGACACCACGAGGATCGGGGCGTCCGACCAGCCCCGGACGGCGTGGATCACGTCGAGGCCGTCGAGCTCGGGCATGCCGAGGTCGAGCATGAGGACGTCCGGGCGGTGGTCGATCGCGCGCGCGATCGCCTGCGAGCCCGAGGTCGCCGTGATGATCTCGTAGCCCTGCGCGGTGAGGGTGATGCGCAGGGCGCGCAGGATCTGCGGGTCGTCGTCGGCGATGAGGATCTTCATGGCGCGCTGGTCTCCGGGGCGTCGGGGTGGGGCGTCGGGCCCGCGGCGGGCAGGGCCACGACCATGGTGAGCCCTCCGCCGGGGGTGTCCTCCGGGGTGAGCGTGCCGCCCATGCCCTCGACGAACCCCTTCGACAGCGCGAGGCCGAGCCCGAGGCCGGTCGTGTTGTCGGTGTCGCCGAGGCGCTGGAACGGCACGAACACGTCCTCGCGCCGCTCGGGCGGGATGCCCGGGCCGTGGTCGACGACGCGGATCTCGACCGACCCGCCGAACGCGCTCGTCGAGATCCGTACCCGCTCGCCCGGCGGCGAGTGCCGTGTCGCGTTGGCGAGCAGGTTGACGAGCACGCGCTGGAGCAGCACCGGGTCGGCGACGACCGCGGGGACGTCGAGCTCGAGGTCGAGCTCGACCTGGGCCGGCCCCAGGCCGAGCTCGTCCAGGGCCGGCAGCACGACGTCGGCCGGCTCGACCTCGGAGCGCGACACCCCGAGGACGCCCGCCTCCAGCCGGCTCACGTCGAGCAGGTCGGTGATGAGCGTGCCGAGGGCGTCGAGGCTCTCGTCGGCGGTCGCGAGCAGCTCGTCCCGGTCGGCAGGGCTGAGCGCGCCGCGGGTCGAGCGCAGGCCGCTCACGGCGGCGGTCGCGGCGCTCAGCGGGCGGCGCAGGTCGTGGCTCAGCGCCGACAGCAGGGCGCTGCGCACGCGGTCGGACTCGGCGAGCTGGCCCATCTCGCTCGCGACCTCCGCGAGGTCGCTGTGCTCGAGCGCCGCCTCGAGCTGCACCGCGATGACGTTGAGCAGCCGCCGCTCCGAGGCCGCGAGGTCCGGACCGAACAGCTCGAGGTCGGCCCGCTCGTCCACGCGCACCGTCGTGCTGGGCGCGCCCGGCCCCGGGTCGCCGTCGGCCGCGAGCTCCGTCCCGGAGACGACCAGCCGCGCCCCCGCCATGCCGAACGCCTCGCGCGCCCGGCTCACGAGGGCCTGCACGGCGTCCTGCCCACGCAGGACGCTGCCCGCGACGGTGGCGAGCACCTCGGACTCCGCGGCCGCCCGCCGGGCCGCCCGGGTCGTGCGCGCCGCGCGGTCGACGACGACGCTCACGAGCACGGCGATGACGACGTACAGGACGAGGGCCACGAGGTGGAACCGCTCGCCCACGGTGATCGTGTGCAGGGGCTCGACGAAGAAGTAGTCGAGCGTGACGCCCGACAGGACCGCGGCGTAGACCGCGGGCCAGACGCCCCCGACGAGCGCGACGACGACGACGAGGAGCTGGTACGCCAGGACGTCCGTCACGAGCGTGTCCTCGTCGCGCGCCGTGACGAGGAGCCAGGTGAGCAGCGGTCCCCCGACGAGGGCGAGGACGAACCCCGCGACGCGACGCCGCAGGGTGAGCGCGCCGCCCGAGCGGGGCAGGCGCGCCCCTCCCCCGGCGGCGGCGTGGTTGACGATGTGGACGTCGATGTTGCCCGCCTCGCGCGTGACCGTCGCCCCGATGCCGGGGCCGCTGAGGGCCGACGCGAGCCGACCCCGGCGCGAGACCCCGATGACAAGCTGCGTGGCGTTGACACCCTTGGCGAACTCGACGAGCGCGGTGGGGACGTCGTCGCCCACCACCTGGTGGTACGTCCCGCCGAGCTGCTCGACGAGCGCGCGCTGGTGCGCGAGCGCGCCGGGGGCCGCGTCGCGCAGGCCGTCCTGCGTCGTGACGTGCACCGCGAGGAGCTGGCCGCCCGCCGAGCGCGCGGCGATCCGGGCGCCGCGCCGCACGAGCGTCTCCCCCTCCGGGCCGCCCGTGAGCGTCACGACGACGCGCTCGCGCGCCTCCCACGTGCTGTCGATCCCGTGCTCGGTCCGGTAGAGCTGGAGCGCCGCGTCGACCTCGTCGGCGAGCCAGAGCAGCGCGAGCTCGCGCAGCGCGGTGAGGTTCCCGAGGCGGAAGTAGTTCGACAGCGCCGCGTCGACGCGCTCGGCCGGGTAGACGTACCCGCCCGCGAGGCGGTCGCGCAGCGCCTGGGGCGCGAGGTCGACGACCTCGATCTGGTCCGCGCCGCGCAGGACGGCGTCGGGGATCGTCTCGCGCTGCACGGCGCCCGTGATCTTCTCGACCACGTCGTTGAGCGACTCGATGTGCTGGATGTTGACGGTCGAGATGACGTCGATCCCGGCGTCGAGCAGCCGGTCGACGTCCTGCCAGCGCTTCTCGTGGTCGAGACCCGGCGCGTTCGTGTGCGCGAGCTCGTCGACGAGCGCGACGTCGGGGCGCCGCGCGAGGACGGCGCACAGGTCGAGGTCCGTGAGCTCGACGCCCCGGTGGGTCACGCGGACGCGCGGCACCACCTCGAGTCCTTCTGCCATGGCCGCCGTCGCGGCGCGGCCGTGGGTCTCCACGACCGCGACCACGACGTCCCTGCCCTCGTCGCGCAGACGGCGGCCCTCCTCGAGCATGGCGTAGGTCTTCCCGACGCCGGGTGCCGCCCCGAGGAGGACCCGCAGCCGTCCGCGCGCCATGCTCAGCCTCCGATCCGGTCCAGGTCGACGTTGAGCTCGAGCACGTTCACCGTCGGCTCGCCGAGGTACCCCAGCGCACGCCCCCCAGTGTGCCGCGCGACGAGCTCCTCGACCTGCGCGGTGGTCAGGCCGCGCGCCGTCGCGACACGGTCGACCTGGACGGCGGCGTACGCCGGGCTGATGTGCGGGTCGAGGCCGGAGCCCGAGGCCGTGAGCGCGTCCACGGGGACGTCGGCGGGGTCGATGCCCTCGAGCTCGGCGACCTGGGCGCGCCGCTCCGTGATCGCGGCGACGAGGTCCTCGTTCTCGGGGCCGAGGTTCGAGCCCGACGACGCCGCGGCGTCGTACCCGTCGCCCGCGGCCGACGGCCGGGGCTGGAAGTACTCGGGCAGCGGGTCGCCGTCGGCGTCGGCGAACGCCTGCCCGAGCAGGGCCGACCCGACGACCCGGCCCGCGCCGTCGTGCACGAGCGACCCGTCGGCGCGCGCCGGCAGGACGAGCTGCCCGACGCCGGTGACGACGAGCGTGTACCCGACGCCGAGGAAGAGGGTGAGGACGAGCATCGCCCGGGTCGCGACCCAGACGACCCGCCCGGTGCTGCGTGTCGTGGTGTTCATGAGGTCTCTCCTGGTCGTCGGGGTCAGTAGCCGGGGATGAGGCGCACGACCAGGTCGATGAGCCAGATGCCGACGAACGGGGCCACGAGGCCGCCGACGCCGTAGACGAGGAGGTTCCGCCCGAGGATCGTCGAGGCGTCGGCCGGCCGGTACCGCACGCCGCGCAGCGCGAGCGGGATGAGCAGCACGATGACGATCGCGTTGAAGACGATCGCCGACAGCACCGCCGACGACGGCGAGCTGAGGCCCATGACGTTGAGCACCTCGAGGCCGGGGAACACGCCCATGAACATCGCGGGGATGATCGCGAAGTACTTCGCGACGTCGTTGGCGACGGAGAACGTGGTGAGCGCCCCGCGCGTGATGAGGAGCTGCTTGCCGATGCGCACGACGTCGATGAGCTTCGTCGGGTCCGAGTCGAGGTCGACCATGTTGCCGGCCTCCTTCGCGGCCGACGTTCCGGAGTTCATCGCGACCCCCACGTCGGCCTGCGCCAGGGCGGGCGCGTCGTTCGTGCCGTCGCCCGTCATGGCGACGAGGTTGCCGCCCTCCTGCTCGGCGCGGATGAGCGCGAGCTTGTCCTCGGGCGTGGCCTCGGCCAGGAAGTCGTCGACGCCGGCCTCCTGCGCGATGGCGGCGGCGGTGAGCGGGTTGTCGCCCGTGATCATCACCGTGCGGATGCCCATCGACCGCAGCTCGGCGAAGCGGTCCGCGATGCCCTCCTTCACGACGTCCTTGAGGTGGACGACGCCGAGCACGCGGCTCACGCCGTCCGGCGTCCGGACCGCGACCACGAGCGGCGTGCCGCCCGACTGCGCGACCTCCTCCACGACGTCGTCCAGCTCCGCGAGGACGCTCGACGCCGCCCGCTCGCCGCCCTCCTCGACCCACGCCGTCACGGCCGACCCGGCGCCCTTGCGGATCTGGGTGCCGTCCGGCTCGTCGATACCCGACATCCGGGTCTGCGCCGTGAACGGCACGATCTCGCCGGGCGCGGTCGGCCCGACGTCGAGGCCCCCGCGACGCGCGAGCTCGACGATCGACGTCCCCTCCGGGGTCGGGTCCGCGAGCGAGGACAGCGCGGCGGCGCGGACGAGCTCGCGCTCGTCGACGTCGCGCAGCGCGACGAACCGCGCGGCCTGCCGGTTGCCGTAGGTGATGGTGCCCGTCTTGTCGAGCAGCAGGGTCGTGACGTCGCCCGCCGCCTCGACCGCGCGGCCGGACATCGCGAGCACGTTGCGCTGCACGAGGCGGTCCATCCCCGCGATGCCGATCGCCGAGAGCAGCGCGCCGATCGTCGTCGGGATGAGGCAGACGAGGAGCGCGACGAGGACGGCGACGCTCACGGGGCTCGCCGCGTACGACGCGACGGGGTTGAGCGTGAGGGCGACCACGACGAACACGATCGACAGCGACGCGAGGAGGATGCTCAGCGCGATCTCGTTCGGTGTGCGCTGCCGGCTCGCGCCCTCGACGAGCGCGATCATCCGGTCGACGAACGTCTCGCCCGGCATCGAGGTGACGCGCACGACGATGCGGTCCGACAGGACGCGCGTGCCGCCGGTCACGGCGGACCGGTCGCCGCCCGACTCGCGGATGACCGGCGCGGACTCGCCCGTGATCGCCGACTCGTCGACGGACGCGATGCCCCACACGATCTCGCCGTCGCCGGGGACCAGCTCCCCCGCCTCGACGACGACGACGTCCCCCAGCCGCAGGTCGGCCGAGGACACCTCGACCGCGCGGGCGCGCAGGGCCCCGGGGTCGGCCGTCTCGTCGTACGCGGTCACCCGGTGCGCGACGGTCGCGGTGCGGGTCCGGCGCAGCGAGTCGGCCTGGGCCTTGCCGCGGCCCTCGGCGACCGACTCCGCGAGGTTGGCGAAGAGGACCGTGAGCCAGAGGAACACGGCGATGACCGCCGTGAAGGACCCGGGGACGGGCGTGCCGCCCGACTCCTCCGGGCCGCCGAGGAACGGCTCGACGACCGCGATCACGGTGGTGAGCGCGGCCCCGACCCAGACGAGGAACATCACGGGGTTGCGCCACATCTGGCGCGGGTCGAGCTTGCGGAACGCGCCGGGCATCGCCTGGCGCACCTGCGACCAGGTGAACAGGCCGCCGGTGGTCGCGGCCGGCTGGTGCACGGCGCGCGGGGACGGGTGGGTGAGCGTGGACATGGGTTACAGCAGCCCTTCAGCCAGGGGACCCAGCGCGAGAACGGGGAAGTACGTGAGCGCGGTGAGGAGGACCACCACGCCGATCAGGAGCCCCACGAACTGGGGGCGGTGGGTCGGCAGCGTGCCGACGGTCGCAGGCACCTTGTCCTGCTGCGCGAGCGAGCCCGCGAGCGCGAGGACGAGGGCGATCGGCACGAACCGGCCGAGCAGGATCGCGACCCCGAGCGCGGTGTTCAGCCACGGCGTGTTCGCGGTGAGACCCGCGAACGCCGACCCGTTGTTGTTGGCCGCCGACGTGAACGCGTACAGCACCTCGGTCGTGCCGTGCACGCCGGGGTTCCAGATCGACACCGTCTCGACGCTCTCGCGCACGGGCGGGATCGCGAAGCTCAGGGCCGTGCCGACGAGCACCAGGGTCGGCGTGACGAGGATGTAGAGGCTCGCGAGCTTGATCTCGCGCGGCCCGATCTTCTTGCCCAGGTACTCCGGCGTGCGCCCGACGAGCAGGCCCGCGATGAAGACCGCGATGACGGCGAGCACGAGCATCCCGTACAGCCCGGAGCCGACGCCGCCCGGCGCGACCTCGCCGAGCATCATGTTGAGCAGCGGGAGCATCCCGCCGAGCGCCGTGTAGGAGTCGTGCATCGAGTTGACCGCGCCGGTCGACGTCGTGGTGCTCGTCGTGGCGAAGAGGGTCGAGCCGATGATCCCGAACCGCGCCTCCTTGCCCTCCATCGCACCCCCGGCGAGCTGCGGCGCCGTGCCGTTACCGGCGGACTCCAGCGCGGTCAGCGCGACGAACGAGGCCACGAAGAGCACGCCCATCGTCGCGAGGATCGCGTAGCCCTGCCGGTCGTCGCCGACCATGCGGCCGAACGTGCGCGGCAGGGAGAACGGGATGACGAGCATGAGCAGGACCTCGACGACGTTCGTCCACGCCGACGGGTTCTCGAACGGGTGCGCCGAGTTCACGTTGAAGAACCCGCCGCCGTTCGTGCCGAGCAGCTTGATGACCTCCTGCGAGGCCACCGGCCCGCCCGGCACGCTCTGGGTGCCGCCCGCGAGGGTCGTCACCTGCGTGAAGCCGTCGAAGTTCTGCACGACACCGCCGACGAGCAGCACGACCGCGCCCACGAGGGAGATCGGGAGCAGGATGCGCAGGCACCCGCGCACGAGGTCCACCCAGAAGTTCCCGATCGTCCCGACCCGGCGGTACGCGAAGCCCCGCACGAGCGCGACGGCGACCGCCATGCCGACCGCCGCGGACACGAAGTTCTGCACCGCGAGCCCGGCGAGCTGCACGGTGTACCCGAGCGTCTGCTCCGGCGAGTACGACTGCCAGTTCGTGTTGCCCACGAACGACGCGGCCGTGTTGAACGCGAGGTGCTCCGACGGCGCGGGCAGCCCGAGCGAGTACGGCAGCCACTGCTGCGTGCGCTGGAGCAGGTAGAGGAGCAGGAGGCCCACGGCCGAGAACGCGAGGATGCTGCGCAGGTAGGCGGGCCACGTCTGCTCGGAGCGGGGGTCGACGCCCAGGACGCGGTACAGGCCACGCTCCACCCGCCAGTCCTTCGGCGTGGAGTAGACCCGCGCCATGTGGTCGCCCAGCGGGCGGTAGAGCGCCGCGAGGACCAGGGCGACGGTCCCGAGCGCGAGGAGCGCGAAGATCCAGGTCATCAGAAACGCTCCGGTCTCACGAGCGCCACCACGAGATACACGATCGCCGCCGCACCGAGAGCCGCGGCGAGGAGCTCGAGCACGATCACAGCTTCTCCACCGCCTTCCCGATTCCGGCGACCAGCACGAACACGGCGATCACGCCGAGCACGTAGACGATGTCGAGCACGAGACGTCCCCAGGTCGAGACCGACGGCCCCCTGTCGGGCGGCCGGGCGCCCACCGGACGGGGCGCCGACGACGATCGAACACCCGCCCCGAGGCGCCGGAGGCCGTCCTCACGGGACCCATACGGCGCGGGGCGCGACGCTAACGATCTCCTCACGGCCCCCGCCCGGTCCGGGCGGTCGCGGACGAGCCCGTCGGTTCCCGTGGGGAGTTCGTGACGACTGCGTGACCGGCACCCCGCCATCGGGGGCGGCGGCCGCCGTCGGGCACCTAGGATGTCCCGCATGATCTTCAAGGCCGTCGGCGACGGGCGCCCCTACCCGGACCACGGCCGGGTCACCGCCCGCGACTGGGCGGAGGTGCCCCCGCGTCAGGTGCGCCTCGACGAGCTCGTCACCACCAAGCGCACGCTCGACCTCGACGCACTCCTCGCCGAGGACTCCACGTTCTTCGGCGACCTCTTCGCGCACGTGGTCGAGTTCGACGGCGTCCTCTACCTCGAGGACGGCCTGCACCGCGCCGTCCGCGCCGCCCTGCAGCAGCGGGCGATCCTGCACGCGCGCGTGCTGACGCTGCGATGAGCGGCCGGTCCGGTAGGTTGCTGGCGTGACACTCCGCCCCGACACCGCGCGCGCCGTCCGCCGCCGGCGCATGCACGAGCGCCAGGCCGTCGTGTTCGGGCTGCTCATCGCGGCGCTCGCCGTCGTCGGGATCGGCGCCCTCGCCGTGTACACCGGGGCGATCGAGGCGCCGTTCGACCGGGAGCTGTCCTCGCCCGAGGCCGTCGACGACCTCGCGGACGTCAAGGTCCCCTGCCTCGCGGACGGCACGCTGCCCGTCGCCACGGGCGACATCCAGGTCAACGTCTACAACGCGTCCGGCAAGGACGACCCGCTGGGCCGGCTCAACCAGGACATCCTCACGTCGCGCGGGTTCGCGGTGCTCTCGACGGGCAACGCCCCGGACCTCGACGGCGACGGGAAGTCCGACGTCGTGTCGCGCACGCAGATCCACTTCGGTGCCGCGGGCGTCGCGCAGGCGTACACCCTCGCCGCGCACTACGAGAACCCGGGCCTCGTGCTCGACGCGCGCGAGGACGCGACCGTCGACCTCTACGTGGGCGCCGACTTCGAGAACATCGTGGATCCGGAGCTCGTCGGCCTGTCCGGCGACGTCCCGCTCGAGAGCCGCGCGGGGTGCGTGCCGATCGAGGAGATCACGCCCCGCCCGCTGCCCGTGCCCCCCGCCGAGGGCTAGCACGTCCCGGCCCGGCGCCCGCCGGGCCTCCTGACCGCCGAACGGTACCCATGAGCACCCTGCCCCTCCGGCCCGCCCGGACCACCGACCCCGCCGAGGTCGACCGCCTGTACGAGATCTGCCTGCGGACCGGTGCGTCCGGCGCCGACGCGAGCGGGCTCTACACCGACCCGCGCCTGCTCGGCGAGGTCTACCTCGGCGCGTACCTCGCGCTCGAGCCGGGCCTGGCGTCCGTCGTCGAGGCCGACGGCGTCGTGGCCGGCTACGTGCTCGGCGCCCGCGACACCGCCGCGTTCGAGGACCGGTGCGAGCGGGAGTGGTGGCCGCCGCTGCGGGCGCGCTACCCCCTCGGGAGCTTCCCCGCGGGGTCGCGCGACGAGGCGCTCGTCGAGCAGATCCACCGCCCGCACCGCACCGACCCGTCCGTGCTCGGCGACTACCCGTCGCACCTGCACGTCGACCTGCTGCCGTCGGCCCAGGGCGGCGGGAACGGCCGCCGCCTCATGGAGGTGCTCTTCGACGCCCTGCGCGCCGCCGGGTCGCCCGGGGTGCACCTCGGCGTGGCGGAGGACAACGCGTCCGCGATCGGCTTCTACGAGCACCTCGGCTTCACCCGGCTGGACGTCGCCGAGGGCCTCGTCCTCGGCCTGCGCCTCTAGCCGACGGCCCGGCGGGCTGGTGCTCGCCGGGCCGTCGTCTCCGTGGAGCCTCCGTGGAGGCCGCTCACGCGCGTCGCGTCAGCGGGCGTCCTCGACCGCCTCGTGGACGGCGGGCTCGTCGCCCCCGGGGGCCGACGCCGGGCTGGCGGGCTCCTGGGTCGTGCCGCGCCACCGCGAGAGGTTCCGCATCACGTGGTAGATCACGAGCGCCGCAGCGGTGCCGAGCGCGATCCCCTCGAAGGTCAGGTCGCCCACGGCCCACGTGAAGTTGGCGATGCCGACGACGAGCGGCACGGCCGCCGTCGTGAGGTTGACCGGGTCGGAGAAGTCGACCTTGTTCTGCACCCAGATGCGTGCGCCCAGGATGCCGATCATGCCGTAGAGCATCGTCGCGGCGCCGCCCAGGACGCCGACCGGGATCGTCGCGATGAGGGCGCCGAACTTCGGCGACAGGGAGAGCACCAGCGCGGTCGCCGCCGCGACCCAGTACGCCGCGGTCGAGTAGACGCGCGTCGCGGCCATGACGCCGATGTTCTCGGCGTAGGTCGTCGTGCCCGACCCGCCGCCGATCCCCGCGAACGTCGTCGCGAGGCCGTCCGCGAAGAGCGCGCGGCCGGTGAGGTCGTCCAGGTTCTTGCCCGTCATCGCGGCGACCGACTTCACGTGCCCGACGTTCTCCGCGATGAGCACCAGCACGACCGGGACGAACAGGCCGAGCACGGCCACGTCGAACGTCGGCGTGACGAACTCCGGGAGCCCGAACCAGGCAGCCTTCCGCACCGCGTCGAACGACACCTCGCCCTGGATCACGGCCACGACGTAGCCGACGACCACGCCGACGAGGATCGACAGCCGCCCGAGGATCCCCTTGAACAGGACGCTCACAAGGATGATCGCGGCGAGCGTGACGACGGCCGTGACCGGCGCCTGCTGGAAGTTGCCCCACGCGGCCGGGGCGAGGTTGAGCCCGATGAGCGCGACGATCGTGCCCGTGACGATCGGCGGCATGACGACGTCGATCCACCGCGCGCCCGCGACGTGGACCAGAAGGCCGACGGCCGCGAGCACGAGGCCCGTGACGAGGATCCCACCGACCGCGACCGACTGGCCCTGGGACGCGGTCGCCGCGCCGATCGGCGCGATGAACGCGAAGCTCGACCCGAGGTAGCTCGGGAGGCGGTTCCGCGTGATGAGCAGGAACCCGACCGTGCCGATCGCCGAGAAGAAGAGCGTCGTCGCGGGCGAGAAGCCCGTGAGGAGCGGCACGAGGAACGTCGCGCCGAACATGGCGACGACGTGCTGCATCCCGATCCCGATGGTCCGCGGCCAGGTCAGACGCTCGTCCGGGTCGACGACGTCCCCCGGTCGGACCGTCTTCCCGTTGCCGTGCAACCGCCACCCGATGGCGCTCATGTCTCTCCCGTCCGTGAAGCCCGTGTGAAAAAACCCCCGGTGCAGGGTAGTGGCCCGACGTCACGGCGGTGTTTCCCGGGCGCCCCCGCGGACGCGGACGTCACGGCAGCTGCGGCACGACCTCGCTCGCGATGAGCTCCAGGTGGTCGAGGTCGTGCAGGTCGAGCACCTGGAGGTAGAAGCGCGTCGCGCCCTGCTCCGCGGCGGCCGCGATCTTGTCCGCGACCTCGCCGACCGTGCCGGCCAGGCCGTTGCGGCGCACCTCGTCGGGCTCGCGCCCGATCGCGTCGGCCCGACGGCGGAACTCCGCCTCGTCCTTGCCCACCGCGACGACGAACGCCGCCGAGTACACGAGCGAGTCGGGGTCGCGGTCGGCGTCGAGGCACGCGGCGCGCACGTTCTCGAACCGGTCGGGCAGGACGCCCGGGTCGGGGAACGCGGCGTTGAACTCGCTGGCGTACCGGGCCGCGAGCGCCGGGGTGCGTCGAGGCCCGTGGCCGCCGACGATCACCGGGACGCGCTCCTGCGCGGGCTTCGGCAGGGCCGGGGAGTCCGTGAGCGTGTAGTGCTCGCCGCTGAACGAGAACGTCTCGCCGACCGGCGTCTCCCACAGCCCGGTGATCACCGCGAGCTGCTCCTCGAGGATCCCGAACCGCTTCTCCGGGAACGGGATGCCGTACGCCTCGTGCTCGCGGGCGTACCAGCCCGCGCCGAGGCCGAGCTCGACGCGGCCGCCCGACATCTGGTCGACCTGCGCGACCTGGATCGCCAGCACGCCGGGGTGGCGGAACGTCGCCGACGACACGAGGGTGCCGAGCCGGATGCGGCTCGTCTCGCGGGCGAGGCCGGCGAGCGTCGTCCACGCGTCGGTCGGGCCGGGCAGCCCGTCGCCGTCGCCCATGACGAGATAGTGGTCGGAGCGGAAGAAGGCGTCGAAACCGAGGTCCTCGGTGGCCTTCGCGACAGCGAGGAGGTCGTCGTACGACGCGCCCTGCTGGGGCTCGGTGAAGATGCGCAGGTCGATCTGGGTCATGCCGTCACCCTGCCACACCGCGCGCCCGCCCCCGCCCGCACGACGCCCGCTCCGCGAGGTAGGACGTGCGGTCACGAACGAGGACGCGCGGAGCTCTACCTCGCGTCCGGACGTCCTACCTCGCGGACCACGACGGACGCGGTGCGGTCAGTCGGTCAGAGGGACGAGGTCGAGCTCCTGGAACTCCGCGACCTCGGGGACCCATCGCTCGGCGACGAAGCGGCGGTGGTCCGGGTGGGCGTCGTACGCGGCGTACGCGGCGTCGTCGTCGAACACCATCGAGAACTGGAACGTCAGCGGGCTCTTCGGGCTCACCTGGCGCGAGACGGTGAAGTCGCGGACACCGGGGACCCCGGTGAGCGTCGCGCGGGCGGTGCCGAGGAACTCGGCCTCCTCCGCGCTGTCGGCGGGGTGGACGAGGCGGAAGGCGACGGTGTGCTGGATCACCTCGCCACGGTAGACGGGGCACGTGACCGGCGCCCGCTAGTCTCGCCGCGTGCGCATCCTCTGGCGTGACGTCGCGAGGTTCTTCGACGAGAGCGTCGAGGGGCGCCTGCCGGACGGGTACGTGCGCGGCAGCCGGGCACCCGACGGGGCGCGGCTCGTCGAGCGGTACCAGGTGCTCGGCTGGCCGGTCGAGCGGGACGGTCGGCCGTGGGGCGGCGGGGCACCCCGTCGCGCCGCGGACCACGAGCTCCCGGCGGTCCTCGTCCGGCCCGACCCCGGCGTGTCCGTCAACCTGTTCCTGTGGCCCGACGACGAGATCACCTTCGACGTCGATGCCCGAGAGATCCACGACCAGCGCACCCTCGACGCGGTCTGCCGCTTCCTCGCGCAGACGGGCCGGGCGCTCGCCACGGACGTCGATCTGTGCCCGGAGGGGACGACCACGCCGTTCGTGCGATACACCCGGCAGGCGGACAGCGTGGGCCGCTGTCCCTAGGCTGGCGACCATGCGCGTGAGCACCGTGATCCTGCCGATCTACCCGTGGCGTGAGGGCCGGGACGTGTGGCGGTCCGCCGACGACCTTGGGTTCCACGCCGCCTACACGTACGACCACCTGTCGTGGCGGTCGTTCCGCGACGGCCCGTGGTTCGGCGCGGTCCCGACGCTCGCCGCCGCGGCGGGCGTCACCGAGCGGGTGCGGCTGGGCACGCTCGTGTCGTCGCCGAACTTCCGGGAGCCGGTGACGTTCGCGAAGGACGTCATGACGCTCGACGACCTGTCGGGCGGACGCGTGACCGTCGGCCTCGGCGCGGGGACGACGGGCTTCGACGCGACGGTGCTCGGCGGCGAGCCGTGGTCGGCCCGGGAGCGCGCCGACCGGCTGCGGGACTTCACGATCCTGCTGGACCGCCTGCTCACCGAGCCCGCCGTCACCCACGAGGAGGGGCACTACCGGGCGCACGAGGCGCGGACCATCCCGGGTCCCGTCCAGTCGCCCCGGGTGCCCTTCGCGATCGCCGCGACCGGCCCGCGCGGGCTGCGGCTGGCCGCGCGCTACGGGCAGGCGTGGGTGACGACGGGCGACGGCCGCCTCGGGGACGACGCGACCCCGGCGCAGTCGCGCGCCGCCGTCCGCGACCAGGTGGAGCGTCTCGACGCCGCGTGCCGCGACGCCGGTCGCGACCCGGGGTCGGTAGAACGCATCCTGCTCACGGGTTTCACGCCCGACCCGGCGCTGGATTCGGTCGACGCTTTCGTCGAGACGGCGCACGGCTACGCGGAGGCCGGCATCACGGAGATCGTCGTCCACCGACCCATCCCGGGCACCCAGTTCGCGGCCGACGAGCGCGTGTTCGAGCAGATCGCGACGGACGGCGCCGCGCAGGTCGCCGGGCTGTAGGGCGCGAGGCCGTCGCGCCTCGGCGCTGACGGGCTAGAACAGGACGTCGAGCACGAACCGGACCGGGGCGGTCACCGTCTCCCACAGGACACGCCCGGCCGACCTCTGCTCGAGGCGCGCCAGGCGTGCGGAGAAGACGGCGGCGGCGATCCCCCCGAGGACCGCGGCACCCAGGCAGACACCCACGAGCCACGGCGGCAGGTCGACCAGGTAGCCGACGAGCGACAGCACGGCGGCGACCCCGCCCAGCACGAGGCTGATCACGAGACCCCATGCCCCGGCGGGGTCGAGCTCGGGGCCGCTGGGCGCCTCAGGGGTGTCCTCCACGCGCACAGTGTGCCGCACCTCTCCCCCGTTCTCTCGGTCACATGGAACCTCTCGGGGCGTCGCTGCGTGTCAGAGACAGAGGGCCCGCGACACATGTCGTGCGAGGGCTCACCGGACCGGGACGCGAGGAGGCGACGTGCGCAAAGCACCGGCGGGGTGGTACGCGGACGCACCGGGCTCGGGGAGCGAGCGCTGGTACGACGGCGCGTCGTGGACCGACCGGACGCGCGACCGCCGGGCGCGGGACGACGTCGGACCGTGGCGGCGGGTCCTCGTGCTGGGGTCGGTCGTCGTGCTCGTCGTCGCCGCGCCGCTCCTGCTCGCCGTGCTCGGCTGAGGCCCCGCGCGCCGGGCGAGCCGTGCGCCACGAGACCCGTCAGCCGAGCGGCCCCCGCACCCGGTAGGTCATGTGGGTGACCTGGGACGCCGCGCGGACGGCGACGGTCTCCAGCGCGAGGGGCGGGACGCCGTCGAGCACGCGGTCGCCGTGGCCGAGGACCTGGGGCACGACGTGCAGCCGGAGCTCGTCGAGCAGCCCCGCCGTGATCACCTGGTTGATGGTCGCAGCCCCGCCTGCGATGGCGACGTCCCGGTCCCCCGCCGCCGCCCGCGCCTGCGCGACGGCGGACCCGATGCCGTCGGTGACGAAGAAGAACGTCGTCCCGCCCTCCATGACCAGCGGCTCGCGCGGGTGGTGCGTGAGCACGAACACCGGCGCGTGGTAGGGCGGCTCCGGGCCCCACCAGCCCCGCCAGCCCGGGTCCCACTCCCCTCGCCCGGGCGTGAACATGTTCCTGCCCATGACGAACGCTCCCGCGTCGACGATCGCGGCGATCTCGGCCGCGTTCTCGTCGGCCGTCTCGAACATCCACCGGTGCAGGTCCACGCCCGCGCCGAACGGGTGCTCCTGCGTCTGGTCGGGGCGCGAGGAGTACCCGTCCACCGACACCGCCACGTCGCACGTCACGTTCCCCATGCCACCCTCGCCCTCCGCGGTGCGCGACCGCCGTCGTCCGTCCTGCCGACACGTCCGACCGTCCCCGGCCGCGGAACTCATCGCCCACGCCGAGCCCGCGGCGCGCGCCGGGGTCAGCGCGGCGCGGGCGATTCCTCGGTGGCGATGCGGAGGGCTGCGACGAGCTCCCGGTACAGCTCGTCGGTCGCGAGGAGCTCGGGGTGCGTACCCCGTGCCCGGACCCGCCCGTCCTCCATGACGAGGATGACGTCGGCGTCGATGACCGTGGACAGGCGGTGCGCGATGGTCACGACGGCGCGGTCGCGGGCCAGGTCCTCGATGACGGCGTGCACGGCGGCCTCGGTGAGCCCGTCGACCTGTGCGGTGGCCTCGTCGAGGAGCAGCACGTCGGGCGCGTGCAGGACGGCGCGCGCGAGGGCGACGCGTTGGCGCTCTCCACCCGAGACGGTCGTCCCGACGAGCGACGTGTCGAGGCCGTCGGCGAGCGAGCGCACCTTGGCCTCGAGCCGGACCTGCGCGAGCGCGGCCCACATCGCCTCCTCGGTCGCGGCGGGGTCGGAGAGGCGCAGGTTCTCGCGGATGGTGCCCGGCACGACGGGGGTCTCCTGCTCGACGTACGCGAAGCGGCGCCGCACGTCGTCGAAGGTCAGGTCGTCGTAGGGGACGCCGTCGAGGAGGATCTGCCCCGACTCGGGCTGGAGGAAGCGCAGCAGGAGCGAGAAGGTCGTGGTCTTGCCCGCCCCGGACGGGCCGACGATCGCGACCTGGCCGCGTGGGGGTACGTCGAGGTCGAGGTCGCGCACCACGGGCTCGCCGCCCGGGAGGTAGCGCGCGGTGACGCCGCGCAGCGACAAACGCGGCGCGTCGTGGGGAGCCACCGTGCCCGACGCCGGGCCCACCCCGGCAGGACGACGCGCGGCGGGGTCGTCGTCCTCCTCCGGCTCGATCGCCTGGACCTCGCGGATCCGGCCTGCGGCGGCGATCCCGGCCTGGAGCTGCGTGACGTTCATCGTCAGCCCCGTGACGGGCTCGACGATCTGGAACGCGTAGAGCAGGAACGCGACGAGGCTCGACACGGCCAGCAGACCCTGGTCCACGCGCCACGCGCCGAGCGCGAGGATGACGATGATCGCGAGCTGGATGCCGCCCCCGGCGATGCTCCAGGCGACCGCCTCGGTCCGCACGGCCCGCACGCTGTGGCGCGCGGAGTCCTGGGCGTCGTCGAGCACCCGGTCGATCTGGCGCCCCTCGGCGCGGCTGGCCTTGATGGTGCGGATCGCGCGCAGCCCGCCCTCGAGCGTGCCGCCGAGGCTGCCGAGCGACTCCTGCGCCTTCTCCTGCGCCTTGGCGATGCGGGGCATGAGGGCGCCGACGAGGACGCCGATGACGACGATCGCCCCGAGGGTCGTGCCCAGCAGGACGAGGTCGAGCACACCCATGAGCACCACCGTGCCGACGAGGGACACCGCCAGGTTCACGAGGTTGACCAGGCTCGACGACGCCGCCTCGCGCAGCAGCACCGTGTCGGAGGTGACGCGCGTGACGAGCTCGCCCGTCGGGCGGCCCGTGAGCGCGCCGATCCGCGCGCGGAAGAAGCGCCGCACCATGGACGACCGCGCGTCGAGCACGACGCGCTCGGCGAGCGTGCCGAGCAGGATCCACTGCCACAGCCCGAGCACGAGCCCGACGAGCAGCAGCCCGACGAGCGTGAGCACGGCCGGCGTCAGCGACGCCCCCGTGCCGAGTGTGTCGAGCACCCACTTGGTGACCATCGGCGTGGCGAGGGTCGCGGCCGTCGTGCCGAGACCGAGCACGAGGCCGAGCAGGAGGGTCCGGCGGTGCGGGCGGACGAACTGCCACAGCACCGCGAGGCGCGGGAGGAACGGGCGGGGCGTGCCGTCGGGAGGAGTCGGCGAAGCCTCGGGGCCGCTGGGAGCGGTCGGGGACATGTCGTCAACCATGGTTGACATCCTCTCTCGTGTCAACTGTCGTTGACGCGGTGCGGGCGGTCGCGCACCGGAGCGCTCGACACCCCTAGTGGAACACGATTGTTCCACGAGTGACAAGCGGCGTTCCGCGACGACGAGGGCTATCGTGGGCCGCGTGACGGCACGAACGAGCGCGCGGGGCACCCCTGCGGCCACGCCCTCCCGAGCGGCTCCCGACGCGCCGCCCCCGAGCGGCACCCGCACCCGCACCCGGCGCGCGATCCTCGACGCGGCGGTCTCCGTGCTCAGCACGGACAAGTCCGCGTCGCTCGCCGACGTCGCGCAGGCCGCCCAGGTGGGCCGCACGACGCTCCACCGCTACTTCCCCGAGCGCGCCGACCTCGTCGAGGCGATCGGCGCCGAGACCGTCGAGCGCACGCGCGCGGCGATCGCCGCCGCCCGGCTCGACGACGGGCCCCCGGCGTCCGCGCTGCGCCGCCTCGCCTTCGAGTACTTCGACCTCGGCCCCTGGTACATGGTGCTGTTCACCGAGCTCGCCGACGCCGAGTCCGCGTTCTGGGCCGAGGCCGAGCAGGCCGAGGAGCCGGTGCGGGAGCTGCTGCGCCGCGGGCAGGAGGCCGGTGTCGTCGACGACCAGCTCAGCGTGGCGTGGATCGTCCGCACGCTGTGGTGGATGCTGTTCAACGCGTGGTCCATGGCCGACGACGGCGAGATCTCGCGCGCCGACGCGCTCCGCATGGCCGTCCGCAGCATCGAGGGCGTCGCCCTCACGCGCGAGGCCCGCGCATGAGCGCCGGACCGGGGCCGGCACCCCGCCCCGGCCTCGGCGAGCGGATGCGCCGCTGGTGGCAACGCGCCGACGACGTCCGGACCGGCGTGCGCTGGGCGAGCGTCGCGACCGTGCTCGGCGGGATCGTCGTCGCGGTCGTGTGCCTCGTGCTCGTGCTGCGCGGCCGCGTCTGGGCCTGGGTCCCCCTGGTGGTCGCTGCCGCCGTCGCGCTGCGCGAGGTCCGTTACCTCCAGCGCGCCGCCCGGGGCGGCAGGCCCCGGTACCAGGAGAACGCGCCGCGCTGACCGTCGTGCGGCGGGGTGCACCCACCGGGCCACGAGGAGCACGCGCTCGTCATCCGGAGGTCGCACCCCGGTGGGCCGCAGGATCCACCGGACGGGCGACGCGCCCGAGGTGCGCCGCGGGGAAGACTGGCCGTACGGCGCCGGTCAGCGGCGCCGGCCAACCTCCGGAGGCGCACCGTGACCCCCACCCCCGCCCGGGACACCGCGTTCCCCGCCCACGACGGCTCACCCGAGCAGCCGTCCACCCACGCGGCCGCGCGCGGCCTGCGCTTCACCGCGCGCCGCGCGTCCCGTGCCCGACGCCGGGGCGCCGCCCCCGCGCGCCGGCCCGCCGTCCCCCCGGTCGAGCGGGCGAACGGCTGGGTCGTCGCGCTGGCCGTCGCCGCCGGCGCGGTGCTCTTCTCGACCCTCGCGATGAAGGCGTTCCTCGGCGGCTGACCCACCCCGGCCCCCGAGGCGCCCGCTGCGGGGCGACCCGGTTCAGAGCCGCGGGTCGACCGGCTCCGACTCCAGCGCCAGCACCGCGAACACCGGCTCGTGGACGCGCCAGGTCGGCTCGCCGCGTGCGACCCGGTCCAGCGCCTCCAGACCGAGCGCGTACTCGCGCAGCGCGAGCGAGCGCTTGCGTCCCAGCGACCGCTCGCGCAGGCGCTCGAGGTTGCGCTCCTCGGTGTACTCGGGGCCGTAGATGATGCGCAGGTACTCCCGACCGCGGACCTTGAGGCCGGGCTGGACGAGCCCGCCGCCCTTGCCCGGCGCCCCGCGCCGCCGCACGAGGTTGGCGAGCGGCTTGACGACCATCCCTTCTCCCCCGGTCGCCGTGAGCTCCTCCCACCACGTCGTGCCCTCGGCGCGCGACGCGTCGTCGGCGAGGTCGACGACCACGCGCCGCGTCGCCCGGAACAGCGCCGGGTCCGCGGCGACGAGCGCGTCCGCGACGCCGAGGTGCCACAGGTGGTCGCGGTCGGCGTACGTCGCTCCCGTGATCTCCGGCGAGCCCGGCCTCCCGGCCGTCCCGCTCGCGAGCACCTGGAACGGGGCGACCTGGACGCCTCGCAGCGGGTCGGCGCCCGCACCGTCACCGACCGGGCCTGTGCCCGCAGCACTGGCCGCGCCCGTGTCCCAGCGGTAACGCCGGTACGCCTCGACGAAGAGCCCGGCGTCGGTCGCGCGCCGCGCCGTCCGGCGACGGAGGTCGCCCACGTCGACGCCCCGCGCCTCGGCCGCGGCGAGGGCCCCGAGCGCCGCGGGCATGACGGCTCGCGCGGCCGCGCCGACGCTCGCGTACTGGTCGCGCAGGAGCTGGTCGGCCTTGAGCGACCACGGCAGCACCTCGGCGTCGAGCAGGACCCAGTCGGCACCGAGCGCGTCCCACGTCCCGGCCGCCTCCAGGGCCGCGGCGACCCGCGCGAGGAGGAGCTCCGTCGTCGAGCCGTCGAGGAACGACCGCCCGGTGCGGGTGTGGACGGCACCGGGCGCCTCGATCCCGAACCGCTCGGCGACGACGCGGGAGCCACCCGGCCCCGAGTCGCGCGCGACGAGCAGGACGGCGCGCGACCCCATGTGCTTCTCCTCGCACACCACGCGGTCGACGCCGTCGCGCGCGTACGCGGCGAACGCGCCGTCCGGGTGCTCGAGCAGGCCGGGCAGCGTCGAGGTCGCGACCGGGCTCATCGTCGGCGGCAGGTGGAGCAGCAGGCGCGGGTCCACGGCGAACCGGCTCATCACCTCGAGCGCCCCCGCCGCCTGCTCCTCGCTCACGGTCACGCGCCCGTGCGTCGCCGTCTCGACGCCGCGGCGGCCGAGCACGTCCGTGACGCTCAGCAGGTCGTCCGCGCGCGCGGGCGCTCCGTGGCCGGCCGCGCCGTCGGGCAGGAAGGGGCGCGCCGGCGCGTAGTACTCGCGTGCGGCCGGCACCTGCACGACCTCCTTCTCCGGGTAGCGCAGGGCGGACAGCTTCCCGCCGAAGACGCACCCGGTGTCGAGGCACATCGTGTTGTTGACCCACTCGGCCTCGGGGGTGGGCGTGTGCCCGTAGAGGACCGTGGCGCGGCCGCGGTAGTCGTCGGCCCACGGGTAGCGCACGGGCAGGCCGAACTCGTCGGTCTCGCCGGTCGTGTCGCCGTACAGCGCGAAGCTGCGCACGCGGCCCGACGCGCGGCCCTGGTAGGACTCCTTCAGCCCGGCGTGCGCGACCACGAGGCGGCCGTCGTCGAGCACGAGGTGGGACACGAGCTCGCGGCAGTACGACTCGACCTCGCGCCGGAACTCCTCCGGCTCCTCGGCGAGCTGCGCGAGCGTCGTCTCGAGGCCGTGGGAGACCGTGACGTCGCGCCCGCCGAGCGCCCGCACGAGCTTGTGCTCGTGGTTGCCCGGCACCGCGAGCGCGTGCCCCGCACGGACCATGCCCATCGCGAGCCGCAGCACCCCCGGGGAGTCGGGCCCGCGGTCGACGAGGTCGCCGAGGAAGATCGCGCGCCGGCCCTCGGGGTGCGCGGCGTCGACGGGCCGGCCGGCGTCGTCGCGCACGACGGCGTAGCCGAGCGCCCCGAGCAGCGTCACCAGCTCGTCGAGGCAGCCGTGCACGTCGCCGATCGCGTCGAACGGACCATGCTCGTCGCGACGGTCGGTGAGCAGGGGCGTGCGCACGATGCGCGCCGCCGCCACCTCGTCCGCCCCGCGCAGCACGTGCACGGTGCGGAAGCCCTCGCGCTGGAGGCTCTTCAGCGACGACCGCAGCGCCGCGCGCTGGCGCTTCACGACGTGCGCGCCGAACCCGCGGTCCGCCCGCGCCGCGTTCCGCTCCACGGCCACCTTCTCCGGCACGTCGAGGACGATCGCGACGGGCAGGACGTCGTGCGCGCGGGCGAGCGCGACGAGCGACACGCGGGCCTCGCGCTGCACGTTCGTCGCGTCGACGACGGTGAGCAGGTTCGCCTCCAGCCGCTTGGACACGATGGTCTCCAGGACCTCGAACGCCGCCCGCGTGGCCGCCTGGTCGTTCTCGTCGTTCGACACGAGCCCGCGGCACACGTCCGACGACACCGTCTCGTACGGCCCGAAGTGCTCGCGCGCGAAGGTCGACTTCCCCGAGCCGGACACGCCGACGAGCACCACGAGGCTGGACGCGGGCACCCGCAGCTCGCGCGTCGGGGTCGGGGTCGAGGTTGTGGTCGGGGCCGGGGTCGGCGTCGCGCCCGTGGTCGGGCTCGCGCTCTCGGTCGCCTGCCCGGTCATCGGGTCTCCTCCGTGGTCCGTGCCGCGGCCGGGGCCCGCGCGGCGTCGGGCGACGCCGCGTCCCCGACGAGGGTCAGCACCGCCATCTGGGTGGGCGCCCCGACGTCGGGGGCGAGGGGGCCGACGTCGCGCAGCTCGACCGCGTACCCGTAGCGCTCCCCCGCGGCGTCCGCCCACGCGCGCAGCTCCGCGCGCGTCCACTCGAACCGGTGGTCGGGATGGCGCACGAGCGCGCGCCCGGGCCCGTCCAGCAGGTTCGGGTAGTGGACGTTGTACTCGGCGTTCGGCGTCGTCACGACGACGGTCCGCGGCCGGGCGTGGCCCAGCACCGCGGCCGTGAGCGCGTCGAGGCGCGACGGGTCGACGTGCTCCACGACCTCCATGAGCACCGCGGCGTCGAACCCCGCCACCCGGTCGTCGACGTACGTGAGCGACGACTGCACGAGCCGCACCCGCTCGCGCTCCGCGTCGCTCGCCTCGTGCAGGCGCAGGCGCGCCGCCGCCCGCTCGAGCTCGCGCGCCGACACGTCGGTCCCGAGCACGCGCGTGAAGGTCCGGTCCGCGGCGAGGCGGCGCAGGAGCGCGCCTTCGCCGCACCCGAGGTCGACGACGGTCCGCGCCCCGGCGTCGTGCAGGGCGGCGAGCACCGCGTCGGCCCGCTGCCGCGCGAGCGGCGGCTCCGGCGTACCCTCGGCGTCGCCCGCCGTGACGGCGCCGGCCCGCGTCGGGGCGCCCTGCGGGCCGACGTCGGACGACGCGACGGCGCCGGCCGGCGTGCCGGCGGCGGGTGCGGCGTCCTCCTCGGGGACGTCCCCGTCGAGCGCGGCGAGACGCGCGGTGGCGTCCTCGACGTAGCGGCGCTGGTGCGCGAGGTAGCGGCGCAGGATCTGCGCACGCTCCGGGTGGTCCGCGAGCCAGCCGCCGCCCGCGCGCACGAGCTTGTCCACCTCGTCGGTCGAGACCCAGTAGTGCTTCGCGTCGTCGAGCACGGGCAGCAGCACGTAGAGCTGCGCGAGCGCGTCCGCGAGCCGACGGGTGCCGCGCAGGCGCAGGTCGACGTAGCGCGACGCGCCCCACGCCAGCACCGTCGGGTCGAGCGGCTCCGCCGTCGCCGTGACGCTCCAGCCCAGCGGCTCGAACAGCCGGCGCGCGAGGTCCGCACCGCCGCGGCACGGGAGGGACGGCAGGTGCACGTCGAGCGGGATCGGGGCGTCCGCGAGCGCCGGTCGTGCGTCGCACCGGCCGCTCATCGCCGTCGCGAACACCTTGCCGAGCGCGACCGCGACCATCGACGACGCGGCGTACGGGCGGTCGTTCACGTACTGCGCGAGCGCGAACGCGTCGCCGCCGCCGAACCGCTTGTTCCGCACGATCCCCACCGGGTCGACCTCGAGCAAGAGCGCGGCCTCGCACCGCTCCGCCGTCGCCTCGGGGTAGAAGACGTGCGCGCGGCCGACGGGAAGGTCGAACACCTGCGCCCGGTCCGGGTGCTTGTGCAGCAGGTAGCCGAGGTCGGTGGCGTCGTCGAGCGTCCCGGGGGACGCCGTCGCGGCGAGGGTCACGAGCATGGCCGCCATAGTGCCACCCGGCGGGGCACACGGCACCGGGTTTGTGGACGACCTCCGGGCCTGTGGACGGCCGTCGTCTCACCCGCCCCGGCCGTCGACGCGGGGGCCATCCCGGGTCTACCGTCGAAGCACGGGCGCCGCTGCCACGGCACGCGCCCGGCCACCGTCGGACCGGAGGCCGCCCCGGGGCTCACGCCCCGCCGGCGGCCGCCTCGTCCCACACCACGACGTCGCCGGCCCGGACCGTGCCGGACGACAGCAGACGGCACACGACGCCGCCCCGCGCGTGCATCGCGCGCATCGCGCCGGGCGCGATCCAGTCGTCGAGCAGCCGGCACGGCGCGGCGATCCGCAGCACCTGGAGCTCGACGTCCCCGATCCGCAGGAACGAGCCGGGCTTCGTGGGCAGGTCGCCGTGGGTGAGCGTGACATTGCGCCGCGTGAGACCGGGGTCGATCTCGTGCCCGAGGTCCGCGGAGGCGGCCGCGAGGTCGGTGAGCGTCTGGATCGTCACGTGCCGGTGCTTCGACCCGTGGTACCGGTCGCCGACGAGGCCCCTGCCCTCCTCGGCCTCGACCGACGCGACGACCCGCGTCGGCAGCCGACGGGCCTTCGCGACGTGGATCGCGTGCACGCGGGGCTGGTCCGGCATGGCACCAGCCTCGCACCCGGCGCCGCCGCCGGGCCACCGCCCCCGGGCCGGGCGAGCGCCGGGTACCGGTGTACCGTCCGGTGCATGACCGACGTCCGCAGCCGCACCCATGCCCAGGCCGTCGACGCAGCGATCGAGCTCTTCACCCGCAAGGGCTACGAGCAGACGACCGTCGAGGAGATCGCCGACGCCGCCCAGGTCAGCCGCGCCACCTTCTTCCGCCGTTACGGGTCCAAGGAGGACGTGGTCTTCGCGGACCACGAGCTCCTGCTCGACGAGGTCGTCGTCATGCTCGCCGCGACGCGGCCCGTGCCCGACGCCGAAGGTCACCTCACGCCCGACCCGACGGTCGACCCGTACCTCGAGGTGTGCCGCGCGGCGCGGCTGGTGTTCGACCACCACGTCGGGCAGCGCGAGACCTCCCTGGCCCGCTGGCAGCTCCTCCAGCAGGTGCCCGCCCTGCGCGACCGCGAGCTCGTCACGACCCACCGCTACGAGCGCGCGTTCACGGCGTACCTGCGCGACGCGCTCCCGCCGGACGAGCGTCGCTCGACGGCGTCCATCGCGTTCGCGGCGTCCGTCGTCGCGGTGCACAACGCGCTCCTGCGCCGGTGGCTGCGCTCCCCCGAGCAGGACCTGCGCCCCCAGCTCGAGGAGGCGTTCGCGGACCTGCGCCGCGCCGCCGTCGGCCGGTACGCCGCGCCGGACGGCGCCGCCCAGGAGCGCAGCGGGGACGGCGTGCCCGCGGCGCGCCGCGTCGTCGTGACCGTGGTGGACGCGGACGCGGACGCGCAGGACGTCGCGGACGACGTCGCGCGCGCCGTCCGCGACGCCCTGGCCTGACCCCTCCCGCCCCGCCCCGCCTTCCAGTCCGTGGGACGGTGCGGTGCGAGTCCCGTGCCCGGGGAATGCGCGAGTAGCATCGGCGGTTGCAGAACGCAGTACGCACGAACGTGCTCCGGGGTCGGTGCAATTCCGAGCCGGCGGTGACAGTCCGCGACCCGCGCCCACGCGCGGTTGACCTGGTGGAACTCCAGGACCGACGGTGACAGTCCGGATGGGAGGAAGCACGTGCGGCGCGGCCGTCCTCGGCCGGGCTCTCGCGAGCCCGCGCGACGGGGCGCGGTCTCGCCGTGGTGAGCGACGCCGTCGGGCCCTCGTCGCCCGGCCCCGCCGCCCGCCCTCACCCCGGAGCGCTCGTGCCCGGGAGGACGAGGACATCCGATGGACCTGATCCACGCGCTGTTCGACGCGCAGCTGACGATCGGCGGCCAGCACCTGCTGTGGCGCGAGATCGTGGGCAACGGGTTCGGCCTGGCGTCGGCGCTGGGCGGCATGCGGCGCAAGGTGTGGGCGTGGCCGGTGGGCATCGTCGGCAACCTGCTGCTGCTCACGGTGTTCCTCGGCGCGGTGTTCGCGACGCCCAACCCCGTCAACCTGCTCGGCCAGGCCGGTCGCCAGGTCATGTTCGTCGTGGTCTCGGTGTACGGGTGGGTGCAGTGGCGCAAGACCCAGGCGCGGCTCGGCGACGCCGACGCGGACAGCCACGGCGTCGCCGTCGTGCCGCGCTGGGCGTCGTGGCGCCAGCGCGCGTTCCTCGTCGTCGCGCTCGTGGGCGGCACGGCGCTGCTGACCCCCGTGTTCCGCGCGCTCGAGTCGTACGAGCCCGTCTGGGCCGACGCGTGGATCTTCATGGGCTCGCTGCTCGCGACGTACGGCATGGCGAAGGGCTGGGTCGAGTTCTGGCTCGTCTGGGTCGCCGTGGACATCGTGGGCGTGCCCCTGCTGATCTCGGCCGGCTTCTACGCGTCCGCGTTCATGTACGTGTTCTACGGCGCGTTCACGCTCGTCGGGTTCTTCGTGTGGTGGCGCGTCAACCGCCGCGCGGCCGCCGCAGCCGAGGCGGACGCGGCAGCGGCGGGCGCGCCCGCCTGACCCGCGACCTCCCTGACCAGCCACCTCGATACCCCGTCTCGATTGACTGAGACGGGGTATCGCTGCACTATGGGAGGGACCGCCGCCGACGCCGGGCCTGCACCCCGGGCAACCGCGTCGAGGACGGTCGACCGACCGCAGCCGCCCTCCCAGGGGAGCACCGATGCCCACCACCCCGATCATGCCCGGCGTCACCGAGCCCACCTACGACCTCGCGACCCCGCTCGACCTCGACTACGCCGGCGCGTTCGCCGACGCGACCGAGGAGGACCGCGCCCACCTGCAGCGCGTCCGGCAGTTCGTCCAGGACGAGGTGCTGCCCGTCATCGACGACTACTGGGAGCGTGCCGAGGTCCCGTTCGACCTCGTCAAGCGCATGGGCGAGCTCGACCTGCTGCGCGACGGTGTCGACGTCGACGGTCGTCCGCACGTGAGCCAGCTCGCGGCAGGCCTCGCCGCCATGGAGATGTCGCGCGGCGACGGCTCCGTCGCGACGATCTGCGGCGTCCAGGGCGGTCTCGCGCTGCGCAGCATCCAGATGCTCGGCTCCGACGAGCAGCGGGCGAAGTACGCCGAGCCGATGGCGCGCGGGGAGATCCTCGGTGCGTTCGCGCTCACCGAGCCCACCCACGGCTCGGACTCCGTCTCGCTCGAGACGACGGCGCGCAAGGAGACGCGCGACGGCGTCGAGGGCTACGTGCTGAACGGCGAGAAGAAGTGGATCGGCAACGGGTCGTCGGGCCACATCACGGTCGTGTGGGCGCGCCTCGTCGGCGACGACGGCGATGGTCAGGTCCACGGGTTCGTCGTGCCGCAGGACACCCCGGGCTACACGGGCACGACCATCACAGGCAAGGTGTCGCTCCGCGCGATCTGGCAGGCGCACGTCGTGCTCGACGACGTGTTCGTCCCCGCCGAGAACGCCCTGCCGGGCGCGCGGTCGTTCAAGGACACCTCGCGCGTGCTCTTCGCGACGCGCCTCGGGGTGGCGTGGGCCGCCGTCGGGCACGCGGTCGCGTGCTACGAGGCCGCGGTCGCGTACGCGAAGCAGCGCGTCCAGTTCGGGCGCCCGCTCGCCGCGAACCAGATGGTGCAGGAGCGCCTCACCCGGATGCTCTCGACGATCACGCAGCTGCAGCTCCTCGTCGCGCAGATGACGCGGCTCGACGAGGCGGGGACGCTCACCGGCCCGCAGGCGTCGCTCGCGAAGTACACGTGCACCCGCGGGGCGCGCGAGGTCGCGGCGAGCGCGCGCGACCTGCTCGGCGGCAACGGGATCCTGCTCCAGAACCGCGTCGCGCGGCACTTCGCCGACATCGAGGCCCTGCACACCTACGAGGGCACCGAGTCGGTCCAGGCGCTCATCGTCGGGCGCGACATCACGGGCGTCTCCGCGTTCGTCTGACGGTCCCGAGGGCGCACGCCCTCCCTCCGCTCCCCGGCGCCGCTCGCCCCTCCTCGCGGCGCCGGGGCTCCTTCCTGTTCGCCCCGTCTCCTCGCCCTCCCCGGATCGGAGTCCCATGAGCACCGACGCCAGACCCCTGCCCGACGCCGCCGCCGTCACCCCCGAGGACGAGGTCACCCCGGTCCTCCTGCACGGCGCGCGCACCCCCTTCGCGCGCTTCCGCGGCGCGCTCGCCTCGCTCTCGGCGGCCGAGCTCGGCGCGCACGCGATCCGCGGCGCGCTCGCAGCCTCGGGCGTCGCGCCGGAGCAGGTCGACACGGTGATCGTCGGGCAGGTCGTGCAGGCGGGCGCCAAGCAGGGCCCCGCGCGCCAGGCCGCGATCCTCGCGGGCCTCGGCTGGGACGTGCCCACCGTGACGATCAACAAGCTGTGCCTCTCGGGCCTCACCGCGATCATCGACGCGGCCCGGCTGGTCCGTACGGGCGAGGCGAGCGTCGTCGTCGCGGGCGGCCAGGAGTCCATGACGAACGCGCCGCACCTCGTCGTCGGGTCGCGCTCCGGGTTCGCGTTCGGGGACGTGACGATGGCCGACTCGCTCACGCACGACGGCCTGAACGACCCGTTCAGCGGCGAGGTCATGGGCGAGCTCACCGACCGCGGCTGCGCGACGCGCGGCATCGGCCGCCCCGAGCAGGACGCGTTCGCGCTGCGCTCGCACCAGCGGGCCGCCGCGGCGCGCGACGCCGGGCGGCTCGCCGAGGAGATCGCCCCCGTCGAGGTGCCGCAGCGGCGGGGCGAGCCGGTCGTCGTCGAGCACGACGAGGGCGTGCGCGCCGACACGACGCTCGAGGCCCTGGAGCGCCTGCGCCCGGCCTTCGTGCGGGACGGGACCATCACCGCCGGGTCGAGCTCGCCCCTGTCCGACGGCGCGGCGGCGGTCGTCGTCGCGAGCCGCGCCTTCGCGAAGCGCAACGGTCTGCCGTGGCTCGCCGAGATCGGTGCGGCCGGCCAGGTCGCGGGGCCCGACAACTCGCTGCACTCCCAGCCGGCGCGGGCCGTCGAGGCCGCCGTGAAGCGCGAGGGGATCGCCGCGGCGGACCTCGACCTCGTGGAGATCAACGAGGCGTTCGCCGCCGTCGCGCTGCAGTCGGTCGCGGACCTCGGCATCGACGCGGACGTCGTCAACGCCGACGGCGGCGCCATCGCGCTCGGCCACCCGGTCGGCGCGTCGGGCGCTCGGCTCGCGCTGCACCTCGCGCTCGCGCTCCGTCGCCGCGGGGGCGGCGTCGGCGCGGCGGCGCTGTGCGGCGGCGGCGGCCAGGGGGACGCGCTCGTCCTGCGCGCCTGACCCTCCGGGCGGGCCCCGTCGGGGCTCCGCCGCGCGAGCCGACCAACCCTGGTGCACGATGCTGCACCAGGGTTGGCGCGTTTCGGCGGCCGCGGTGTGACGCAGATCGCGCCACGACGGCCGGGTTTCGCGTCATGGATCGCGTCTGACGTGGTCCCTCTCCCTGGAACCGCCCCCCATGAGAGGACCGTCATGACCACCGTGACCGACGCAGCCCGCCGTACCGCGAGCCGTGCGCGCCGCTCGCACCTGTCCGCCGTCGCCGTCGCGCTCGTCGGGCTCGCCGCAGGCTTCGCCGCGGCGCCCTACCTGCTCGGCTGACGCCTCCCGCTCGACGGGCCCGGGGCCGCGCGGTCCCGGGCTCTCGTCATCCCTCGGTCGTCGTGCTCTGCGCCGGCTCGCGCGCGAGCAGCTCCTCCAGCCGGTCCAGCAGCGGGACCTGGCCCGCGACGACGAGCCCGCGAGCCCGCGCGAGCGCGAACCAGCCGGCCCGGTCGAGCTCGGGGAACTCCTGCATCCGTCCCGAGCGCGGCGGCCACTCGAGCGCGAACGTGTTGCTGGAGATCGCGGTGACGTCGAGGTCCGCCTCTCGCGCCCACGCCGCGACGAGCTTGCCGGCACGCTGGCGCACGGTGCCGAGGTCGAGGTCGGGCGCCTCCGCCGCGGGGGCCGGGACGCCGAGCTCCTCGGCGAACTCGCGCAGCGCCGCCGCGTGCTCGTCCTCCCCCGGCTCCACCTCGCCCTTGGGGATCGTCCACCCGCCCGCGTCCTTGCCCGCCCACAGCGGGCCCCCCATGTGCCCGAGGAGCACCTCGACGACGTCGTCACGGAACCGGTAGAGCACGAGCCCTGCTGACTGCTTCACCCCTCCTTCCTACACAGCCGACGCCGGACCGGCCCGTCGGAGCCGCGCGGACCACCCGCCGGGGGCGTCTCGGGGGCGTGCCGGGGGCCTGTCGGGGACCTTCGGGGGCATGTCGGGGGTCTGTCGGGGTCTGTCGGAGGCACGGCGTAGCGTCGGCAGCACCAGGACCGGGACCGCAGGAGGGAACGACCATGACCACGCCGAGCGTCACGCACCTCAATCCTGCCGGGCTGCACCGCAACCCGGCGTTCTCGCAGGGCACGATCGTCGAGACCGGTCGCACGCTCTACGTCGGCGGACAGAACGGCACCGACGCGGACGGCGCGATCGTCGAGGGCGGCATCGCGGCCCAGACGGCGCAGGCGCTGCGCAACGTCCTCGCCGTGCTGGCCGAGGCAGGCGCCGGGCCGGAGGACGTCGCGCGGCTCGCCGTCTACCTCGACCCCGAGGCCGACCTCATGGAGGGCTTCGCCGCCGTCGGCGAGGTCTGGGGTCCGCACCCCGCCGCCGTGACCGTCCTGCGGGTCGGGATCGCGCGGCCGGGCGCGCTCGTCGAGATCGAGGCGGTCGCGGCGCTCCCCGCCTGACGCGAGGCACCCGCTCCCGCGCGCGACGTCACGGGGGTGCCGCTACTGTCCGGGGGTGCCAGCCGACCGGACCCCGTACCGCGCCCTGTGGCGGGCCGCGGCGTACGGGGTCGCGGCCTCGCTCCCCGTGCTCGCGCTCGCCTGGCTCGTGCGCGCGGAGTCGGGGGTCGTCGTGGACGCGGACCGCGCCGCCGTCGCCGCGGCGACCCGGTTCGCCGGCGAGCGCCCTGCGCTCGAGCGCGCGCTCCTCGTCGGGCAGGAGGCGCTCGCCGCACGGTGGATGAACCTCGCCGCGATGGGCGTGTGCGTCTGGGCGTGGCGGCGCCACGGCCTGGGGCCGCGTGCGGCCTGGGCGGCCGGGACCATCTGGGGCGCGTGGGCCCTCGGGCTCGGCGCGAAGGAGGTCGTCGGCCGCGCGCGGCCCGTCCTCGAGGACGCCGTGTCGACCGTGCCGGGCGCGAGCTTCCCCTCGGGTCACGCGATGAACGCGGCGGCGGTCGGGGTGACGCTCAGCGTGCTCGTCTGGCCGCTGCTCGGGCGGCGTGGCCGCGTCGCGGTGGTCGGCGGCGCGACGGCGCTCGCCCTCGTCACCGCGGCCGACCGCGTGCTGCTCGGCGCGCACTACCCGTCCGACGTCGTCGGCGGGATCCTCTTCGGCGGCGCGGTCGCGGGGGCGTCCGCCGTCGGCTTCCACGGGTGGACCGCCGCGCGGTCCGGCCGTCCCTCCGGTGACACTCCCAGGAACGAGGTCTGATGCATCCCTTCGTGCACCGCTACGAGCTCGACACGACCCGCCCCACGGCGAAGGAGGTGCTGCGCGACGTCGGCCTGCGGGCGTTCCTCCCGGGAGCGGTGCTGTGGGTGGTCATCGTCGCGACGGGCTTCCTCGTCACCGGGCCGCTCGGCGACCTGCCGGGCGAGGTCGCGGTCAACCGGTGGTTCGAGCAACGGCGCACGCCGTTCTGGGACACCGTCACCGACGTGCTCTCCCTCATCGGCACGACCGAGTTCATCATCGGCGGCACGCTGCTCACCGTCGCGCTCGTGTGGTGGCGCACCCGGCAGTGGTGGTTCGCCCTCGTGCCCGCGCTCGCCGTCGCGCTGCAGGCGCTGATCTTCCTCACGTCGTCGATCGTCGTGGGGCGCGAGCGGCCCGACGTCTCGCGGCTCGACGAGGCGCCCCCGACGTCCAGCTTCCCCTCCGGGCACACGGGCGCATCGGCGGCGTTCTATTTGACGCTCGCCCTGCTCGCGCAGCGCATCACGAACCCGGTCCTGCGCGTCGTCGTGACGGTGCTGTGCTGCCTCGTGCCTCTCGGCGTCGGCCTCTCGCGGCTCTACCGCGGCGCCCACGGACCCGCGGACGTCGTCGTGGGACTCCTCAACGGCATCGTGTGCTGCGTCCTCGCGTGGCACTACCTGCGCCGGGACCTGCGCTCGAAGCGCTGAGACCCTGGGGGTAGCGCTCCCGGCGCCGGATCCACGAAACGCTCCCCGACCACGACGACGGCGGGCCCGGTCCGAAGACCGGGCCCGCCGTCGTCGTGCGGGGGCGGTCCGGGCGCGCGCGGCACCCGGACCAGCCGTCAGATCAGGCGCACAGACCCACCGGGTTCCACGAGCCCCACGTCACGGAACCGGGGAGCTCGCCCTTCGTCCACCACTGGGCCGTGTAGTTCACGCCCGCACGGGACACGGTCTGCCCGCCGGTGTAGACGGCCTCGCGCGACCAGGCCGGGGCGCAGACCGCCGCCTCGACCTCGGGCGCGGTGCCGCAGGGGCCGATCTTCTTCCAGGCGTTGCTCGCGCCCGGCTCCTGGTTGCGGGTCCACCACTGGGCCTTGTACTCCGTGCCCTCGTGCGAGACGACCTCACCACCGGTGTAGACGCCCGTGCCGTACCAGGGCACCGCGCACTCCTCGGCCACGCCGGGGCCCGGGGTCGCCGCGCGCAGCGTCGAGCCCAGGGCGTTGCCGAGCTCGTTGCGGTAGTCACCGGAGAGGTCCCACCACATCGCGCCGCCGTAGCCCTGCGTCGCGACGAACTCGGCCTTCGCCGTCACGGACGCCGGGTCGTCGTAGCTCCACCACTGGTCACCGTTGTACAGCCAGCTCGCGCCGATCTTCGGGTCGAAGAACTTCTTCCCGCCGAACGAGCGCAGCTCGGCGTACGTCTTGGTGCCGACGTACCCGGCGGCGGGCTGCCAGCCCTTCGTGCCGTCCTTCACGCCGTACCAGCCGTGGCCGTAGGCCGCGAGGCCCGCGTTGACCTGCGACGGGTCCGCGCCCGCCTTGACGTACATGCCGAGCGCGCCGTCGAGGCCGAGGCCCCAGTTCTCCGCGCCGTCGGGGTGCAGGTTGCCCTGGTGACCCGTCTTGTCCGGGACCCAGCCGCCGTGGAAGTCGTAGCCCTGGACGTTGAGGAAGTCCACGACCGCGAACAGGCGCGGGTCGAGCCAGCCGCCCTGCCCCGCGTTCCAGCCGCCCGCGGGCGCGAACGCCGTGAGCAGGTAGTCCTGGCCGGTCGTCGCGCCGCGCGCGTCGAGCTCGGCGCGGAACTCCTCCATGAGGCGCAGGAAGTTCTCCTTGTCCTCCGGGCGGGCGTTCGCCGTCTCGCCGCCGGTGACCGGCCACTCCCAGTCGATGTCGATGCCGTCGAAGATGCCGGCCGCGACGCCGGGGCCGCCCTTGCCGTCGACGACCGGCAGGTTGCCGTCGATGTAGAGGTCCAGGCAGGAGTCGACGAGCCGCGTACGACCCTCGGCCGTGGACGCCGCCTCGGAGAAGTTGTCCGACCAGGTCCAGCCGCCGAGGGAGACGAGGATCTTCGTCTCCGGACTGACGGCCTTGAGCTTCTTGAGCTGGTTGAAGTTGCCGGCGAGCTTCTGGCCGGGCTTGTCGGCCTTGCCGTCGACGGAGTCCGCGGCGGGGACCTCCGCGACGAAGTCGTTGAGGGGGTCGCCCTCGCCGGGGACGTCGGCGATGTCGCACACCAGGTCGGTCGTGACGTTGCCGAACGCGTAGTTGATGTGGGTGAGGTCCTCGATCGCTCCGGTGCGCACGAGGTCGGCCACGTGGAAGTCGCGGGTCACGCGCGAGTCGGCCATGACGTAGCCGACGCTGCGGAACCCGTTGATGTCCGACGGCCCGGCGACGGAGGCCGCCGGCTTCGTCGTGGGCTGGGGCGCCGCCGCGGCGGGCGACGCGAAGGTGGCGGCCGTGAGGGCGAGCGCCCCGACGACGGCGGAGGCCGCGACCACGCGCGAGCGCGCTGGCGAGGTCCTGGCGAGCGAGCGGCCGGGGGCAGCCGCGCTGGGTGTCGATCGATCGGTCATGAAGGCCTCGTTGCTCTTCGGCCCGGGCTGGGGATCCCGGGATTTGTTCGGTCTCCTGCAAGATACCCGCGCGCGTCCCCGTCACGCCAGGGTCCGAACGAAACTGTTACCGCTGTCGGTGGCAGGGCGCAGAGTAGGGCGGTGAGCTTCGACCGTGCGCCGCACGCCCCCGTGCTGCGCGCCCGTCCGACGATCGCGCACCTCGACGCCGACGCGTTCTTCGCCGCGGTCGAGCAGCACCAGCGCCCGTCGCTGCGCGGGCGCCCGGTGCTCGTCGGCGGCGTGGGGCCGCGCAGCGTCGTCGCGACGGCGTCGTACGAGGCCCGGCAGTACGGCGCCCGCTCGGCGATGCCGATGGAGCAGGCGCGGCGGCTGTGCCCGCCGTCGACGGTCGTCGTCGTGCCGCGGTTCGCCGCGTACTCGGCCTACTCGGCCCGCATCATGGCGGCGCTGCGCGAGGTGACGGACCTCGTCGAGCCCGTGAGCATCGACGAGGCGTTCGCCGACGTCGCCGCGGCCGTCGGGCCGGAGACCGACCTCGAGGCGCTCGCCACGGGGATCCGCGAGCGGGCGCGCGAGCTGAGCGGCCTGCCCGTCTCGCTCGGGCTCGGGCGGTCCAAGCTCGTCGCGAAGCTCGCCTCGGAGGCCGCGAAGCCGGGCGGCGTCCGGGTCGTCGGGGCCGACGACGAGGACCCGTTCCTGCTCGACCTGCCCGTGCGGGCGCTGTGGGGCGTCGGTCCGGTGTCGGCCGCGCGGCTCGACGAGCTCGGGGTGCGCACGGTCGCCGACCTGCGCCGTCAGCCGCTCGACACGCTGCTCCTCGTCGCGGGCGAGGCGGGCGGCACCAACCTCTACCGGATCGCGCGCGGCTGGGACGACCGCCCGGTCTCCACGGTCCGTGAGCGCAAGTCCGCGGGCGCGGAGCACACGTTCGACACCGACCTCCACGGCCGGTCCGCGATCGCCGCGGCGCTCGATCCCGTGGTCGACGCCGCGCTCGCCCGCCTCGAGCGGCACGCCGTCGCGGCGCGCACCGTCGTGGTCAAGGTGCGCCTCGCGTCGTTCACGACCCTCACCCGCTCGGTCACGCTGTCCCGCCCGACGACCGACGAGGGCGCCCTCCGCGACGCGGCCCACCGCGCGCTCCGCCTCGCGGACGTCACCGAGCCCGTCCGTCTGCTCGGGGTCGCGTTCCACGCGCTGTCGGAGCACGCGCAGCTCATGCTCCCGCTCGGCACGGACGCGCCGGAGGACCCTGCTGGTCCGGTCGCTGCCGGGACGGTGGGTGCTGAGGCGGTGGGCGTCGAGGCTCTGGCCGCTGAGCCAGCCGACGCCGGGGCGACCGGTGCGGAGCAGGTGCTACCGCCGTCCGCCCCGGGGCCCGTCCGGGCGACGGCCGCCCTTCTCGCGCCCGGCCTCGACGTCGCGACCCCGGCCGACGGGCGCGGGTGGGTCGTGCGCGTCGGCGACGACGGCCGCGTCGCGGTCCGCTTCGAGACGGCGCGGACCGGACCGGGCTACCAGCGCTGGGTCGACCCGGAGGCGGAGGAGCTCGCGCTCGTCGAGCCGCTCGGCCCGGACGGCGAGCCCGTGCGCACCTCGCCCGCGGACGACGACGCGTAGCCAGGGACCGCTGCGCCCCTGCACGCGGTGCGCGTCCGCGCACCGTCCGGGCCTGCCGTCCCCGTCCCGGTCCTGCCCGACGCCGGGCCCTCGGCGCGCTGCGGACCTGGCCCCGGGCCGTCGGGCAGCCGCGGGACGACCCCGGCCGCGACGAGGAGGAACGCCGCGCCCACCCAGAACGCGGCCTGCGGCCCGACGACGTCGCTCAACCCGCCCGTCGCGAGCGCGCCGACCGCCTGCCCGCCTGTGAGCGCGACGAAGAGGGTCGCGGTCGCGCGCCCGGCGGCGTGCGGGCGCAGCACGGTGCCCCACGCGATGAGCACGCCGCTCAGGGCGGTGTAGGCGCCGCCGAAGAGAGCGCCCGCCACCGCCACGACGGGCACGCTGCCCGGGGCGAGGGCCAGGGCGGCGGTGCCGGCGGCCGTCGCGACGGCCGTCACGACCCAGGCGCCGCGCAGGCCGAGCACGCGGACGGCGTCGCCGCTCAGGGCACCGAGGACCGCCGCCACGCCGAGGAGGCACCAGAGGGCCGCCGTCGTGCGGCCGGGGAGGCCACCGGTCACGGTGACGAGGTCGCGTCCGAACGTCCAGACCGCAGCGCTGCCGATCCCGGCCACCGCGGCCGCGATCCCGGCGCGCCCGAGCGACCGCCCGCCCGCGCCGCGGGACGCGGGCGGCGCCTCGGGTGCCGTGGGCCAGCGCGCGCTCCGGTCGACGACCGCCGCCGTGGCCACCGCCCCGACCGCGGCGGCGAACCACACGGGCCGCCAGACGTCCGGCGCGACGAGCGTCGCTGCCCCGACGAGCGCCACGCCCACGCCCGTCCCGGAGTTCACGACGGCCTGCATGCGCCCGGCCCGGCGGCCGTCGACCGTCGCGCCGACCACGGCGACGAGCGCGGGCGACGCCGCACCGGCGGCGCTGCCCGCGACGAGCACGCCCGCCGCGAGGCTCGCGGACGACCACGACAGCCCGACCAGGACCGCCCCTGCCGCGGCGAGCGCCGCTGCGGCCCAGACGACCGCGCGCGGGGAGCGTCGGGCCATCGCGCGCTGCGCCCCGAGCGCGGCAGCGCAGTACGCGGCGAAGCTGCTGGCGGCGATCGCGCCCGCGGCGGCGGACGAGAGGCCGAGCTCGCTCGTGAGCGTCGGGAGCTGGAGGCCGTACCCGTAGCGGACGACGCCGTACGTCACCGCTACGAGGCCGGTGCCCGCGGCGACCAGGCGGCCCGGGGCGGGTGCGGCGGGGTGTAACGATCGTTTCAGCATAGTGATCGTTACGCTATCCCCATGCCCCGGACCAACGCACGCCGACCGGCCCGCGACCGCCTGCTCGACGCCGCGGAAGCGCTGTTCGTCGAGCACGGGATCGCGGCGACCGGGGTCGACGCCGCGCTCCGCCGCGCCGAGGTCTCCCCCGCCACCTTGTACGCGCACTTCGCCGGCAAGGACCACCTCGTCGCGGCCTACCTGGAGCGGCGGCACGAGCGCTGGCGCGCCGCGTGGGACGCGGCGCTGGACCGCTGCGGGGACGACGCGGACGCGCGGGCGCTCGCCGTCTTCGACGCGCTCGACGGCTTCCCCACCGCGACGAGCACCCGCGGCTGCGCGTTTCTCGCCGCCGCGGTCGAGGTCACCGACCCCGAGCACCCCGCGTTCCGGTGGCTCGCCGCCGACACCCGCCTGCTCGTCGATCGGCTGCGCGACCTCGCCGCCGCGACCGGCGCCGCGAACCCGGACGCCCTCGCGGCCGAGCTTCTCGCGCTCTACGACGGCGCGCTCGCCTCCCGCACGCGCCGCGCCGTCGCGGGCGACGACGGCCCGACGCCCCTCCCGTGGCGCGACCTCGCAGCCGGGGCGGTCGCGCGCCACCGCGCCTGACCTGCCCGGCGCTGCTGATGCGCTTCCCCGCGTGCGCGGCGATCCTGGACGCAGGGCCGCGTCACGACACCAGGGAGGCCCCGTGGAGTCCGTGCAGGGGAACGCGCCGCAGACCGAACCACCCGAGGACGACGAACCCGCCGTCGACCCGCGGGCCCACGCCAACCGGTGGCGCGCGCTCGTCGTCCTGGCGGTCGCGCTGTCGATGGTCGTCATCGACGGGACGATCGTCGCCGTCGCCGTCCCGGACATCGTCGCCGACCTGAACCTCGGACTGAGCGAGGCGCAGTGGATCAGCGCCTCGTACGCCGTCGTGCTGGCCGCGCTGCTGCTCTCGTCGGGCCGTCTCGGGGACCGGCTCGGGCGACGACGGCTCCTCGTGGCGGGCGTCGTCGTCTTCCTCGCCGGGTCGCTGCTCGCCGCCGCGGCCGACGACGGCGGCTCGCTCATCGTCGGGCGGCTCGCCCAGGGCCTCGGCGCGGCCGCGATCCTGCCCTCGACCCTGTCGACCGTGAACGCGACGTTCCGCGGCAAGGACCGGGCCGCGGCGTTCGGGGTGTGGGGCGCCGTCATCTCCGGCGCCGCCGCGGTCGGCCCGCTCGCGGGCGGGTGGATCACGACGTCGTTCACGTGGCCGTGGATCTTCCTCGTCAACGTCCCCGTCGGCGCGCTCGTCGTGGTCGGCGCCTACGTCTGGGTGCCCGAGACCCGGGCGCACGCGTTCGCCCCCGGGCTCGACCTCATCGGGCTCCTGCTGTCCGCGCTCGGGTTCGGCGCGCTCGTGTTCGGGCTCATCGAGGGCCAGACGTTCGGCTGGTGGAGCCCGAAGGGGGACGCCGAGCTGCTCGGGGCGACCTGGCCGACGTCCGCGCCCGTCTCGCCCACCCCCGTGTTCCTCGCCGCCGGGCTGCTCCTGCTCGTGCTCTTCGTCGTGTGGGAGCGGCACCGCGCGCGGGTGCGGCGGTCCGCGCTGCTCGACCTCACGCTGTTCCGCATCCCGACGTTCCGGTGGGGCAACGTCACCGCGACGACCGTCGCCGTCGGCGAGTTCGGCATCATCTTCGTCCTGCCGCTCTTCCTCGTGAACGTGCTCGCGCTGTCCACCATGGGCGCCGGGCTCGTGCTCGCGGCGATGGCGCTCGGCGCGTTCCTCTCCGGCGCGTCGGCGCGTCACCTCGCCGCCGCCGTCGGCGCCCCGCTCGTCGTGGTCATCGGCCTCGCGCTCGAGATCGTCGGGGTCGCCGCCGTCGCGCTCACCGTCACCGCGACCGTCTCCCCGTGGCTGCTCGCGGTCCTCCTCGTGGTCTACGGCGTCGGGCTCGGCCTCGCCTCCGCGCAGCTCACCAGCACGACACTCGTGCAGGTCCCCGCCGAGGAGTCCGGCCAGGGCTCCGCCACGCAGTCGACGGCGCGGCAGGTCGGCTCCGCGCTCGGGACCGCGATCGTCGGGACCGCGCTCGCCGTCCTGCTCGCGAGCGCCGTACCCGCGGCCCTCGACGGCGAAGGCCTGCCCGACGCCGAGGTCACGCGCCTCGCCGACGCGACGAGCGGCTCCGCCGGCGACGTCATCGCGAAACTGCGCGCCGAGGGCACCCACGGCGAGCTGGGGCCGCAGGAACCCGAGGTCGTCGACGCGCTCGCGTCCGGGTTCGCCGACGCGACCCGCGGGTCGCTGCTCGTCGCCGGGGCGTTCCTCGTGCTCGGCCTCGCGTCCGCGACGGCCGTCGTGCGGGCGTCGCGCCGGTCGGCGTGAGGGTCGCGCCCGATGCCGGGGCGAGGGTCGAGCCGGCGCGGGGTCCCGCCGAGCCCAGGGCCGGGTCGAGCCGGCACGGGTTACGCCAGGCGGTGCCAGACGCCCTCGGACACGACCTCGACCGCGCCGTCGACCACGAAGGCGGTCTCGTCGTCGACCGCGTACGCCCGCCCGCCCAGGGCGGCGGCCCACCGCCGCGCCGCGGCCTCCGTGTTGTCGGGCAGGTCCGGGTGGCCCAGGTGGGGGAACATCGAGAAGTCGACGAGCCCCAGCGGCGTCGCGTCCTCGCCGTCGGCCGGCTCCCACCCCACGAACTCCTCGCCGATGCGCGGCGTCAGGGCCATGCTGCCGCCGCTCATCCCGACGTAGACCGTCTCGATGAGCGACGGCACGAGGTCCGCGAACCCCGACCGTCGCATCCAGTACGCCAGGTACCCCGCGTCACCGCCCGCGGCCAGCAGCACGTCCGTCTCCCGGGCGAGCGGCACCCAGCGCTCTGCGGGGATGCTCGGCAGCGCCGTCAGCTCCAGCACGCCGACCGACCCCCACCCCAACCCCGCCATGTGGTCCGACTCCCCCGTGATGAAGTCCCGGGCGTTCTTTCCCGGCCCTACCCACGGGTGGCCGTACAACGCCGTCGGGATGCACAGCGCCGAGCACTCACCGATCGGCCGACCCAGCAGCCCGACGAGCGCCCCCTCGATCGTCGGGTTCGTAACTCCCCCTGACGTGAGCAACAGCTTCATGCGTCCTCCTCGGCTCCCGCGGTCTGCACTGCAGACCGCGGAACGAAGGGAACTCATCGCGCCACGTCGTCGGCGTACGCCTCAGCGCGACCGAGTTACAACGAGGGGCCCGACAGCCTCAGGTTCCGCGGGTGGGCCCTCCGGGTGGTAGCGGTGGTCTTGGATGGTCGCCTTCGACGTCGTAGGTCGAACCGGGGAGAAACCGCACGTGACCTGGGGCGATACCTGAGAACGGTCTTGACCGGCCTGTGTCTTGGAGCACGGGAACTGTCACCAACACGGAGGGAAGACGTGAGGCATCCCGCTTCAGCGGGAGGGATGCAGAGCCGGTCGCCCCCTGCGGAGCGGCGCCCACGGCTTCGGGGCGAAGCCCTGGCGCGACTCGCACAGCGAGGCACACTGCAAACGAGGCTCGGCGAGATCCGGTGGCCGGAGCGCGAGCCGGCCGAGGTTAGGTGTCGATCTCGACTACCGGGGTGATCTGCTGCATCACCGGGGTCCAGAGGTCGACCTCGACATCCGGTGACTCGATACTGACGACGAGCGAGTAGTCAACACCGAGCTCGCTCTGATCGAGCTTGGGTCGTCGCTTCCACCAGCCCGCCACGGGGTAGACCGCGATCGCACCCTTGCTGGCAAGGTCCGCCGCGGTGCCTGTCCAGATGTCAGTGTGGAGCGAACCGGGTGCCTGCTGTTGGTCCGCGCCGAAGAGCCAGCCACCCTCGGGGCGTGAGGTAGTCGATAGCCAGCTGTCGTCACGGGCGCGCTTGTTGATGCGCTCACGGAACGCGGCGACGCTCTCAACGGCACGCTTCGTAGTGAATCGAAGGCCATGGGACGGATAGGCATATCGGCCGCTCCAACCGCGGTTGGACGGGTTCGGCTCAACGAAGTACGAGAGGGTCACGCGGAGACGCACGTTCGCTGATCCGAGTGCCTCCAGTTGCTGGGCTGGCCAAGGGAGCTCGTGGAGGTTCATCTCGCACAGTTTCGGTTCTCCAGACCCGTCCCGCTCGAACGGGTGAATCTGTGACTCGGCGACGAGGGTCAAGGCGTCGATTGCCGAGGACGTCGCTCTTGTCGCATTGGGAACGCCCATTCCATACCGCCGCAGCAGTGCACCAATCTCGGACTTGCGAGACGAGACGGCGTCGATCTGGCTACGCATGGCCTCGGTCCACTCTGCGGAGTGGACGATCATTGCTCGGACCGTCTCGGGGCGCAGCGTCGGGTAGGCCGCCATGATCTCGGCGGCGATCGATGCCACCTGAGCGGTCGCCGCCGAGGTGTCACGGGTCGTGGTGAAGTAGCCCTCGCCGGTGCGCTGCAACCGCGTCGTCAGCAAGGCAAGGTTGGGCGGCGTATCGATGTCGGTTGCGTTCGGGGCGACGGCGGCGTTCCCGCCGTCGGCGACGACCTCCGGTTTGAAGGGCCACTTCTTGCGATCGAGAATGACCGAGGTTCGGCTGGTAGGTGCCAGTTCACCTCGCGGGGCTACGGGCACCCAACCCGCGAAGTCTGACGGTGCTGCAGCCATGTCGTCGTGCGGCGAGTACGCGCCCACCGTCAGGGCGTTCCACGCTTGGGCCGGTTCCTCAACGGGCTCGGTGTCGCTGCGAGCCAGATGGTCATCACCGGGGCGGAGATCACGAATGTTGCCCGCCGAGACGACAAACAGCCGCGGTCGCCGGACCTCGTCGCGGTCAAGATAGGTGAGTTTGGGATCCGTATCATCAATCGCCCGGCCGAATGCGAGAGCGTCAACGGCGGCGGACCACGACGAGGGCTTCCCGGCGTCGGCCGCCCCTCCCGTGACGGGAGCGGTGACTGCGAGCATGAAGACGCGAGAGCGGTTCACCGCAGAAATCTCGGGGCGGTCGACGGCGCGCGCCGTCACCGCTCCGTAGAGTTCGCCGTCATTTTCGCCGCGGTCGGGCAGGATCTTGACGGACTCAAGCCGGTGACTGAGGCGAATGGGGACTCTGCTCGTCAGCGCAGCGGACAGATCGCGGTAGAGCGCGAGCCCGGCCATCTCAGTGCCATGAGCCTCGATTGGACGAACGGCCCACGCCGGATCTGCCGTGTGGAGGTCTGTTCCGTCGAGGGAGTCGGACAAGAGCGGGTGCGCATCCTGCACGCCCGTGTCGAGAACGCAAACGACGGGTGCGTCAGGTCCAGCAACCTCCAGCCTTGAGCGCAGATCCTCGACCCACTCACGCTGCTCGGATGCGGGCAACTCGGTCAGGAACGATGACACCTCGTGGGGCTGGCGCAGTTCCGCGATGTCATCGAGTGCCTCGAACGTCTCGGCGAGTTGGTTGGCTGTCGCTTTGAGGAGTACGACGGTCCTGTCGTTGAACCCGAGATAGTGATCGCTCGTGCGGAGTTGGTGGGCGGCGGCGTACTCGCTCAGCCGTTGCTGCTCGCGCCCGTCGCGCTTGCGAAGCCAGACTTCCCACCACCGGCTGTCACCCAGGAACGAGGGGAAGAGCTCGTCGGGGTCGGTCCACAGTTCCCGGATCGTCGCTCGACGAATGGTCCTAATGCCCTCGACGAGCTTCGCGTTCTTTGCCTTGTCGTCGGTCGCGGTCGCGACGTACTGCTCAAGGCGCTGGAGGAAGTATGCCTTCTTGCCGAAGGGGATGAAGACGGTCGCAACCTGGACGGCCGCACCGTCCACCTCCCGCGTGCTCACTGACAGCAGTTCTGGCTGTTCGCCCGATCCCTGGGGATCAAGGCTCTCCAACGCGAGTTGGAGCCCAGGGAAGGACTCAAAGGTGATCGTCGTGCCCTCTTCTTGCTGGTCCTCGGGCCAGGCCTGCTCGAACTCTCGCTTCAGCCGTCGACCATGGCTTCCACGGTTGCCGGTGAAGGGACGGGGCTCACGGCCGCCCGCGCCGATTGGAGTAAAACCCTCAGTGATCGGGGGCGACGGTATGAGGATGTGCGGACGGTTCCGTTCTGACATCCCGCCTACGCACCTGTGGCGTCGCGCCGAGCGCGGGGCCTCGGCCGGTCGTTGAGAGCCCGCACAAGATCGTCCGTGAGTACGCGCGTACGACCTGAGAGTATCGTCCGCTTTGCGGCATTCTCGGCCGCCGTGACAATCTCGGCGTGGCTCAGGCCCCCGGCCGCCTCTAAGACCCTCTTCCAGCCAAGATTTCCAGTATGGAATTGCGCCAAGCAGTTGGCGATAACCGCTCGCGCGGCCTCAGCATCGGGGAGCGTGAACTCCATGACAGTGTCGAACCGTCGGAACAGAGCGTTGTCGAGGAGTGCCGGGTGGTTGGTCGCGGCGATGACGACACTCTCCGAGGCGTCCTCTTCGAGGAACTGGAGGAACGAGTTGAGCACACGGCGGATCTCGCCGACGTCGTTACCAGCGGCACGGTCCCCGGCCAGCGCGTCCACCTCATCGAAGAGGTACACACCCCGGGTTTCGGCGAGAGCGTCAAAGATAAGGCGGAGTTTGGCTGCGGTCTCGCCCATGTACTTCGTGATGATGGTGTCGAGCCGGATCGCGAACAGGGGCAGCCCGAGTTCGCCAGCGATTACCCGTGCAGTTGAAGTCTTGCCGGTCCCAGGCGGGCCGGTGAGCAAGAGTCGTCGCGCCGGCCTCAGACCGTGGCGAGCAAGCATCTCGCGCTGACGCTGTTCAAGCAAGACGTGCCGGAGCCGCCCCTCCAGATCAGTGGAGAGGACCAGATCACCGAGATGCGCACTCGGGTAGGAGACCGTCAGAAGCGAGGCGAGTTCGCCTCGCGGCTGAGTCACGGGGACGACCGCGGCCACCTTGGAACTCCGAGCCTCGCGGCCACGGAGGTCGTCGACGAGGTCGCGGAGTTCCTGTGCGAACCTGGACTGGCCGGCGCGAGCGGCCTTCGCCGCAACCTGCATGGCCACCGAGTAGAACTGGGGGTCGTCGCCGTCGGCATGGCTCTTGACCAGTGCCTTTAGCTGGTCGTTGGTGGCCACAGCGCGCACCCTTTCAGACTAGACGGCTGTCATCAGGACGACTCTATCGGCTTGCGGAGCGTCCGCTTGACGGGCCGGGCCGATCGCGCCTGGGTCGTTACATCACATCCCCTAGGCGACAGAGGACGGCTCGCGGAGGACAAAGACCAGTGCAAGCGCAGTGCGGCGTACGACGAAGGGCCCCACAGCCGCAGGATTCTGCGGGTGGGGCCCTTCGGGTGGCGGTAGCGGTGGGATTTGAACCCACGGTGGACTTTCACCCACACACGCTTTCGAGGCGTGCTCCTTAGGCCGCTCGGACACGCTACCTCGCCGGGATACCCGGCCCAGGAAGGATACCTGGTCACACCCCCGGACACCGAATCGGCCGGTCAGCCGGTCCTGCGCCGGGTCACACGCGCCCCGCCCGAGCCCGCGCGAAGCCGGACCACCCGGCCCACGCCGCGTCGTCGGGCCGCACCCGCCGCCGGACCGCGCCGGCGTCGCGCACTCCGTCGGAGGGCACGGGCGTCACTTCCCGCCGAGCGCCTCGGCGAACAGCGGGGTGACGTTGTCGATCGCGTAGATCACGGCCGTGGGCGTGCCGAGCGAGAAGGCGTTGGAGAGGTCCTTGTCGTCGAACACGACGTAGCGGCCGTCGGCGACGGACGGCACGGTCTGGAAGATCGGGAGCGCCTCGACGTCGGCGGCGGTGAAGCCGATGGGCTGGATGACGGTGAGGTCGGCGTCGAGCAGGTCGACGTTCTCGGTGCCCAGCGTCGCGGAGAACTCCTCGCCGGCGGCCTCGTCGATCTCGGGCTTGGTGTCGAACCCGAGGCCCTGCATGAACTCGCCGCGGCTGGAGGTCGAGACGTAGGCGCCGAAGCCCTCGGCCCAGTACGACCCGATGACGGCGGTCTTGCCCGCGAACTCGGGGTGCTCGTCGCGCGCGGCGGCGAACGCGTCGTCGACCTCGGCGAGCAGCTCGTCGCCGGCCTCGCTGCGCCCGAGGGCGGCGGCGATCATGCCGACCTGGTCCTCCATGGGCGTGAGGTAGGCCTCGCCACCCTCGGGGATCGCGACGGTCGGGGCGATCTCGGAGAGCCGCTCGTACCGCTCGGGGTCGCCGGACGACTTCACGTCGAGGATGACGTCGGGGTCGAGCACGGCGATCTGCTCGTACGACGGCTCGAGGGTGCCGATGATCTCGGGCGACTCGTCGTAGGCGTCGGCGAGCCACGGGCCGACGCCGTCGCCGCCGAACGCGAGCCAGTCGCTCGCGCCGACGGGCTGGACGCCGAGCGCGAGGGCGGTCTCGGCGTCGCCCCACCCGAGCGCGACGACGCGCTCCGGCTCCTCGGGGATCTCGACGTCGCCGAACGCCGTGGGGATGGTCACCGGGAAGGTGTCCGCGGCGCCGTCGGTGGTCGCGCTGCCCGAGGGCGACGCCTCGGCGTCTCCGTCGCCGGACGAGCACGCGGCGAGCGCGAGCACGGCGAGCGCGGACACGGCCGCGAGCGCGCGGCGGGGACGGGTGGTGCTGGTGCGGTGCATGGGACTCCTCAGTCCTCGAAGATCTGGCCGACGGGCTCGCGCTTCTCCGCCTGGAAGCGGTCCTCCGCGCGGCCGTAGGCCCAGTAGCCGGAGAGCGACAGGTCGGAGCGCGGCACGCCGCGCTCCGCGAAGACGCGGCGCAGGGCCTTCATGGCCCCGCGCTCGCCGTGCGCGAAGACGTGGACGCGGCCCTCGCGCCACGGGATGTCGGCGACGGCGTCGGGCAGGAGCGTCGTCGTCCCGGTGGGCGCGTCGCCGCGCAGCACCCAGGTGACCTGGACGCCGTCGGGCGCCTCGAGCGGCAGGCGGTCCGCCTCGGTCCCGACCTCGAGCACGGCGTGCCCGACGACGTCGCGCGGCATGGCCTCGAGCGCGGCGGCGATCGCGGGGAGCGCGGAGTCGTCGCCGGCGAGCAGGTGCCAGTCGGCGGCCGGGTCGGGCAGGTACCCGCCGCCGGGACCGGAGAGGACGAGGCGGTCGCCGGGCTTCGCGCGCGCGGCCCACGGCCCGGCGAGGCCCTCGTCGCCGTGCACGACGAAGTCGATCGCGAGCCGCTGCGCCGCCTCGTCGACCCAGCGCACGGTGTACGTGCGGGTGACGGGCACGTCCTCGGGCGCGAGCGTGTCGCGCAGTGCCGCGACGTCGTAGGGCGGCTCGAGCCCGAGCTCGGGCTTGGCGAAGTAGATCTTGACGTACTTGTCGGTGTGCTCGTTCGTCGTGAACGCGGCGAACCCGTCGCCCCCGGCCACGACGCGCACGAGGTGCGGGGAGAGCCACGCGGTCTCGAGGACCTCGAGGACCGTCTGGGGGCGGGCGCGCCGCGGGGCGGGCGCGGTGGTGGTCGACATGACAACCTCTCGTCGGTGACTTAGGTGAGGCTAACATCACTGGCCGGGCGCGAGGTCGTGACGCCGGTCACCACCTGTGCCGAGCAGCGTGGATCGCGCGGTCGAGAGCCCCGAGGGAACTCATACGCGCACCCTGTGCCCTCCACAGCGGTCGCACAGGGTCGACCGGCGGAATGGGGGACGTCCTCGACCACGGCGCCCAGCGCCCCGGCACCCGGAGGCCTCGTGTCCCAGCCCGTCCTGTACCTCGTCGACCTCGTCGCCGTCACCGTCCTCGCGTTCGGCCTCTACTTCCCCCGGCACCGCCGCCGCGACCTCGTCGTCGCGTACCTCGGCGTCAACGTGGGGGTGCTCGCGGTCGCGGCGACGCTCGCGACGAGCAGCGTCGGCGCCGGTCTGGGGCTCGGGCTCTTCGGCGTCCTGTCGATCATCCGCCTCCGCTCGACCGAGCTCTCGCAGACGGAGGTCGCCTACTACTTCGCGGCCCTCGCGCTGGGCCTCCTCGGCGGGCTCGTCGCGGCCACCGGCTGGCTGTCCCTCGCGGGCATGGCGCTCGTCGTCGGGGTGATGGCCGTCGTCGACCACCCGCGCGTGCTGCGCCGCGCGCAGAGCCAGACCGTCGTCGTCGACCGCGCCCTCGCCGACCCGGCCGAGCTCGCGCGCTACCTGGAGGAGCTGCTCGGCGCCGAGGTCCGCGGGGTGAGCGTGCAGCGGCTCGACCTCGTCAACGACACGACCTGGGTCGACGTCCGCTGGACCGCGCCGCGCACGGCACGCCGGGGCGCGCGCCCCGCCCGTCCCGCCGTCCTGTCCGACGCCGTCCCCCCGCTCCCGGCCGACGCCGCGCCGCTCCGCGTGGCCGCCACGGCCCCGGACGGTCTCCCCGCCCGGACCGGGGTGCGCGCATGAGCCCGCAGACCCTCTCGGCCGACGACCGCGTGCGCGCCGCCCTGCACCCGCTCGCCGGGGTGGACCTCGACGAGCTCGTCGGGACCGCCGCACTGCTGACCCGGGTCGACCGCAAGTACGTCCTGCCCGTGGACGACGCGGTCGCCGTGCTCGACGCCCTCGCCCGCACGACCGCCGCGCGCGTCCTGGAGATCGACGGGGCACGCAGCGCGGCCTACGAGTCGGTGTACTTCGACACGCCCGACCTCGCGTCGTTCCGCCTCACGGCGACGCGCCGCCGTCGGCGGTTCAAGGTCCGCACGCGCACGTACCTCGACTCCGGGACGAGCTTCCTCGAGGTCAAGACCCGCGCCGCACGCGGCGCGACGCTCAAGCAGCGCGTCGCCCACGACTGCCCGACGGCGCTCGACGGCGGGCAGGAGTTCGTCCACCGGACGCTCGCCGCCGAGGGCATCGACGTCGTGCCGGAGCACGCGCTGGCACCCGGCCTCGTGTCGCGGTACCGCCGCACGACGCTCCTGCTCCCCCGGCCCGACGGCGCCGCGCGTGCCACCGTCGACACCGGGCTCACGTGGGAGCTCGACCGGCCCGACGGCGCTCGGCCCCTCTCCTGGCCCGTCACCCAGCTGGCGGTCGTCGAGACGAAGGGCGGCTCGACGCCGTCGGACCTCGACCGGCTGCTGTGGCGGCACGGGCACCGCCCCGAGCGGATCTCGAAGTACGGCACCGGGCTGGCGCTGCTGCGCCCCGACCTGCCCGACGGCCCCTGGCGGCGCGTGATCCGCCGCCACCTCACCCCCTCCCCGGGCAGCACGACGTCCGACCGGACTCCCGACCACCACCTCGCCCGACACCCCGCCCGCACCCCCGGGCACGACGACAGGAGCCTGTGATGCGCATCCGACGACCCCTCACGTACCTCACCGCGGCTGCGGCGGCCGCCGTCCTCGCCGGCTGCTCGGTCCTGGGCAGCGACGCCGCCACGGACGACACGTCCGCGAGCGCGAGTACGACCGCGAGCGACAGGACGACCGCCGCGTCCGACGCCGTCGCCGGCCTCACCCCCGAGGAGTCGCGCGCCGACAACGCCGAGGTGACGGTGGACGACGCCGACCTCGCGGTCGACGAGGCGTCGGCGACGACCGTCGCGCTCGACGGCGGCACCGCCACCGTGGACGGCGACGGCGTGACCGTCGACGGCGCGACCGTCACCGTGACCGCCCCCGGCACGTACGTGCTGAGCGGCACGCTGGAGGGCCAGGTCGTCGTCGACACCGCCGAGGACGGACTCGTCCAGCTCGTGCTCGACGGCGCCGAGATCACCGCGACGACCAACGCCGCCGTGAACGTGCAGGACGCCGAGAAGGTGGCGGTGGTCCTCGCCGACGGCTCGACGAACAGCCTCACCGACGCCGAGACCTCCTCCGACCAGGACGCCGACGGCGAGCCCGACGGCGCGCTGTTCTCGACGGCCGACCTCGTGGTCGGCGGCGACGGCGCGCTCAGCGTGACGTCGCACGCGGACGACGGCATCGTCTCCAAGGACGGACTCGTGGTCGCGGGCGGCGACCTCACCGTCGACGCGGGCGACGACGGCCTGCGCGGCAAGGACTACCTCGTCGTCACGGGCGGGACGCTCGACGTCACCGCCGCGCAGGACGGGCTGAAGTCGACCGAGGACGGCGACGAGACCCTCGGGTTCGTCGACGTGCGCGGCGGGGACGTCACCGTCACGTCCGGCGACGACGGCGTGCAGGCGGTGACGGACGTCGTCGTCTCCGGCGGCACGCTGACCGTCACCGCGGCCGGCGGCGCGGGCGCCGACCTGAGCGAGGACGCCTCCGCGAAGGGCCTCAAGGGCGACGTGGGGGTCGTGGTCGGCGACGACGCGACGGTCACCGTCGACGCCGCCGACGACGCGCTGCACTCGGACGGCGCGGTGTCCGTCTCGGGCGGGACCGTCGAGCTGTCGTCCGGCGACGACGGCGTGCACGCCGACGGCGACGTCACCGTCTCCGGCGGCGATCTCACCGTCACGACGTCCGTGGAGGGCATCGAGGGCGCGACCCTCACGATCTCCGGTGGTGACGTCGACGTGACGGCGAGCGACGACGGCCTCAACGCGACGGTCGGGTGGACGACCGGCACCGGCGAGGGCGACACGGCCGCGGGCGGCTCGGCGGCGGGCGGCTCGGCGGCGGGCGGCTCGGCGGCGGGCGGCTCGGCGGCGGGCGGCTCGGCGGCGGGCGGCTCGATGCCGGAGCCGCCGGACGGTGCACCGGGCGGCACGACGGGCGACACCCCGCCGGAGATGCCGGCCGACGGCGAGATGCCCGAGCCCCCGCAGGGCGGCGACCTGCCCGACGGTGCCGAGCCCCCCGACGGCGTGGACCTGCCGCAGGGCGGCCCCGGCGGCCGAGCGGGCGGCATGGCGGGCGGCGGCATGGACGCCGACGACGGCTCGTCGCTGACGATCTCCGGCGGCACGCTCACGATCGACGCCGGCGGCGACGGGATCGACTCGAACGGGTCGCTCACGGTCACGGGCGGAGAGACGGTCGTCCAGGGCCCGACGAACGACGGCAACGGCGCGCTCGACGTGAACGGCACGTTCACCGTCTCCGGCGGCTCGCTCGTCGCGGCGGGCAGCGCGGGGATGGTCGTCGTGCCGGCCACGGACTCCGAGCAGGGCTGGCTCGCCGCCGACGTCTCCGCGAGCGCCGGCGACACCGTCACCGTCACGTCGGCCGACGGCACCGTCGTCGCCGAGCTCACCGTCACCAAGGAGACGGCGAACGTCGTCGTCTCCTCCCCCGACGTGACGACCGGCGAGACCTACACGGTGACCGCCCCGTCCGGCTCGGTGACCGCCGTCGCGGGCGAGTGGACCGGCGGCGGCATGGGGGGCCGCCCCACCCGCCCGGGCACGCAAGACGGCACCACGGCCCAGGACGGCACGGCCCAGGACGGCACCGCGGCCCAGGACGAGACCACCGAGTCCTGACCGCGCGTCGTCCGATGCGGGATCCCAGCCCGAGCGCTCTGCCGAGGTAGAGCCCCGGTCCCGCGAGGTAGAGCCGTGGTCCTGCGCAGCAGACCCGTTCTCACGCGAGGTAGAGCCGTGGTCGCGCGAAGTAGAGCCGAGGTCATCCGCGAGAGAACCGCGGCCGGGCACCGGAAGGAGTGCGCCAAGGATCTTTCCCACTCCGGTCCGCGCGGCCTCATGGTCGCGGGGAGCCCTTGCCCTGGTCGTGCCGCGTCCTCGCGTTGGAGCACCGTCGTGCCCGACGGCGGTCGGTCGCCCGCGGTGAGTGCGCCTCAGCCGGCCACCAGCGAGGCGGCACCACCATGCGGACCCGACCCCGCGCCGTCGGGCACAAGACCACGGCTCTACCTCGCGGAACCACGGCTCTACCTCGCGGAACCACGGCTCTACCTGGGCAGGCCTCGGGTCCACCTCGCGGGGCCTCGGGGCTCCCTCGGGGTGACCAGGGCTACCTCGGCGGACCGGGGTTCGTGCGCCGCTCCCGTCGTACCGTGGGAGACGTGCCCACCGACCCGACCGCACCGTCCCCGACCGAACCGACGACCGCCTCCCCCGCGCACGTGGCGACGTCGGCCGCCGACCTGCCGTCCGCCGTCCCGACCCTGTCGTCGCGCCTCGCGTGGCGGCCGAGCCAGCCGCCGGCGGGCGCGGAGCCCGCGCCGCGGACGGGGACGGTCGAGGACGCGGTGGAGCTGCTGCGCGGGCTGCGGGTCACGGCGCTCACGGGCGCGGGCGTGTCGACGGACTCGGGGATCCCGGACTACCGCGGCCCGGACTCCCCGCCGCGCAACCCCATGACGTACCAGCAGTTCGTGCAGGACGAGGCGTTCCGCCGCCACTACTGGGCGCGCAACCACGTCGGCTGGCAGCACGTGCACCGCACGCACCCGAACGCGGGCCACCGCGCGCTGGCGCGGCTGGAGGAGGCGGGCGTGCTCGTCGGGCTCATCACGCAGAACGTGGACCTGCTGCACGAGGACGCGGGCAGCCGCAACGTCATCGACCTGCACGGCCGCTACGACCGGGTGATCTGCCTGCAGTGCGGACGCGTCATCTCGCGCGAGCACCTGGCCGAGCGCCTGACCGCCCTCAACCCGGGGTTCCTGAAGAGCGTCGGCGACGTCGGCGACGTGGAGATCGCGCCGGACGCGGACGCGGTGATCGAGCAGACGTCGCACTTCCGGCCCGCGCCGTGCGAGTTCTGCGGCGGGGTGCTCAAGCCGGAGATCGTGTACTTCGGGGAGAACGTGCCGCGCGAGCGGGTCGACCGCGCGTTCGCGATGGTCGACGAGGGCGACGCGCTCCTCGTCGCAGGGTCGTCGCTCACGGTGCTGAGCGGGCTGCGGTTCGTGCGGCACGCGGCGAAGGACGGCAAGCCGGTCGTCATCGTCAACCGCGGCTGGACGCGCGGTGACCCGCTCGCGACGCTCAAGATCGAGGCCGGCACCACGGAGACCCTCACCGCCCTCGCCGAGGCGCTCGCGCGCTGAGGCCACCGACCCACGAGCGGTGGGGAGGAAGGACGGCGCTGGGTCGTGGCGGGCCTGGCGGGAGGCGCCGAGGAACGAGGCGCCGGATGGTAGACCCGGCGCCGTCCTTCCTCCCCACCGCGACCGCGACGACAGGGGGTGCGCTCAGCGCTGCGCGCCGAAGAAGTCGCGGAGCAGCCGCGCGCACTCGTCCTCGCGCACGCCGCCGACGACCTCGACCGCGTGGTTCGCGCGCTGGTCGCGCACGAGGTCCCACACGGAGCCGGTCGCGCCGGCCTTCGGGTCCCACGCCCCGAGCACGAGCCGCTCGACGCGCGCCAGCACGAGCGCGCCCGCGCACATGACGCACGGCTCGAGCGTGACGACGAGCGTGCAGCCCTCGAGGCGCCACTCCCCCCACGTCGCGGCGGCCTGACGCAGCGCGAGCACCTCGGCGTGCGCGGTCGGGTCGCCCGTCTCCTCGCGCCGGTTGCGCCCCACGCCGAGCAGCCGCCCGTCCGGCCCGACGACGACCGCCCCCACGGGCACGTCGGCGCTCGCGAGCGCGTGGGTCGCCTCGTGCAGCGCGAGACCCATGAGGGCGTCCCACGTGCGGCGGCGACCCGCGACCGTGTCGGGCGGGAACGCGCCCTCCGTCGCGGGGAGCGCGAGCCCGCGCGGCACGGTGCCCGACGCCGTCCCCTCCTCCGGGTGCACGGGGTCACCCCGGTGCGCGGGATCGCCCGAGCGGGCGGGGCCGCCCGGGTGGGCCGGCTCGCCGGGGTGGGCGACGTCGTCGGGCACGGGACCTCCGGTCGGTAAGGGCGGGCCGCACCAGGCTAGCGACCGGGCGCCTGCCCGCGCGCGGATCCGTTACCGGCCGGTACGGCAGACGGCCCGCGGTCCGATACCGTTGTCACCATGCGCCTGCACGTCGCCGACCACCCGCTCGTGGCCCACAAGCTGACCGTCCTGCGGAACAAGGAGACGACGTCCTCGACGTTCCGGCTCCTCGTCGACGAGCTGGTCACGCTCCTCGCGTACGAGGCGACGCGGGACGTGCGCGTCGAGCCGCACGAGATCGAGACGCCCGTGACCACGACGGTCGGCGTCCGCCTCGCGGAGCCGCGCCCCCTCGTGGTGCCCATCCTGCGCGCGGGCCTCGGCATGCTCGACGGCATGACCCGCCTCCTGCCCACCGCGGAGGTCGGGTTCCTCGGGATGCAGCGCGACGAGGAGACGCTCGAGGCGGTCACGTACGCGAACCGTCTCCCCGACGACCTCACGGGCCGCCACGTGTTCCTGCTGGACCCGATGCTCGCGACGGGCGGCACGCTCGTCGCCGCGATCGACTACGTCTTCGCGCGCGGTGCGCGCGACGTCACGGCCGTGTGCCTGCTCGCCGCCCCGGAGGGCATCCAGGTGCTGGAGCAGGCGGTCGGCGAGCGCGTCGACGTCCAGCTCGTGGTCGCCGCGGTCGACGAGCGGCTCGACGAGAAGGCGTACATCGTGCCCGGGCTGGGCGACGCGGGCGACCGCCTGTACGGCGTCGTCTGACGCTCCCACCTGCACCGACGCTCGCCGGGACGCCCCGGCACCCGCTCAGCACGACCGGAACGCGAGATCGCCCCGGTCCGCATGCTGAGAACTTCCGCGGCTCCTCTTGGCGTGCCGTGCGCTCCGCTGCCATGCTCGCTCCCGTGAGCACCTCGACCCGTCCCGTCAGCGCGCCGTCCGGCGTGCTCCCGGGCGCGGTCGTGTGCGTCTGTTGTCAGGCCTGACCCCTCTCCCGCACCTCGGTTCAGCCCTCGACCCCTGCCGACCCGCCGGATGTCCGGCGTCGCCGTCGGCCCGACGCACCCGGAGCCACCCATGACGCTCACCGCTACCCGTCCCGCCCGCCGTACGCCGTCGGCCCGCGTCCCCGCCCCCCGGGCGGCCACGCCGCGCCCCGCGACCCCCCGCCCCGCCCCGGCGCCCCGCCCGGCAGCACCCGAGCCCGCCGCCCCGCGGCGCAACCCCGGCTTCGTGCTCTACGTGGGCGTCGACGCCGCCCCGGGCGAGCAGCCGCAGGCGCAGCTCGTCGAGCTCGCCGAGGCCCTGGGCGAGCTCGCGCGCGACTGGCTGCCGAGCGCCGAGACGTACACGGCGCTCGCGCTCGCCGAGCCGACGACCGCGACGACGTCGCCCGTCCAGGACATCGCCGCGTTCCGCGAGCGGCTCGCGACCCTCTCGCCCGTGCCGCGCGTCGTCATCGACCCGGCCGGGCGCACGGTCACCGTCGAGGGCCGCTCGGCCCGCCTGACGTTCCGCGAGCTCGAGCTGCTGTCGTACCTCGCGCGCACGGCGCACCGCGTCGTGACGCGGGCCGAGCTGCTGGAGACCGTGTGGGCCGACCACGAGGTCGCGAGCGGCAGCCGCACCATCGACGTCCACGTGCGACGCCTCCGCGAGAAGCTCGGGCTGGAGCACGTCATCACCACGGTCCGCGGGCTCGGCTACCGGTTCGACCCGCAGACCCCCGTCGTCCTCGGCGGCTCGGGGGACGCCGCCTGAGGACCGCGCTGCCGGGCCGCGGTCGACGTGGGGGTACGTGGGGGACCACGCGCCCGGCAGCGCAACCCCTCCTGTGACGACCCTCGCACGCGGCCCGCTCGCCGGGCGCGGACGCCCCCGCGGCGATACGTTCGGCCCATGCGCACAGTCATCGCGGGAGGTCACGGCCAGGTGGGCCGTCGCCTGGCCCGGACGCTGGTGGAGCGCGGGGACGACGTCGTCGCCTTCGTGCGGTCCGCCGCGCAGATCACGGATCTCACGGAGCTCGGCGCGCACGTCGCGCTCGTCGACCTCGAGAAGGACGACGCCGTCGCGGTGTCGTTCGAGCTCGAGGGCGCGGACGCCGTCGTGTTCGCCGCGGGCGCCGGACCCGGCAGCGGCGCGCCGCGCAAGGACGCGGTCGACCGCGCGGGCGCGGCCCTCCTGGCGGACGCGGCCGAGCGCGCCGGGGTGGGCCGCTACGTCCTCGTGTCGTCGCGCGGCGTCGAGGCGGCGCGCGCCGACGAGCGCCCGGACGGCGTCGACGACGTCTTCTGGGCCTACCTGCGCGCGAAGGCCGCCGCGGAGGACGACCTGCGCACGCGGGCCGACCTCCGGTGGACGATCGTCCGGCCCGGCCGCCTCACCGACGAACCGGGCGTGGGCCTCGTGGCGCTCGCCCCCGTGGGCGACGGCGACAAGCCCCGCGGCAAGCGGCGCAAGCCCGGTGCCGCGGTGGGCGAGCGGTCCGACGTGACGCGCGACGACGTCGCGCTCGTGCTCGCGGCGGTGCTCCACGAGCCCCGCTCGGCCGGACTCGTGCTCGACCTCGTGGGTGGCGACCGCCCGGTCGAGGACGCGCTCGCCGACGTCCTGCCCTGACCGCCCGGCCCGACGACCGCCGTCGGGCGCGTCAGGACCCGCAGCGGGACCCGCGCTGCCAGAACACCCCGAGCGGGTCGCGGTCCGGCCGCACGAGGATGTTCGCGATCCGCGCCGTGTAGTTCCACCCGTCGTAGGACACGTGGTCCTCGTAGCCGTACCACTCGCCGGACTTCCATGCGGCGTAGCACGCGGGCGTCGCGCTGAACGGGTCGACCGCGAGCTGCTCCGACCAGGACCCGGCGTGGAGGACGTACTTCGCACCCGTCCCGGGGGCCTCGCCCAGCTCGACCGTCCGGCGCTCGCCCGCCGCGAGGTCCCACTGCCCCTTCGCCTGACCCGTGACCCGGAAGGTCAGCGGGACGTTCGAGCCCGCGTTGTCGAGGACCACGGACACGGTGCGGAACGACGCGCCGCGCCGGGCGTCGTAGTACGGGTCACCGAGGACGAGGCTCGCGTCGGGAGCCGCGACCGCACAGTCGAGCGCGTCGAACCGGGCCGTCACCGTCTCGGTGAACGGGGTGCCGAGGACCGTGCGCGAGAGCTCGAACGTGACCGCACCGGGCCGCACCGCGAGCGCGCCCGCCGGCAGGTCGACGCTCGCGCTCGCACCGGGCGCGACCTCACCGAGGTCGCGGGTGCCGAAGGGGGTGCGGACGACGACGCGGGTCGGCTCGTCGGCGTCGTTGCGCAGACCGGTCGTGAGGACCACCCCGCCGGCGCCGGGCGCGCACTGCGTCGTCGCCGTGAGCGTCGCCGCCCAGTCGGGCACGTACGCCGCACCCCGGTAGGTGGCCGCGAGGGTGGAGTCCTGGAACCCCTTCCCGAGCACCCAGCGGTACTGGCGGAAGGTCACCTTCCCGGCCTTGACGTCGAGCGCGCCCGTGTCAATCGTGAAGGTCGCCGTCTCCCCCGGCCTGATGCCGCTCACCGGGGCCGAGTCACCGACCGCGCCGCCGAGCATCCGGGCGTCGAGCGTCTCCGCCGTGTCGTTCGTCAGGGTGCCGACGAGCCGGATCGAGCCGTCCTGCCAGCGCGCCTCGACCGTCGCCGTGCGTGCCCAGGACGGCGCGTAGGTCGTCGCGGCGTACGACGCGGTCACCGTGCTCGCCGCCTGGCCGGGGGCGTGCGCCCGCTCGACCGCGAACGTGACGGTCCCGGCCGGGACGTCGCGCAGGCGGGTGTCGACCGCGAGCGTCGCGGTCGCGCCCGGGGCGACCTCCACGGGCGCGGCGCCGCCGTAGGGCGTCGTCATCGCGACCCGCAGCGTCGTCGCCCGGTACGGGTTGTGGAACGTCCCGCGCACGACCGACGAGCCCGCGCCCGCGCCGTCCGGCACGACCCACGTGGCGGTCGCCGACGCGGCGCCGTCCGCGGCGGACCAGTCGAAGCAGTCGACACCCGGGACGTCGTGGCTCGCGAGGGCCGCGCCGTCGGCGAGCACGTCCAGCGTCAGCGACGCCTCCCCCACGCCGCCCGGCACGTCGACCAGCACGTCCCGGCCGCCGTCGACCGTGCGCGTCAGGTCGTCGCGACCGGCGACGGCGAACACCACCGGGACGGTCGAGCGCGTGTTGTCGTAGCGCAGCGTGACCGGGGCGGACGACCGCTCGGTCGCCGGGTCGAGCACGCACGCCCCGACGGTCGGCGCATCCACCGCGGGCGCGTGCCGCACGGCGTCGTAGGTGGCGGTCACGACGTGCGACCGGCCCGATCCGTCGAGCCGCGAGACCCGGAACGCGACCTCTCCCGCGGCGACCTGCCGGGACCCGGTGTCGAGGGTCAGCACGGCCTCGGTGCCGGGGGCGACGTCGACCGCGCGCGTCGTGCCGAGCTCGCCGCCGTCCAGGGCCACGCGCAGCGTCGCCGCCGCGTGGTCGTTGCGGAAGGTCCCGCTCACCACCACGGAGCCGCCGCCCTCGGTGGGCGCCCACTCCGCCGTCGCCGAGCCCTCGACGTCCCACGTGAAGCAGTCGACGCCGTCGACCACGTGCCGCGCGACGGTCTCCCCGTCCGCGACGACCGTGAACGTCGCGTCCTGCGCGCCGACACCGCCGGGCACGACGACGTCGCGCACCTCGCCGCCCGCGAGCGTCGCGGTCAGGTCGTCACGACCGACGACCGAGAACGTCACCGGCACGGTCGACGACCCGTTGTCCAGGTGCAACGTCACCGGCGCGGACGACGTGTCCGTCGCCGGGTCGAACACGCACGCACCGACCGTGGGCTCGCGCGACGCCGACGGCGCGTGGCGCGCGGCGTCGAACGACGCCCGCACCTGGTGCGGCTCCGCGCCCCGGGCGCCGACGCGCGTGGCACGGAACGTCGCGGACCCCGCCGCGACGTCCCGCGAACCCGTGTCGACGGCGAACGACGCCTCCGCGCCCGGGGCGACCTCGACGGTCTCCGCAGCACCGTGCCGGCCTGCGGACAGGGAGACGCTCATCGCCGCCACTGCGTGGTCGTTGCGGAACATGCCTTCGACGACGAACGTCCCGGTCTCCGGCGACCAGCGCGTCGTCGCGGAGCCCTCGACGGCCCACTCGAAGCAGTCGACGCGGTCGACCACGCGCGAGACGAGCGGGTCGCCGTCGGCCCGGACCGCGTAGGTCGCGGCCGCGGCGCCCGCCTCGGGGAGCTCGACCTCGGCGCGGGCGTGCGCCGGGACGGTCTGCGCCAGGCCCGGGTGCCCGTCGACCGCGAACGCGACCGGGAGGGTCGAGGCCGAGTTGTCGTAGGTCAGGGTCGCGCCGGCGGACGACGTGTCCGACTTCGGGTCGAACACGCACTGCGCGACCGCCGCCTCCGGGACGACGGGCGCGATCGTCTGGCCGTCGAGCGCGAGCGCGACCCCGCTCGGCGGCCGCGAGACGACCGCCTCGCCGCCCGACCCCACGAGCAGCCGCTCCTGCGAGAGCACGAGCATGCTCGCAGGCACCGCGGGCGCGTTGACGTCGACCACGAGCGAGGCGCTCTCGCCCACGCTCGTGCGCCCGGGGAGGTCGGCCGCGTGCCACGCGGGCGTGTCCGGCGCGGCGAGGCCGACCGTGACGGGCGCACCCGTCCCGTTCGCGACGTCGGCGGTGTACCGCACCGTGCCGTCCGCGTTCTTCGCGCGGACCTGGACGTCGTCGGCCCCGAGCCACGCGAGCGGCACCGCCGCGCTGAGCGTGCGGCTCGCGGTAGCCGCCTGGTCGTCGGCCCCGGCCCGCACCTCGACGGGGACGGCCGCGGGGAGCACGCGGAGCGCGCCGTCGTCGCGCTGCTGGACCTCGGGCACGAACGAGCCGTCCGCGCGGAGCTGCACGGCCAGGTCGACCGCCGGCCCGGCGGACGCGCCGCGCGCCGGCGCGGGCAGCACGGTGTCGCTCGCGCACTCGAGCGCGGCGCCGTCGCCCGGGGTGGTGCAGGTCCAGTCGTCGTCCACAGGGCGGAGGGACAACCCCTCCGGCAGCGTGGGCACGGTGAAGCGCACGCCGCTGGCGTCGCGGTCGCCGGTGTTGGCGGCCGTGAACGTGAGCGTCGCGGTCCCGGGGTTCGCCGCGAGCGTCACGCGCTCGTCGTCGAGCCGGACCTCCGCGCCGACGTACTTCAGGGGCGGCGGCGTGAGGTTGCGCTCCACCGTCCGCAGCCCTTCCGCCTTCACACGTGCGGGGAACTCGTAGACACCGCCGCCGCGGGCCGTGACCGTGACGACGAGGTCGCGGGCCTCACCCGGCGCGAGCACGCCCACCGCGCACGCGAGCGTGCCGCCCGCTGCGGCGGGGCCGCACGGGAGCGCGGCCGTGCGCAGCACGGGGGCGACCGACGCGCCCCGCGCGACGACCGACGACGTGACGGCCTCCACGCCGGCCGGCAGGTCGACCTCGACCGTGACGTCCTGCGCCGCCTTCCCGCCCGAGTTCGACACCGTCAGGCGCACGTCGGCGGGCTTGCGCGCCTCCATCTCGATACCGGTCCCGAGCGCGACATCGAGCGCGGCCGGTGCAGGCTCCGGCGTCGGGTCGACGGGCGTCGGCTCGCCGGTCCCCGGGTCGGTGGGCCCGACGGGTGCGGGGTCGACGGGGACGGAGCCGACCGGGCTCGTGTCGCCGGGCGGCGTACCGCCGGCGGGCGGAGTCGCCCCCGCATCAGGCGTGGTCGGGTCCGTCGGCGCCGGCGGGATGTTGGTGGGCGACGTCGGGTCCGTCGTGGGGTCGGACGTCGGGGCGGTCGTCCCCGCGCTCGGCGAGGGCGCCGGAGACGGCGACGAGCCGGACGGCGACGGGGACGACTGCGAGGACGGCGACGGCGACGGCTCGGGGGTGAAGGCCCCGAGCGCGCCCGCGACGCCCAGCCCTGCGACGGCGAGGACGCCCACGGTGACCGCCGCCGCGGCGATCGGCGCGGACGCGACCAGCGCGAGCAGTCCCCCGGCCCCGGCCGCGGCCAGGGCGCCACCGCCCGCCGCGGCACCGCCGACGGCTGCCGCTCCGCCCACCGCCGCAGCCCCGGCACCTGCACCGGCCCCGGCACCGGCCGCGCCTCCGGCGACGCTGCCCGCGGCGCCGACGGCTCCCGCCGCCGCGCCGGCACCACCGATCACCCCGGTCCCGGCGGCACCCGCGCCGGCGCCGCCGCCGACGCCCGCACCGGCACCGGCACCGGTCGCCGCACCGGACCCGCCCGCCGCACCCGAGCCACCTGCCGCACCCGAACCGCCGGCCGCGCCGGACCCGCCGGCGCTCGAGCCTCCGGCACCCGACCCGCCCGCGCCACCCGAACCACTTGCGCCCGAGCCACCCGCACCCGCGCCGCTCGCCGACCCGCTGCCGGACGCGCCCTGGAGCGCGGCCGCGACGCCGCCGGCGACGGCTGCGCCACCCGTGGTCGGCAGGGCCGTCCCGACGAGACCGAGCGCGCCCACGCCGAGCACGAGCGGGGCGATGACGGCGCGCATGCCGTGGGACACGTCGCCCAGCTCGAGCACGAGCCCGCGGCAGTCGTCGCAGCCCTCGAGGTGCGACTCGACGCGCGCCGTCTCGCGCTTCGCGAGGCCCCCGCGCACGTAGGACCCGAGGAGCGCGTTGACCGTGCGGCACTCCTCGGCGGGGACGGACGTCAGGTGCTGCTGGAGGTACGCCTGGCGCAGCCCCTCGCGGGCGCGGTACGCGAGCGCGGAGACGCCGTTCGCGGTGAGGCCGAGGAGCGGGGCGATCTCGGCCGGGGACAGGCTCTCGACCTCGGTGTACCAGAGCACGGCACGCCACCGCTCCGGCAGGTCCTGGTAGGCGCGCGTGACCGTCGAGCGCTCGAAGCCCTCGAGCGTCGGGTCCTCCGTCGAGGCCATCGGGCCGAACGCCGACTCGAACGTGCGCTCGTCGTCGGTCGGCTGCGTGCGCCGGGCGCCGTTCACGAGGTCGTACGACAGCCGGCGGACGACGGTGAAGAGGTAGGCGCGGAAGGTGACGTCCGGGCCGCCGCCGCTCTGCAGCACAGAGAGCGTGCGAGCGAACGCGTCCGACACCACGTCGTCGGCGTCGGCGCTCGAGCGGACGTACTGGCGCGCGACCGTGCGCGCGGCACCGGCGTGCCGTTCGTAGAGCACCCCGTAGGCGCCCGTGTCTCCCGCACGCACGGCGGTGATGAGCTCGGCGTCGCTGAACGCCTCGCTCTCCACCCGTTCCTGTGCCTGCGTCATCGTCACCCGCCCCGGAGACCGCCCCGAACCGAGGCTACGGTGGCCATAGTAGACGCCCGTCCATCTCACGGGCAGAGGCATCCCGCCACCGGAACGAAAGGAGTCGCACTTCCTCCGGTTCGCCCCTTTTCACCCGGGACGCGAGGTCCTGGAAACTTCCCGCGGTTCTCGCGTCATGGATCCCGCGGCCGCACGTCTCATCTACATGGACCACCTCCCGGGGTACGCCGTGCCCGCGACCGACGCCGTGCGCGAGCGGTGGCGGCGCGCGAGCGCCGACAGCGTCTGGCTACGGCCGGGCGACTGGTACCACCCTGCCGTCGACGCGCTCGTCGAGGCGTTGTGCGAGGAGCGGGACGCGACGCCCGCGGCCGAGCGGCTCGGCCGTGTCCGCGCCGAGGCCGGGGTCGGGATCGGCGAGGCCATCGACGACGTCGTCTGCCTGTACCGCGCGCACGACCGCGAGCCGGTCCTCGACCTCGTCCGCGGCGTGGCGGTCGGCTGGTCCGAGGGGTACGAGGCCAATCCCGTGGCACCCGAGGTCCTGGACCCGGAGTCCGGTCTCGCCACGACCCAGTACCTGGTGCACCGGCTCCGCGAGACGTACGGTGCGGCCGAGCGCGCGGGCCTCGACGCGACCCGGACCCACGGGCTGCTCGTCGTCGACGTCGCGCTCGACGACCTCACGGGGTGGCAACGGTTCGCGCGGTCGGCCGCGATGGGCCGCGCGCTCACCCACACGTTCGGCGAGGGCCACCCCATGGCGTCGATGGGCAACGGGCTCTTCGTCGTGCTCGGCGAGCGGGACGCGGACGACGACGTCCTGCGCACCGTGCTCCGCCACAACATCGAGCGCACGGGCCTCGCGCTGGGGGTCACGGCGATCCTGCGCCGGCCGCCGCGCGTCTGGCTCGAACCGCTCCCGCGCACGCACACGGCCGCCGTCCAGCTCCTCGACACGCTCCAGCGCTGACACGACGACGCCCCGTCCCACGCGGGCGAGCACGTGGTCCGGGGCGTCCGGGGGCGTCTGCGGCCGGCAGGTGACCGACCGCCCGCGAGCAAGGCGGCGACCGCGTGTCAGCGCGGCGTGAAGGTGAGGCAGTCGGCCCGGTCCTCGCCGGACGCGCCCGCCCCGACGCGGATCGACGGCGCGGAGCACTCGAGCGAGGCGTTGTGCACGCACTCCGTGCGCTGGCAGGCCCCGACGTGCGCGAGCACCTTCTCCAGCCCGCCCTTGGTGCCCAGCGGGATGAAGGTCGCGCACTCGGCGTCGCCGGTGTGACCGGCGATGGTCACGGCGCCCGCGTGGCACCCGTGGTCGTGGTTGTAGCCGCAGCCGTCGATGGAACACTCGACGACCTGGGGCATCTCCGTGAGGCTGCTCATCGCGATCTCCTGTCTCCGAGGACCCCTCGTGGGTCGGTCTCCGCGTTCCACGGTATTCCGCGAATTCCTCGGTGTATAGCAAGGAAGGCCTTGCTCAGAAATGCAAGAATGCGCAGCAATTACCGCACGGCTTTCTTGCGGAAATGCTTCGTTGCAGGTCAGTTGTCGGTGCCGTCGGCCCGGGGCCGCCAGATGACGAGCGCGCGCGCCTCGCCGTGCTCGACGAGCGTCTCGCGCAGCGCCTCCTCGACCCCACGCCGCACGCTGCGCCCGCGGGGCACGACGACGACGTCGCCGCTCGCCGCGGCGGCGAACACGCGGCCGCCCGGCTCGACGCGCGCCGAGAGCGCCTCGATGCGCCGCTCGAGCCGCTCGACCTGCGACTCGAGGGCCAGGATCCGCTGGATGCCGGCGAGGTTGATGCCCTCGTCGTGGCTGAGGCGCTGCACCTCGAGCAGCTTCGCGACGTCGCGCAGCGAGTACCGCCGCCCCCGGCCCGCGGTGCGGCGCGGCACCACGAGGCCGAGGCGGTCGTACTGGCGCAGCGTCTGCGGGTGCATGCCCGCGAGCGCCGCGGCCTGCGAGATGACGAGGACGGGCGCGTCCTGATCGACGTCGGGCGTCACGTCCGGACCCGTCCGGGCGTCGTCCGTGCGGTACGCGGTCATCCGGGCCTCCTTCCCGAGCCGGCGCCCCGGGCGCCGGTCACTCCGCGGCCTGGCGGACCAGGTCGGCCCGCACGTCCTGACCGTCGGTCGCGGCGGCGAACGTCTCGACCGCCTCGCGAGCGGCCTTCGAGAGCTTCTGCGGCACCGCGACCTGGACCGTGACGAGCAGGTCGCCGGTCGACTTCGCGGTCTTCACGCCCCGGCCCCGGACGCGCAGCGTGCGCCCCGACGGCGTGCCGGCCGGCACCTTGACCTTGACGGTCGAGCCGTCGAGCGTCGGCACGGCGATCGTCGCGCCGAGCGCGGCCTCGGGGAACGTCACCGGGACCGTGATCCGCAGGTTGTTCCCGTCGAGCGAGAACACCGGGTGCGGGGTGACGTGCACGGTGACGACGAGGTCGCCGTCGGGCCCGCCCGCCGTGCCCGGGCGGCCCTTGCCGCGCAGGCGGATCTTCTGGCCGTCGCGGACGCCCGGCGGGATGCGCGTCGTGACCGTGCGGCCGTCGACGGTGAACGTCACGGTCGAGCCCTCGACCGCCTGCCGGAAGGGCAGGGTCGTGGCCGCCGCGAGGTCCGCGCCGGCGCGGGGCCGGGGGCCGCCGAACTGCTGGCCTGCCCCGCCACCGCCGAACATCGAGCCGAGGATGTCCTCGAAACCGCCCGCGCCCTGGCCGCCGGTCGAGTAGCGGACCCGGGTGCCGCCCGGGCCCCCGCCGCCGAACATGCCGCCGAAGACGTCCTCGAAGCCCGCTCCCCCGGCGCCGCCGGGGCCCGCGGAGAAGCGCGCGCCCCCGCCCGCCATCGCCCGGATCGCGTCGTACTGCTCGCGCTCCTTGGGGTCCGACAGCACGGCGTACGCCTCGCCGATCTCCTTGAACTTGGCCTCGGCGCTCGCGTCGCCCTGGTTCTGGTCGGGGTGGTACTTGCGGGCGAGCTTGCGATAGGCCTTCTTGATCGCGGCGTCGTCGGCGTCCTTGGGGACGCCGAGCGCGGCGTAGAAGTCCTTCTCCATCCAGTCCTGTCCGGTCACGGCGCCTCCCTCCTGTCGGTGGTCGTTGTCCTGGTCCTTCGTTCCATGGCTGCTGCCGGTGGGTCTGCTGCTGGTGATCCTCGCGTGCCCGACGGCGGAGCGCACCTCCGCGCGGGAGGTGCGCCCGCGCCGTCGGGCACGAGGAAGGGGTGGCTACTGCGGGCCGACGACCGAGACGCGCGCGGCGCGCACGACCCGCTCCCCGATCCGGTAGCCGGGCTCGATGACGAGGTTCACCGTGGTGGCGGTGGCCTCGGGGTCGGGCTGGTGCATGAGCGCCTCATGGACGGTGGGGTCGAACTCGTCGCCCACCGCGCCGTAGCGCTCGATCCCGAACTTCTCGAGCGACGCGTCGAGCTTGTCGGCGATGGCCGCGAACGGCCCCGTCAGCTCGCCGTGCTGCCGCGCGCGGTCGATGTCGTCGAGGACCGGGAGGAGCGCGGTGAGCACGTCCTCGATCCCCTTCGTGCGCGCGGCCTCCTGGTCGCGCAACGACCGGTTGCGGTAGTTCGTGAAGCTGGCCCGCTCACGCTGGAGCGCGTCGAGGTGCTCCGCGGCCTCGGCCTTCGCCGCGAGGACCGCGGCGTCGACCCCGGCCTCGTCGGACGGCTCGAAGTCGAGGCCCGCGAGCGGGTCCGTCTCCGCGTCGTCGCCCGCGGAGCCGCCGGCCTCGCCCTCGGGGCGAGGCCGACCGCTCTCCGGGTCGACCTTGCGCTTGTCCGTGAACTGGAAGGGCTTGTCGTCGGAGCCCTGGCCGGGCTCGCGCCCGGCCTGCTCCTCGGGGCCCTGCGGGTCGGTCGGTCCGTCGGCCGTCACTTGCGCTCGTCCTCCTCGTCCACGATCTCGGCGTCGACGACGTCCTCGTCAGGGGCGGACGTCGCGCCCGCCGCGGCGGTCGCGTCGTCCTGCGCGGCGCCGGGGTTGCCGGCGGCCTGCTCCTGCTCGGCCGAGGCGTAGAGCGCCTGGCCGATCTTCTGCGAGGACGCGACGAGCTTCTCGTGCGCGGTCTTCACGGCGTCGGCGTCCTCGCCCTCGAGCGCGGACTTCACCGACGCGATGTCGGCCTCGACCTCGGTGACGACGTCGGCGGGGAGCTTCTCCTTGTTCTCGGAGACGAGCTTCTCGGTCGAGTAGACGAACGCCTCGGCCTGGTTGCGGGTCTCCGCGTCCTCGCGACGCTTCTTGTCCTCGGCCGCGTGCTCCTCGGCCTCCTTGACCATGCGGTCGATGTCCTCCTTGGGCAGCGCCGAGCCACCCGTGATGGTCATCTTCTGCTCCTTGCCGGTGCCGCGGTCCTTCGCGCCGACGTGGACGATGCCGTTCGCGTCGATGTCGAAGGTGACCTCGATCTGCGGCACGCCGCGCGGGGCCGGCGCGATGCCGGTCAGCTCGAACGTGCCGAGCGGCTTGTTGTCGCGCGCGAACTCGCGCTCGCCCTGGAACACCTGGATGAGCACCGACGGCTGGTTGTCCTCGGCCGTCGAGAAGATCTCGCTGCGCTTGGTCGGGATGGCCGTGTTGCGCTCGATGAGCTTGGTCATCACGCCGCCCTTGGTCTCGATGCCGAGGGACAGCGGGGTGACGTCGATGAGCAGGACGTCCTTGCGGTCACCGGAGATGACGCCGGCCTGCAGGGCCGCGCCGACGGCGACGACCTCGTCCGGGTTGACGCCCTTGTTCGGCTCCTTGCCGCCCGTGAGCTCCTTGACGACGTCGGTCACGGCCGGCATGCGGGTGGAACCACCCACGAGCACGACGTGGTCGATGTCGGAGACGGAGACGCCCGCGTCGGAGATGACCTTGTGGAACGGGGCCTTCGTCCGGTCGAGGAGGTCCTGCGTCATCTGCTGGAACTGGGCGCGCGTGAGCTTCTCGTCCAGGTGGATGGGGCCGTTCTCGCTCATCGAGAGGTACTGCATCGAGATGGTGGTGCTCGTCGCGGACGAGAGCTCCTTCTTCGCCTGCTCGGCGGCCTCGCGCAGACGCTGGAGCGCGATCTTGTCCTTCGACAGGTCGACGCCCGAGCTGTTCTTCACCTGCTTGATGAGGTGCTCGACGATGCGGTTGTCCCAGTCGTCGCCACCCAGGCGGTTGTCGCCCGAGGTCGCGCGGACCTGGATCGTGGAGAAGTCGTCCTCGTCCTTGCCGACCTCGAGGAGCGAGACGTCGAACGTGCCGCCGCCCAGGTCGAAGACAAGGATGAGCTCGTCCTCCTTGCCCTTCTCCAGACCGTACGCGAGCGCGGCCGCGGTGGGCTCGTTGACGATGCGGGTCACGTTGAGGCCCGCGATCTGCCCGGCGTCCTTGGTCGCCTGGCGCTCGGCGTCGTTGAAGTACGCCGGGACGGTGACGACCGCGTCGGTGACGGGCTCGCCCAGGTACTCCTCGGCGTCGCGCTTGAGCTTGCCCAGGATGCGCGCGGAGATCTCCTGCGCGGTGTACTTCTTGTCGTCGATCTCCACCGACCAGTCGGTGCCCATGTGGCGCTTCACCGAGCTGATGGTGCGGTCGACGTTCGTGACCGCCTGGCGCTTGGCGACCTCGCCGACGAGGACCTCGCCGGTCTTGGAGAAGGCGACCACCGACGGCGTCGTGCGCGACCCCTCGGCGTTCGCGATGACCGTGGGCTCTCCGCCCTCGAGGACGGCGACCACCGAGTTGGTGGTGCCGAGGTCGATCCCGACTGCTCGTGCCATGTGTGTGCCTCCGTCGTTCTGGGTGCCCGACGGCGCTGCTGCGCCTCGGCACACCGGGTTGAGTCTGCTTCACTCAAGGTAGATCCGTGGTCGGTGCTCGCGCAACCTCACCCGGCTCAACTTGAGTCCATCAGGCTCAACCTTCACGCGACCCGCACTATTCCCCGCTCGCGGCCGCCCGGGACCGCGCCTGCTGGCGCGCCCGCTGCTGCGCGTAGCCCTCCTGCCAGTCGGCGGCGAGAGCCATGTCGCGGCGGCGGACCTCGTCGACCGCCAGCTCGACGGGGAAGCCCCAGGTGTCGGCGAGCACGAACAGGTGGTCGCCCGTGACGGTCGTGCCCCGGAGCCTCTCGAGCTCTCGGAGCCCCCGGTGCACCGTCCGTCGGAAGCGCGACTCCTCGTCCCGGAGCACGCCGCTCAGCTCCGCGCGCTGCTCGGCCAGGCTCGGGTAGGCGTCGCGGTACGACTCGGCCACGACGGCGACGAGGTCGTCGACGAACCGGTCCTCCAGCCCGAGCCGGAGCGCGTGCACCACGGCCCGGCGCACGAGCCGCCGCAGCACGTACCCGTGCGCCTTGTTGCCCGGCCGCACGCCGTCGGCGGCGAGGAACGTCGCGGCGCGCACGTGGTCCGCGATCACGCGGAACGGGCGCGGGTCGTCCTCGTACGTGCGGCCGCTCAGGTCCTCGAGCCGGTCGACCAGGGGGCGCAGCAGGCTCACGTCGAACACGTCGGGGGACGCCGTCGCGGCGGCGGCGATGCGCTCGAGCCCGCCCCCGAAGTCGATGCTCGGCTCGTCGAGGAGGACGAAGCCCTCGCCCGTGCGGCGGTAGCGCATGAACACCTGGTTGCCGATCTCGACGAACCGTCCCCCCTCGCTCGCCGGGTGCGGCTCGCCGGCGGACGGGTCGTGGAGCTCCGGGCCCAGGTCGTAGAAGACCTCCGAGTCCGGCCCGCACGGGTCGCCCGCGGGCGTGCCCTCCAGGCCGCCGCCCCGGCTCCACCAGTTCTCCTCGGCGTCGTAGAGGAAGACGCGGCCGCCGCGCATGCCGTCGCGGTCGCCGTCCGCACGCGACCCGACGTCCACGACCGGCGCCTCGATGCCGTGCTCGGCGAACACCGTGACCCAGGCCTGGGCCGCCGCGTCGTCCCGAGGGATCCCGTGCTCGGCCGACCCGCGGAAGCACGTGACGTAGAGGCGCGAGAGGTCGACGCCCACGAGCGCGAGGAACTCGGCGAACCACCGGACCTGACGCTCCACGTCGGCGGTCCCGAGACTCCAGTTCCCCAGCATCTCGAAGAACGTCGTGTGCCGTCGGTCGCCGACCTCGTCGATGTCCTGCGACCGCAGGCACGGCTGCGAGTCGACCAGGAGCCGCCCAGCGGCGTGCGGTCGCACGCCGAGCAGGTAGGGCATCAGCGGCTGCATGCCCGCGCCCGTGAACAGGGTCGTCGGGTCCTCCCGCAGCACCAGGGGCGCTCGCTCGATCACGGCGTGCCCCCGGGAGGCGAAGAAGGCGAGGTAGGCCGAGCGGATCTCCTGGGCGTCCATCCGTCGACCCTAGGGACGGGGACCACCGACTTCCAGGGCAATCCCCCGGCACCCGGCGAGGACGACCGCGCCCCGCCGCCCCTCGATCAGATCAGCTCGACGCCGTCGGCCTGCGGCCCGCGGTCGCTCTGCCGGATCTTGAACCGGACCCGGTCGCCCTCCTCGAGCTCCTCCCCGCCGCGCACGACGGACACGTGCACGAACAGGTCCTCGCCGCCGGCGTCGGGCGTGATGAAGCCGAAGCCGCGGTCGGCGTCGTACCGCGCGACCGTGCCCTCGCCGCCGCGCACGCGCCCGCCGGACGCCGGACGACCGCGGTCCGAGCCCGGGCGGCCGCGGTCGGCGCCCGGTCGGCCGCGGTCCGGCCCCGGGCGCCCGGAGCCGCCCACGAGCTGCACGTTCCGGGCGTTCGGGCCCTTGTCGCCCTCGACGACGTCGTACGTCACGCGCGCGCCCTCGGCGAGCTCGGTGAGCCCGCGGCCCAGGGCGCTGACGTGCACGAACACGTCGTCGCCGCCGCCGTCGGGAGCGACGAAGCCGAAGCCCTTGACGTCGTCGTACCAGGACACGGTGCCGTCGGCGCCGTCCGCCGCGGGCTGCGCGGCCTGCGCGCCGAGCGGCAGCAGGTGGTCCGCCTGCGGACCCTTCTCGCCCTCGACGACGAGGAACGCCACGCGCTGCCCCTCCGTGACGACGCCGCCCCCGACGATCGCCGAGCTGTGCAGGAAGATCTCGTCGCTGCGCCCGTCGGGCGTGACGAAGCCGTAGCCCTTGGCCGGCTCGTACCAGACGACGGTGCCGAGCACGCCCACGGGCGCGTCGGCGGCGCGGTCGCCCGTCACGCGGACGCGCCGCGCCTGCGGGCCGCGGTCGCCGGTGCCCATCTCGAACTCGACGACCTGCCCCTCGCGGAGCTGCTTCGGGCCGTCGTCACCGACGATCTCGGACGCGTGCACGAACAGGTCCTCGGCCTCGTTCCCGAGGTCGATGAAGCCGAACCCTCGGTCGGCGTCGAACCATCGGACTGTTCCCTGGGGCACCTAGGACTCCTTGCATCGACAGACAGTGCTGCTCCTAGTCTCCCCGACGACGCCGCGCTCCTGCGCCGCGGGACCGCTCGGCCGGGCCTCGGCCGCGACCCGCAGCTACGGCGTCGCGGCGGGGACGGGCGTCCCCTCGTCCGCCGGGTCGTCCGCCGGGTCGTCCGTCGAGCCCTCCGCGGGGTCCGCCACGGCCGGGCGGACGTCGTGGTCCGCGGCGGACTCCTCGACCGGGACGCCCTGGGCGGCCGCCGCACGACGGCGGCGCACCACGAGCACGACCGCACCGGCGAGCGCCGCGACGACGAGCAGCACCGCGCCGATCCCCACCCACGGCGCGACGGCGGCGCGCGACGACGCGTCGTCGGCCGCGGCGGCGGCGTCGTCGAGGCGACCGGCGTCGAGCGCCGCGCGCGCGTCCGCGGTCGAGCCGTCGACGTCCAGCAAGAGGCGGCCGAGGTCGGCGAACGGGCCGCCGCCGGTGCTCGCGGCGACCGCGTCGCCGACCGTCCCGACGACCTCGACCGTGCGCGGCAGCACGGTCGCGAGCGCCGCGTACTCCTCGGCGGTGCGGGCGCCCTCGTACTGCGCGCGGACGGCGGCCGGGTCGGGCAGGCCCGCGTCCTCGGCGGCCTGCTGGACCTGGCCGGCGGTCGCGGCGGCGTCGGGCCCGATCGCCTCCCGAGCCGCGTCGGCGTCCGCGAACGCCCAGTCCGTCATCGCGGTGCGCAGCCCCGCGGGCGGGAGCCACGCGCCGTCGGCCGCGTCGAGGGCGACGTAGGCCTCGCGGGCCGGGCCCCGCGCGTCGAGCAGGGCGGTCTCCTCGGCGTCGGCGACCCAGGTGCGGTACGCCGCCTGGGCGTCGGGGACCTCGCCGCGCACCTCGACGAGGTCGAGGAAGCGACGACCGTCGGTGAGGCCGGGGCGCCCGGGCTCGCCGGGGGCGTCGTACGCGCTCTCCCCCGCGTACGCGGCCGCGACGAGCGACCCGAGCGCCTCGTCGTCGAGCCCGCCGACGAGCGCGGACACGGCGGTCCACGCCGCGGCGTACGCGTACTCCTCGGTGGCGTCGGTGCCGTCCTGCACGTCGACGTCCGCCCAGGCGACGAGCGGGAGCGCGTCCGCCGCGTCGCGCGCGGGGGCCGGGAACGTCTCGGTCGGGCCGCCGGTCTGCGCGGCCACGCGCTCCCCCACGACCTCGGCCAGACCCTCGGACACCCACCGGTCCACGAACCGGTCCCCGGCGAGCCACGCGTGCGAGAGCTCGTGGAAGAGCAGCCCGGCATCGAGGTCCTCGGGGATGACGATCTCGCCGGAGCCGCGGTCGAACCACGCGTACCCCAGCACCTCGGGCGACACGTCCTCGCGGATGCGCTCGAGGTTCCCCGGCCACGGCATCCCGACCACGCGCTCGAGCGCGGGCAGCCCGGCGGCGACCTGCTCCGCAACGAAGGCGCTCCACTCGGCGTCGCCCGGGAAGCTCTCGAGCACGAGCTCCGTCCCCGCCGCGTCGACCGTCGTCGTGTCCACCTGCGCCGGGTCCCGGAGCGAGACGAACGACCACGTGCCGAGGTCGTCGGTGCTCTCCGTCGCGCGGTGCGTCCGCGTCGTGCCCTCGAGGATCGGGGTGAACCCGTCCCACGTGCTGTCGAAGTCCATGGACGTCGGGGTGACGATCTCGACGGTGACCTGGCCCGGGTCCCCGGGCGCGCCGACGGCGAACGTCGCGTACCCCGGCCCGACGCGCGTGTACCCCTCCGAGCGGATCGGCTCGCCCGGGATCGTGTACGCCCACTCCACGGTCCGCTCGCGGCCGTAGTTGAGCGGCGAGAACGAGACCCGCGCGGCGCTCGTGGCCGGGTCCTCGGTCGGCTCGAGCGTCACGGGGAGCGTGGCGCCGCCGCTCGTCGCGGTGACGTCCGTCGCGCCCGCCGGCACGGGGATGCCGTAGGCGTCCCAGTAGTAGAAGTACTGGCCGCTGTCGGGCTGCTCGTTGCGCAGCGTGGTCGTCACCCGGACCCGGACCGGGCCGGTGCCGTCCACCTCGTAGCGCGTGTGCGACGTCTCGGACAGCCCGTCGGCCGGGTCCGCGCTCGCGACCGCCGGCACCCCCACCACGACCGCGCCCGCGAGCACGCCGACGAGCACGGCGCACGACGCCGTCCGCCCCGCACGCCGCCCGTCGCCGGACCCTCCTGAGACCACCCCTGCACCGCCGTCCTCGCCGAAGCGCACAGCCCGTCGCCCCCCGTTCGTCGGGACCGGTCGACGACGACCGGGACGGGGCACCGGCGGGAACTGTACCGGCTCCCGGGGACGCTCCCGGCCACGCCCGGGGCCGGTGCCGGGGCCGCCGTCGGACACCTCGTGGACACCTGGTCCTGGCACGCTGTGCGGGTGACCACCGCTCCCGGCCAGCCGTCGCTCGCCCGCCGTCTCGGCACGACGGACGCCGTCGTCGTCGGGCTCGCGTCCATGGTGGGTGCGGGCGTGTTCTCGGCGTTCGCGCCCGCCGCGGCCGCGGCGGGGACGGGCCTGCTCGTCGGGCTCGCCCTGGCCGCCGTCGTGGCGTACGCGAACGCGACGTCGTCGGCCCAGCTCGCCGCGCAGCACCCGACGTCCGGCGGCACGTACGTGTACGGGCGCGAGCACCTCGGCCCCTGGTGGGGCTACGTCGCGGGGTGGGGCTTCGTCGTCGGGAAGACGGCGAGCTGCGCCGCCATGGCGCTCGTCCTCGCCGCGTACGCCGCGCCGCCCGGGTGGGAGCGTCCCGTGGCCGCCGCGGCGGTCGTCGTGCTCACCGCGGTCGGCTACCGCGGCGTGACGCGCACGGCCCGCGTCGCGCGCGGGATCGTCGCGGTCGCGCTGCTCGCGATCGCGACCGCGGTCGTCGCGAGCCTCGCGGGGACGACGCCGCGGTGGTCCGCCGTCCTCGACCCCGGCGGCGCGCACGGCGGCTGGTACGGCGTCCTCCAGGCCGCCGGGCTGCTGTTCTTCGCGTTCGCCGGGTACGCGCGCGTCGCGACGCTCGGCGAGGAGGTGCGCGACCCGCGCCGCACCATCCCGCGCGCGGTGCTCGTGTCGCTCGGGACGGTCGTCGTGCTCTACGCCGTCGTGGCGGTCACGCTCCTCGCGGTGCTCGGGCCCGCGCGGCTCGCCGCGTCCGCCGCGCCGCTCGCCGACGCCGTCGCCGCCGGGTCGTGGTCGTGGGCGGGACCGGTCGTGAGCGTCGGCGCGGTCGCCGCGAGCGCCGGCGCGCTCCTCGCCCTGCTGGCCGGGGTGAGCCGCACGGGGCTCGCGATGGCCCGCACCGGCGACCTGCCGGGGTGGTTCGCCGCGGTGCACCCCGTGCACCGGGTGCCGCACCGCGCGGAGCTCGCCGTCGGGGCGGTGGTCGTGGCGCTCGTGCTCACGACGGACCTGCGCGGCGCGATCGGGTTCTCGTCGTTCGGGGTGCTCGTGTACTACCTCGTCGCGAACCTCTCGGCGCTGCGCCAGACCGCGCCGCACCGCCTCTACCCGCGTGCGCTCCCGGTGCTCGGCGCGCTCGGGTGCGTCGCGCTGGTCCTCACGCTCCCCGTCCCGAGCATGGTCGCGGGGGTCGTGGTGCTCGCGGTCGGCGTCGTCCTCCGGGCCGTGCGCGTCCGGTCGTAGCCGCGAGGTCGGCCCGCGCGTCGCCAGGTCGGCCCTCGGAGGGTCGACGTCGGGCGTGCGGGTCGATCTCGAGACACGGCGCACGCTGCTGCAAGAAGCGTGGCACCGGGGACAGGATCGAGGCATGAGGGGTCGCGAGCCCGTACGGATGTCGTCGACCGTCGCCGTCCTGGCGGTCGGTCTCGCCGCGGGCTGCGCACGGTGGTCGCGTACGAGCCCGACGGCGAGGGCTGGCGACTGCTCGACGCCGACGGCACGGTCGTCGCCGGGCTGCAGGTCGACGGCGCCCCGGCCCCGATCCCCGACGCCGCGGAGCACTTCGCGGAAGCCCCCGAGGTGACCGACGACGTGCGGGCGGCGTTCGACGCGCCCGCTGCGCTGCCGCGCGGCCTCGCGCCTGCGGAGGTGCGGGACCTCGTCGGGCGGTGGGAGCCGGCCGGGCGCTCCTCCACCGACCCGCACGTCGTCTTCCACGAGGACGGGACGTGGTCCGGCTCCGACGGGTGCAACGGCGGGGGCGGCGCGTGGACCCTGGACGACGGCGGTCGCCTGCTCGCGACCACGGGCCTCCAGACCCTGATCGGGTGCGAGGGCGAGAGCGTCCCCGGCTACGTCGCCTCGGCCGCCCGTGCCGGGCTGGACGACGGCCGGCTGGTGCTCGTCGGCCCGGACGGCACGGAGATCGCTCGCCTCGTCCGGGGCTGAGCCCCGCGCCGTCGCGAGATCGGCCCGCGCGTCCGAGATCGACCGTCAGGAGGTCGACCCGGCGACGGGCGGGCCGATCTCGGCGTCAGGACTCGGGCTCGGGCTCCGGGGGCGTGCCCGTGGCGTCGTCGGACTCGACGACGCGCGACGACTCGCCCTCCTCGCCCGCGGGCGGCAGGCCGCGCTCGTCGGGCTCGTAGTAGCGGCCGGTGTAGCGGGGGCGCAGGAAGTTCTCCGTGGTCAGCACGGCGTCGACCTCCTCGGCCGTGAGCAGGCCGTGCGCGACCACGACGTCGCGCACGGAGGCCCCGGTCCGGGCGGCCTCCGCGCCCACGAGGTCGCCGTTGCGGTGGCCGATGATCTCGTTGAGGTACGTGACGATGCCGATGGAGTCGAGCACGTGCCGGCGGCACACCTCGACGTTCGCCGTGATGCCCGTGACGCACTTGGTGCGCAGCGCGACGCACGCGTTGGTCAGCAGGTGCAACGACTCGAACATCGACTGCGCGAGCCCGGGCTCCATGACGTTGAGCTGGAGCTGCCCGGCCTCGGCGGCGTGCGTGATCGTCACGTCGTTGCCCATGACCTTGAAGCAGACCTGGTTGACGACCTCGGGGATGACCGGGTTCACCTTGGCGGGCATGATCGACGAGCCGGCCTGGAGCTCGGGCAGGTTGATCTCGCCGAGGCCCGCGCGCGGCCCCGACGACAGCAGGCGCAGGTCGTTGCAGATCTTCGACAGCTTGGCCGCGAGCCGCTTGAGCGCGGAGTGGACGGCGAGGTAGGCGCCGTTGTCGTAGGTCGCCTCGACGAGGTTCTCGGCCGGGACGGTGTGCAGGCCGCTCACCTCGGCGAGCCGGCGCGTCGCGACCTTCGGGTAGCCGGGCGGGGTGTTGAGCCCGGTGCCGATCGCGGTCGCGCCGAGGTTGACCTCGAGCAGCAGCTCGCCCGCGACCTCGAGCCGACGGATCTCCTCCCCGACGTTCACGGCGAACCCGGCGAACTCCTGGCCGAGGCTCATGGGGACCGCGTCCTGGAGCTGGGTCCGGCCCATCTTCAGGACGTCGGCGAACTCCGACGCCTTCTCGTCGAACGCGCGCTCGAGCCGCCGCACCTCGTGCTGGAGCCGCACGACGAGCTCGTGGACCGCGAGCCGGAACCCCGTGGGGTAGGCGTCGTTCGTCGACTGCGAGCGGTTGACGTGGTCGTTCGGGTTGATGACGTCGTAGCGGCCCTTGTCGAACCCGGCGAGCTCGAGCGCGAGGTTGGCGACGACCTCGTTGGTGTTCATGTTGACGCTCGTCCCGGCGCCGCCCTGGAACACGTCGACGGGGAACTGGTCGAGGCACCGGCCGTCGCGCAGGATCGCGTCGCACGCGGCGACGATCGCGTCGGCGACGTCGCGCTGGATGGTGCGCAGCTCACGGTTCGCGAGCGCCGACGCCTTCTTGACCATCACCATGCCGCGCACCATCTCGGGGACGTCGCTCACCGTCGTCCCCGAGATGCGGAAGTTCTCCATGGCGCGGACCGTGTGGACGCCGTAGTAGGCGTCCGCCGGGACCTCCTTCGGTCCCAGCAGGTCCACCTCGGTGCGTGTCCGTTCGCTCGACATGCCCCGACCGTAGCCCGGCCGCGCGCTCCCGCACGCCCGGGCGGCGCGTCAGCCCACCGGCTCGTACACGAACCGCTCGACGCGCACGGCGGACGCGCTCGGGCGGCCCTCGCTCGTCGCGTGCACGCCGAGCCAGAGCCCGAGGAACCCGCCCGCGGCGGCGCTGTCGAGCGTGCGCCCGTCGACCGTCGCGACGTCCACGACCGGCCCGCCCGCCGTCCCGGCGACGAGCCCGTAGTCCTGCCCGCGGACGCGCAGCCCGACGACGACCGGCTCCCCGGGGGCGGCGGTCACCGTCGTCTCCCCGACCACCGCGTCCGTGCCGCCGCGCCGGTGCACGACGACGACGCGCCGCTCGTCCCCCGGGCCGCCGTCGACGAGGAGCCGCACGTGGTCGTCCTCGGACTGCCGCACGACGACGCCCGCGCGCTCCCCCGCCACGGCCGGGGCCTGCAGGGTGACCGTCACGTCGACGTCGCGGTGCTGCTGGCGCACGCCGAGGAACGCGGGCGCGCCCGGCTCGGCGAGCGTCGTCGGGCGCACCGGGAGGTCCCAGCCCTCGCCCGCCGGGGTGGCGACGTCCCGCGGCAGGGCGCGCACCGCCGTCCAGCGCGGGTCGTCGGGGCGGACGACGCCGCTCGCCCCGCCCTGGACCTCCGTCCGGGGTGCCGGGCTCGCGAACGGGACCTCGACGGCGTCGGGCACGCGGCCCTCCCCGGGCGCGAGGACGGGCCAGCCGTCCTCCCACACGACCGGGACGAGGAACGTCTCGCGGCCGAGCGGGTAGTGGTAGCCGCCGTAGACGCGCATCGCGAGCAGCACGGCCCACCACGAGCCGTCGGGCGCCTCGACGAGGTCGGCGTGGCCCACGCCGACGACGTCCACGCCCCGCCCGAGGTGCCTGTGCGTGAGCACGGGGTTGGCCTTGTCGCCCTCGTACGGCCCCGTGACCGACGACGCGCGCGCGACGGACACCGCGTGGTGGAAGTCCGTCCCGCCCTCGGCCGCGAGCAGGTAGTACGTGCCGTCGACCTTGTACAGGTGCGGGCCCTCGGCCCACACGGCGCCGCGCACGGCCCCCGTCCACACCACGTGCTCGGGGCCGACGAGGGTGCACGTCGCAGGGTCGAGCTCGCGCACCCACACCTCGGTCTGGTGGAACCACTCCGGCTCGGGCGCGAGGCGCGTGCCGTGCAGCCAGACGCGGCCGTCGTCGTCGAAGAAGATCGACGGGTCGATCCCCGCGACCCGCTCGCCGTCCTCGTCGCGCAGCCACACCGGGTCGGACCACGGCCCGGCCGGGTCCGTCGCGGTCATGACGAAGTTGCCGCCGCGGGCGTCGTCGTCCGGGTCCACGAGCGTGCACACGAGCCAGAACGTGCCGTCGTGGTGCCGCAGCGTCGGGGCGAACAGGCCGCCCGACGACCGGATGCCGTCGTAGTCGAGCTGCCCCGACCGGTCGACGACGTCCCCGACGTGCTCCCACGTCGCGAGGTCGCGGCTGCGCAGCACCGGCAGGCCGGGCAGGTACTCGAACGTCGAGGTGACGAGGTAGAAGTCGTCGCCGACGCGGCACACCGACGGGTCGGGGTTGCACCCGGGCAGCACCGGGTTCTGGACGCGCGTCATGCGCGCTCCCCCGCCTCGACGCGTGCGGACACCTCGACGGCGACGAGCCGCTCGTCCGCGGCCGTGACCTCGTGCACGGGGCCCGTGACGGCGAGCGTCGCGCGCGCGGTCGCGGCGCCCGGCACCACGTGCCGCCGCGCGGCCGGCGCGGACTCGTTGACGATCGCGCCGCCGGTCGTCGACCCGAGGTCGCCCGCACCGGGGGCGGAGTCGACGGCCGCCGCGTGCGCGCCGACCCAGACCTCGACGTCGCCCGGCTCGACCACGCGCACGAGGCGGCGGTCGGAGAACGCGAGGCGCGTCGTCGGGACGCGGAACGTCACGCGGCGCGACTCGCCCGCGGCGAGGTCGACGCGCGCGTACCCGAGGAGCTGCGTGACGGGCCGCGGCACGGAGCCCACGACGTCGCGCGCGTAGAGCTGCACGACGTCCGCCCCGGCCACCGCGCCCGTGTTGGTCACGGTGACCGCGGCGCGGAACGTCCCGCCCGCGGCGACGGCCGCGTCGACCTCGAGGTCCGCGTACGCGAACCGCGTGTACGACAGCCCGAACCCGAACGGCCGCACCGGCGTCGGGTCGGTGGACGTCACGTCGGACGGCCCGCCGAGCACCGGGTGGAGGTAGGTGTACGGCTGCGCGCCGCCCGCGCGGGGCAGCGACACGGGCAGGCGGCCCGACGGGTTCACCGCGCCGACGAGCACGTCCGCGACGGCGCGCCCGCCCTCCTCGCCGGGGAAGAAGCCCTGCACGACGGCGGCCGGCACGCCGCCGCGCGACGACGCCGCGTCGAGCGCCCAACCGATCGCGTAGGGGCGGCCGGTGAGCAGCACGAGCACGACCGGCGTGCCCGTCGCGACGACCTCCTCGACGAGCCGCCGCTGCACGCCCGGCAGCTCGAGCGACTCGACGTCGTTGCCCTCGCCGACGGTGCCGCGCCCGAACAGCCCGGCCTCGTCCCCCACGACGACGACCGCGACGTCCGCGTCCCGCGCGGCGTCGACCGCGGCCGGGATCTCCGTGACGTCGTCGCCCTCGACCGCGCACCCGCGCACGTACGTGACGTCGGTCCCCGCCCCGGCGAGCGCGTCGCGCAGCGACTCGAGCACCGTCGGCAGCTCGATGCCCGCCGGGGTGCCCGGGTGGTGCGCGAGCACGTGGTTGACGAACGAGTAGCAGCCCATGAGCGCCTCGGCCGAGTCGGCGTCCGGCCCGACGACGGCGACGCGCCGCGGGGCGGCCGGCGCGCCGGCGGCCCCGGGCCGCACGAGCGGGAGCACGCCGTCGTTCGCGAGCAGCACGAGCGACTCCTGCGCGAGGCGGCGCGCGGTCGCGCGCTGGCGCGGGGTGTCGAGGTCGACGGCGGTCGGCGGCTCGTCGGCGTAGGCGCCGGGGTCGAGCAGGCCGAGCTCCTCCTTCTGGGTGAGCAGGCGCAGCACGGCGCGGTCGACCCACGCCTCGTCGAGCGCCCCCGACCGCACGCGCTCGGCGAGCGGCGCGAGGTACGCGTCGCCCGTCGGCAGCTCGACGTCCAGGCCCGCCCGGAGCGCCTGGGCCGCCGCCTCGCCGCGGTCGGCCGCGACGCGGTGCATCACCTCGAGGAACGCGACGCCGAAGTAGTCGGCGACGACGACGCCGTCGAACCCCCAGCGCCCGCGCAGCACCTCGGTGAGGTGCTCGGTGCTCGCGTGCAGCGGGACGCCGTCGACGTCGACGTACGACGCCATGACGGACCGGGCGCCGCCGTCGCGCACCGCCATCTCGAACGGCGGGAGGTAGACGTCGGCGAGCTCGCGCGGGCCCGCGCTCACGGGCGCGTGGTTGCGCCCCGCGTGGGAGCCCGAGTACCCGACGAAGTGCTTGAGCGTCGCGTGCACGCCCGCGTCCTGGAGACCGCGCACGTACGCCGTGCCGACCGTGCCGACGAGGTACGGGTCCTCGCCGACGCACTCGTCGACGCGCCCCCAGCGCGGGTCGCGCACGACGTCGAGCACGGGCGCGAGGCCCTGGTGGACGCCGAGCGTGCGCATCGACTCCCCGACCTCGCGCGCCATCTCCTCGACGAGGTCCGGATCGAACGACGCGCCCCACGCGAGCGGCGTCGGGTACGTCGCGGCCTGCCACGCGGCGAGGCCCGTGAGGCACTCCTCGTGCACGATCGCCGGGATCCCCAGCCGCGTCTCGGTCCGCAGCCGCCGCTGCTCCGCCCACAGCCACGCCGCGCGCTCCGCCGGGTCGACGGGGCGCGTGCCGTACACGCGCGTGTAGTGCCCGATCCCGTGCTGCGTGATCTCCGCGAGCCGGCCGCCGTCGGCCTGGCCCGCCGTCATCTCCGACTGCATCGGGGCGACGGTGCCGTTCTGGTCGAGCCAGTAGCCGACGAGCTGCGCGAGCTTCTCGTCGAGCGTCATGCGGGCGTGGAGCGCGCGCACGCGCCCGGAGACGGTGGGCATCTGCGGGGGTGCGGGGCGCGGGGTCGGCGCGGGGTCGGTGCCCGGGGTCGGGCTGCCGAGGGGTGCCGTCGGGACGGCAGGGACGACGTCGGTCACGGGACCGTTCTCCTTCGGTGGTGGCCCCGTCCCGCGCACGGCGCGGGACGGGGCAGGGTGCGGACGGGCGTGGTCAGCCCTTCACGGCGCCGGTGAGGCCGCCGACGATGCGCCGCTCGAACAGCGAGAAGAAGACGAGCGCGGGGATCATCGACAGGGACGTGAAGGCGAGCACGCGGGCGGTGTCCACGGAGTACTGCGACGCGAACGCCTGCACGCCCAGCGGGAGCGTGTACGACGTCTCGTCGTTGAGGATGAAGAGCGGGAGCATGTAGCTGTTCCAGCTCGCGACGAACGCGAGGATCCCCACGGTGATGACGCCCGGCAGGGACAGCGGCACGACCATCCGGAAGAAGAAGCCGAGGCGGCTCGCGCCGTCGATCGACGCGGCCTCCTCGATCTCGCGCGGGATGGCGCGCAGGAACGGCACGAGGATGATGACGGTCGTCGGGAGGGCGAACGCGATCTGCGGGAGCACGAGGCCGCCCACGGAGTTCATCAGCCCGAGCGAGCGGATCATGATGTAGAGCGGCGTGATCGCGACCGTCATGGGGAACATCAGGCCCGCCGCGAACAGCGCGTAGAGCGCCCCGCGCCCCACGAACGAGTAGCGCGCGATGACGTAGCTCGCCATGAGGCCGAGCACCACGACGCCGAGCGTCGTCAGGAGCGCCGCGACGAGCGAGTTCCCGAGCTGCTGCCAGAACAGCGAGCTCGACAGGACCTCGACGTAGTTGACGACCTGCCACGGGTCGGGCAGGCCCGACGGGTCGGCCGTGATCTGCGCGTTGGTGCGGAACCCGCCGACGACGATGTACGCGATCGGCGCGAGGCACACGCCCACGAGCAGCCACGCGACCACGTAGGTCAGCGGGCCGCCCCGGCCGATGCCGGAGCCGCGCGGCTCCTTCGGGGTCTTGACGCCGGCGGCACGCTCGGGCGCGGGTACGGCGGTGACGGTGGCCATCACTTCTTCCCTTCCGTGATCGCGCCCTCGGTGTCACGGCGCAGGACGTACCGCTGGTACACGAGCGCCACGGCGAGGGAGATGAGGAACAGGACGACCGCGACCGCGCTGCCGTACCCGTAGTTCCCCGCGTTGCGGCCGTTCGCGACCATGTACGTCGCCATGGTCGACGTGCCGGCCGTCGAGGCCACGTACTGGCCCCAGATGATGTAGACGAGGTCGAACAGCTGGAGCGAGCCGATGATCGACAGGAACGCCCAGATCCGGACCGTCGGGCCCAGCAGCGGGAGCGTGACGTAGCGCTGCGCCTTCCAGTACGACGCACCGTCGATCGCGGCGGCCTCGCCCAGCTCGTCGGGGATGCCCTGGAGGCCCGCGAGGAAGAGGATCACGGCGAAGCCGATGTACTTCCACGTGATGATGAGCAGCAGGGTCCAGATCGCGACGTCGGGGTCGGCGAGCCAGTCGACCGAGAGGAACCCGAGGCCGATCTTCTCCAGCAGGTCGTTCACGGCGCCGGTCGTCGAGAGCATGAGGCTGAACCCCGTGCCGACGATCACCTCGGACACCACGTACGGCACGAACACGAGCACGCGGACCACCGAGCGGCCGCGCATGCGCCGGTTGAGCATGAGCGCGACGACCACCGCGACCGGGCCCTGGAGCACGAGCGACATGAGCACGATGAACCCGTTGTGCCGCAGCGCCGCGAGGAACTCGGGGTCGCGGAAGATCGTGAGGTAGTTCTCGAACCCCACGAAGTCCGTCGGCGGGCCGAAGCCCTTCCACTTGAAGAACCCGTAGTACGCCGCCATCAGCACGGGGACGATGACGAACGTGAGGAAGACGACGAGCGCCGGCCCGGCGAGCACCGCGATCTCGGCTCGCTGGCCCCAGCGGCCGCGGCGCGGGCGGCGGGCCCGCGCCGCGGCGGCCGGGGGCGGCCCTGCCACGGCGCCAGCGCCGCCCCCGGCCCGGTCCTCGGGCGTCGTCGTGCTCGGCGAGGTCTCGCCCTGGGACACGGTCATGGCTCCGGCTACTCCTTGGCCGCTGCGGCGTTCGTCGTGTCGACGATGTCCTGCGGCGTGCCCTTGCCGGCGAGCAGGTTGACCACGGAGGTGTTGAGCGCGTTGCCGACGTTCTGCCCGAACAGCGTGTCCAGCCAGACGGTGACGTACGGCGCCTCGTTGTAGGCCTCGAGGATCGAGACGAGCGCGGGCTCCGTCACGACGCCCTGCGCCTCCTTGCTCGCGGGCAGGGTGTGGAACGCGGTGGCGTACGCCTCCTGCGACTCCTTCGACATGATGAAGTTGAGGAACTCCGCGCACTCGGCGGGGGCCTGGGCCGAGCAGGAGAAGCCGTCGACGCCGCCCATCATGGCGCCGGGCTCGCCGTCACCGCCCTCGACCGCCGGGAACGGGAACCACTGCAGGTCCGCGAGCGGCTTCTCGTCCGGCGTGAGCGACGCGATGACGCCGGGGTTCCACGCGCCCATGAGCTCCATGGCCGCCTGGTGGTTCGCGATGAGGCCCGCGGACGAGCCCGCGCCCTGCTGCGCGGAGGTCGTGAGGAAGCCCTGGTTGAAGGGCTCGGTCTCGGCGAAGGCCTGGAGGTCCTCGCCGGCCTTGAGCCAGCACGGGTCGTCGAAGCTGCGCTCGCTCGCCGCCGTGTTGATGGTGTCCTGCGAGCACTCGCGCAGGGCGAAGAAGTAGTACCAGTGGGCGGCCGGCCACGCGTCCTTCGCGCCCAGCGCGATCGGCGCGACGCCCGCCGTCTTGAGCTGGTCGACGACGCCCTCGAGCTCGTCGACCGTCGTCGGGTTCGCCGTCACGCCGGCCTGCTCGAACAGGTCCTCGCTGTAGTAGACGCCGCCCGGCAGGATCGAGACCGGCATCCCGTAGACCTTGCCGTCGACCGTGAAGGCGCTGAGCGCCGCGTCGCCCACGGCCTCGCGCGTGGTGTCGTCGATCGCGTCGGTGAGGTCCATCGCCTGGCCGGCCTCCACGACGTCGGCCAGCTTGCCGCCGCCGCGCGCCATGAAGATGTCGGGCGCGTCGCCCGAGTTGAGGGCCGTCTGGAGCTTGCCGTCCATGTCCTCGTTCTGGATGGCCTGGATCTCGATCGTGACGCCGGGGTTCGCCTCCTCGAACGCCGCGACCGTCTCCTCCCAGTAGGCCTTGCCCTCACCGGTCGTGGAGTTGTGCCAGAAGGTCATCGAGACCGAGCCGTCGTCCGAGCCGGAGTCGCCTCCGCCTCCGCAGGCCGTGAGCACGAGCGTGCCCGCCAGGGCGACGGCGGTCGCCGTCAGGAGCTTTCGAGCCTTCATCGTTCCGTCCTCTTCGTCGAGTCGCACCGGGGCGCACGCTGCCTCGAGCGCGCCGGGCCGCCACCGCTGTGGGGCCGCCGGTAGCGACTCTGGCAGCCGCGACCCGGTCGTGTCAATCGTTATCGATAACGTTTTACATACGACGTGGCACGGGCCTCCGACGGCGCCCGCCAGGGGCTACTGTCATCCCCATGCGCTCCACGGGAAGAGTCACGATCGGCGACGTCGCGCGCACCGCCGGCGTCTCCGTCGCGACCGTCTCCAAGGTGATCAACGGTCGCTACGGCGTCGCGCCCGAGACCTCCCGCCACGTCCAGGCGGTCATCGACGACCTCGGGTACGAGTCGTCGATCGTCGCGAGGAGCCTGCGGAGCAGCAGGACCAACGTCATCGGGATCCTCGTCGCCGAGTTCGAGCCGTTCTCGACCGAGCTCCTCAAGGGCATCTCCGAGGCCGTCGACGGGACCGGGTACGAGCTCCTCGCCTACTCCGGCGGGCTGCGCCGCGACGACCGCGTCGGCTGGGAGCAGCGCTCCCTGTCCCGCCTCGGTGGCACCCTCATCGACGGCGCCATCCTCGTCACGCCCACCGTCGTCGCGCCCGGCAGCTCGATCCCCGTCGTCGCCGTCGACCCGCACCGCGGCCCGTCCGACCCCCCGACCGTCGACTCCGACAACCTCGCCGGCGGCCGCACCGCGACGCAGCACCTCCTCGACCTCGGCCACCGCCGCATCGGCTTCCTCGCCGGCCGCCCCGACCTCGAGTCCGCGCGCCTGCGCGAGCAGGGGTACCGCGAGGCGCTCGCCGACGCGGGCATCGCCTTCGACCCCGACCTCGTGCGCGTCGGCGGCTACCGCCCCGACCTCGCGGACTCCCCCGCGCACGAGCTCCTCTCGCTCCCCGAGCGTCCCACCGCGATCTTCGCCGCCAACGACCTGTCCGCGATCCGCACCATGGAGGTCGCCGCCGAGCTGGGCCTCCGCGTGCCCGACGACGTCTCCGTCATCGGCTTCGACAACGTGCCCGAGTCCGCGCTCACCACCCCGCCCCTGACGACCGTCGACCAGCCCATCCACCGCATGGGCACCGAGGCCCTGCGGCTCATCGTCGATCTCGTCGAGGGCCGGACGCGCGAGCCGCACGTCCGCCTCCCCACGACCCTCGTCGTCCGCGGCACCACCCGCGCCGTCTGACCCATCGGCCCGCAGGACGGCGCCGCCATCGCGCGGGAGAGCCGTGGTCCCGCGAGGTAGAGCCCTGGTCGGCCGAGGTAGAGGCGAGGTCCCGCCGAGGTAGATCCGTGGTCCCACGGGGTAGAGCCCTGGTCGGCCGAGGTAGAGCCCTAGTTCCGCGGTAGAGCCGTGGTCACACCCGACGCCGCGGGCTCGCCGCAGCATCCAGGCTGGCCGTGCCCGACGTCGGCCGGGCACCCGGGGCGGCCAGGTCGCCCGTCGGGACCGGGGGTGGGCCGACCAGGTCATCCGGGCAGCGCGAGCAGGCGGTTCCGGCGCGTCCGTCGGCCAGGACGCACCCGATCCACCTGCTCGGCACGACGGCGGTCGGTCCGCGCCCGGCGACCGTGGCGCCGCCGCGGGAGGTCGCCCGGGCGGTTCTCGCCTGCGAGAACACGAAAGGCGGGGCGACCCCCGCCGTCGGCCCGGCGACCCGGGCTCTACCTCGCGGGACCACGGCTCTATCCCGCGAAGCCAAGGCCCTACCTCGGCGGGGCGGCGGCGTTGGAATCCTGGGCGCCCCGTCGTCGTTATGTCACCAGTACCACTGTCGACAGACCTTGAGGAGGTCAGGTGGCCCGCCTCGCACGCCGCGTCCAGGTCGAGAACGACTTCGGCGAGATCATGCACTACGACCGTCACACCGGCGGTGGCTTCGTGTCGCCGCACGCCCGCGTCCCCGAGTCCGTGCCCGTCGGGTGGGGCACCTACGTCGAGAAGGGCGCCGTGGTGGGCCACGGCTGCCGGCTCGGCGACGGCACCTGGATCGACCGGGACGTCGTCCTCGGCCGCGACGTCCGCGTCGGCGACAACGTCCGCATCGCCCCCGAGGCACGCGTCGGCGACCGCGCCCGCGTGGGCAGCGGCGCGCGCGTCGGGCGCCGGGTGCTCGTGGAGGCCGGCGCCGTCGTCCCGCCGGACGAGATCGTGCCCGACGACGCGACCGTCCGCCGCCGGGGCGGCCTCCGCTCCGGGTACGACGTCGCCGCGTAGCCCCACCTCTCCCGGCGGGCCCCACCACCACGGGCCGACGGGCGTCGTCCGCCACGGCGTCCCCGGCGACGCCTCCGAGCGCGCCGCGTCGCGCGGCGCGCCGGGCGGACGCCTTCCCGCGCCGCCCGCCGGGTGCGTAGCCTTACCGCCCGTGACCTTCCCGCCGCACGGCCCGGCCGTCCCCCCGCCCCAGCAGCCGCCGCACCCGCTGGGCCCGGCGGGTGCCGCCGTCCCGCTCGACCCGCGCGCCGTGCTCGAGGGCCGGCCGCCGGGCCGCGCGCGCGTCGGCGCCATCGTGACGATCGCCGTCGCGAGCCTGTGCCTGCTCGTGGGCCTCGTGCTCGCGGCGCTGTCCGGGGTGGGCACGTTCACGGTCGGGCTGCTGCTCGCGCTCGTGCCGCTGGGCATCTGGGTGCCCGTCGTGCTCGCGCTCGACCGCCTGGAGCCCGAGCCGCCGAGCGCGCTCGTCGTCGCGTTCCTCTGGGGCGCGGGGATCGCGACGCTCGTCGCGGGGATCCTCAACACGCTCGGCCTCGAGCTGCTCACCGCGCCGCTGTTCGGCGAGGAGGTCGGCTGGTACGTCGTGGCGTCGTTCGGCGCGCCGTTCGTCGAGGAGATCCTCAAGGGCGCGGTGCTGTTCGGGATGCTCTGGTTCCGGCGCCACGAGATCGACGGCTGGACCGACGGCGTGATCTACGCCGCGATGGTCGCGCTCGGGTTCGCGGCGGTCGAGAACGTCACGTACTTCATCATGGCCGCGCAGGACGGCACGCTCGGCCCCACGTTCGTGCTGCGCGCGATCGTCACGCCCCTGCTGCACCCGCTGTGCACGGCGCTCACGGGCCTCGGCGTCGCGAGCGCGGCCACGAGCCCGCCCGGGCCGCGCCGCGTGCTCGCGCCGCTCGGCGGTCTCGCCGCGGCCATCGCCCTGCACATGCTGTGGAACGCCTCGACCGGCTTCGGCCCGCTCGCGCTCGGGATCGCGTACCTCGCCGGGCTCGGGGTGCTGGTCACGCTGGTCGTCCTGCTCGTCCGGGACCGACGCCGCACGGTCGCGACGATCCGGCGCCAGCTCGTCCCGTACGTGCCGACGGGCCTCGTGACGCCCGCCGACCTCGCGATGCTCTCGACGCTCGCCGCTCGCCGTCAGGCGCGCGACTGGGCGCGTCGCACCGGTGGCGCGGGGGCCGCGCACGCGATGCGCGACTACCAGCAGGCCGCGACGGAGCTCGCGCTGCTCCACGACCGGGTCGAGCGCGGCGCGGTCGAGGCGTGGCGCGTCGAGGGGCAGCGGCGCGCGCTGCTGCAGCTCATGCTCACGGCGCGCCAGGCGTTCCTGGTGCGGGCTCCGCAGCCGCCGCCGGCGCCGTGGTCGCCGGGTGCGCCGTCGGGGTTCACGTCCGGCGCGTGGGCGCCGGGAGCCGGCCTGCGGTAGCGGACCGTCCGCCGCGCGGCGGGGTGCGGATGACGAGCACCGCGTCCACGGGCGCGCCGTCGAGCGCACGGTAGGAGTGCTCGGCGTCCGACACCCAGCGCAGGCCGTCCCCCACGGTCACCACCGCCTCGGCACCACGACGGCCCGCGCGCACGCGGCCGGAAGTCACGAGCAGGTGCTCGACGACGCCCGGCCCGTGCGGCGGCGACGTGCGGTCCGCGGACGCCGCGAGGTGCAGGTGGTAGACCTCGACGGCCGTGCCGTCGGGCAGGTGGTGGGCGTCGAGGAGGCGGGCCCGGACGCCCTCGGACGACACCTCCGAGCCCGGCCGCTCGGCGAGGAGCGTCGCGAGCGGGACGCCGAGCGCCCCGGCGAGCGCGTAGAGCGTCGCGAGCGTGGGGTTGCGCGCGCCGTGCTCGATCTCGGAGAGCGAGCCCTTGCCGACGCCCGCCGCCGCCGCGAGCGCCGACAGCGACAGCCTGCGCTCGGCCCGCAGCGCCCGGATCTGGGCGGCGACCGCGGCGAGGGTCTCGTCCCCGCGGCGGTCCGACGGCGCGGGGGCGCCACCGCCCGGGCCGTCGTCCGACCCTGCGCTCGCCCCCGTGCTCGCCCGCGCTCCCCCGTCGCTCACGCGCGGCAGCCTACCGGCAGCGTCGCGGGCCGCTCTGGTAACGTTCCGCGAACAGAACGGCTCGGCACGTCCGCTGGAGCAGCATGGAACCCGACCCGGAGCGCCTGCGCCCCGTCCTCGCCGGGCTCGTCACGGCCCTCGTCGGCTTCACGAGCTCGTTCGCCGTCGTGCTCGCGGGCCTGCGCGCCGTCGGCGCCACGCCCGACCAGGCCGCGTCCGGGCTGCTCGCCCTGTGCGTGACGCAGGCCGTCGGCATCCTCTGGCTGACGACGCGCCACCGCACCCCGCTCACCCTCGCCTGGTCCACGCCCGGGGCCGCGCTGCTCGTCAGCACGGGCGCGGTCGCGGGCGGCTGGCCCGCCGCGGTGGGCGCGTTCTGCGTCGTCGGCGGGCTCGTGCTGCTCACCGCGCTCTGGCCGCGGCTCGGCGACCTCGTCGCCGCGATCCCCACCCCGATCGCCCAGGCGATGCTCGCGGGCGTCCTGCTCACGCTGTGCCTCGCGCCCGTCCGCGCGTTCGTCACGACGCCGCTGCTCGTCGCGCCCGTCGTGCTCACGTGGCTCGTGCTGCTGCGGGTCGCGCCGCGCTGGGCCGCGCCGGCGGCGCTCGCGGTCACGCTCGCGATCGTCGGGTACGAGGCCGTGGGGAGCGGCAGCGTCGCCTGGGCCGACGCCGTCCCCCGCCTCGACCTCACCGCCCCGACGCTGTCGTGGCAGGCGGTCGTCGGGCTCGCCGTGCCGCTCTACGTCGTGACGATGGCGTCGCAGAACGTCCCGGGCGTCGCGGTCATGGCCTCGTTCGGCTACCGCGTGCCGTGGCGCGAGACCATGACCGTCACCGGCCTCGCGACCCTCGCGGGCGCCGCTGCGGGCGGGCACGCGATCAACCTCGCGGCGATCTCCGCCGCGCTCGCGGCGGGCCCCGAGGCGCACCCCGACCCCCGACGGCGATGGGTCGCCGCGCACACCGCGGGATGGGCCTACCTGGTGCTCGCCGTCGGCTCGGCCGGGCTCGCCGCGCTGGTCGCGGCCGCGCCCGCCGGGCTCGTCGAGGCGGCCGCCGGCCTCGCGCTCGTCGGGACGCTCGGCGCCGCCGTCGCGGGCGCGGTCGCCGAGCCACGAGGCCGTGAGGCGGCCGTCGTGACGTTCCTCGTCGCCGCGAGCGGGACGGTCGTCGCGGGCATCGGCGCCGCGTTCTGGGCCGTGCTCGCGGGCCTCGCCGTCCACGCGGTGCTCACCGTGCGCCGTCGGGCACGCACCCCCGCCACCCCCGAGGCGGCACCCCGACAGCGCGAGGTAGAGCCCCGGTAGCGCGAGGTAGAGGCGTGGTCGTGACCACGCCTCGACCTCGGCGGACCGGGGCTCTACCTCGGCGGGACGACGGCGCCCGTCGGCTCGTCCGTCGGGTGCGGCCCGAGGACGGGCAGGTTGTCGCGGAAGACGTTCGTCGGGTCCACGCGGCGCTTGACCTCGCGCAGCCGCTCCAGGGTCGCGGGCGGGAACGCGTCCGTCACCCGCTCGGTGCGCAGGTCGGTGTCGAAGCTGAGGTACATGCCGTCGAACAGGTCGGCGAGCGCGTCCCACCGCGCGTCGAGACGGGACCGGCTCGCCCCCATCGCGACGACCGAGAAGTTCGCGGATCGGTGCGCGTACGCCGTCGCGTCGGCGGGGACGTCCGACGCCGCACCGCCCGTCGAGCGGATCTGGAAGAAGTACGTGTCCCCGCTGGCGACGAGGCCCGCGAGCCGTGCCGACGCCTCCGGCGTGAGGTGCTCCAGCAGCCCGGACCGCGACACGGGCTCGCCCTGCCCGCCGTGCGGGCCGGGCGGGGGCGCGGAGACGACGGCGTCGTACGGCACGATCTGCGCCGTCGCCCGGGCGAGCAGCGGGGAGATCGCCGCGAACGGCTGGAGCCGCGCGAGGACGGTGTCCGGTTCGTCCGAGTCGACCATCGTCATCGACTGCGCGACGACGGGCTGCCCGGGCCGCGGCCGCCCGACGACGAGGAAGCTCGTCGTGTCCCGCGGCGAGGCCTCCACCGTGGCGCCCCAGCGCTCGAGGAACCCGGCGAGGTCCGACGCGTCGTGCACCATCTGCGCGAACCCCACCGCGGACACCTCGTCCGCGACGAGCTCGAACGACGTGACGATCCCGACCTGCGCCCCGGCGCCGCGCACGGCCCAGAACAGGTCCGCGTTCTCGTCGTCGCTCGCGCGCACGACCGAGCCGTCCGCGAGGACGACCTCGACCGCGCGCACGTGGTCGATCGTCAGGCCGTGCGCCCGGCCGAGGAAGCCGATGCCGCCCGCCGTCGCGAGACCGCCCACCCCGACACCGCCGGAGTCGCCCGACGTGATCGCCCAGCCGCGCGGCGCGAGCGCCGCGGCGACCCCGCCCCAGCGCGCGCCCGGACCGACGCGCACGAGGCGCGCGGCGTCGTCGAGCACCTCCACCTGGTCGAGGGCGGCGAGGTCGAGGACGATGCCGCCGTCGTTCGTGGAGCGCCCGCTGATGCCGTGCCCGCCCGAGCGGACGGACAGCGGCACCCGGCGCGTCACCGGCTGGGCGCGCGCGAACGCGAGCGCCTCGACGACCTCCGCGGTGTCGCGCGGGCGCAGCACGAGGCCCGGCGAGCCACCGCGCAGGTAGTTCGAGCGCACCCCCGCGTACGCGGCGTCGCCCGGCTCGACGGCGCGCTCCGCGAGCGCGGCGGGGACGTCGTCGTACGCGATCCCGTCGCGACGCGCGGCCCGCACGGCGAGCGGCACGACGCGCGACGTGTCGGTGCCCCGCTCCGCGCGCGCGGCGTCGACGGCGTCGCGCAGGGCGGGCGCGACCTCCTCCGCGAACCGGCGGGTGGTGCGTTCGTCGTCGGTCGCGAGGATCAGCGTGGAGACGCCCTCGTCGAGGACGAGCGGCAGGAGCCGCTCGACCCAGGCCGCGGGCGGCCCGGAGAGGTCGGGGGCGCCCCCGAGGCCGGACGCCTCCGGGACCGCGTCGAACGTGCCCGACACGTTGAGCAGGCGCGTCACCTCGCGCGGGTCGCGCCCGACGGCGGCCGCCGCCTCGTCGATGCGCGCGTTGCCCGCGCGCAGCCCGTCGAGGCCCGCGCGGCCCAGCGACGGGAGCCAGCCGTCGGCCTTCTCCCCCACGAGGCGCAGCATCCGGGGGCCGAGCGCGCCCAGCCAGAGCGGGATGCGGCGCGTGGTGCCCGGGCCGGGCGTCGCGCCGTCGAGCCGGTGGTGCCGACCGGGCACGAACAGCTCGCCGTCGCCGTCCTCGCCCCAGATCGCCCGGATCACGTCGATCGCCTCGGCGAGCGCGTCGACGGACTCCCCCGGCGTGAGCCGGCGCGTGCCCATCGCCGCCATGGCGTCCCAGAAGGCCCCCGCTCCGAGGGCGAGCTCGACGCGACCGTCGGAGAGCAGGTCGAGGCTCGCCGCCGCGCGCGCCAGGACGGCGGGCGGGCGCATCGGGACGTTGACGACGTCGGGCGCGACGTGGATGCGCTCCGTCGCGGACGCGACGTACGACAGCAGCGTCCACGTGTCGAGGAAGCGCGGCTGGTACGGGTGGTCCTGGAAGGTCACGAGGTCGTAGCCGGCGTCCTCCGCGAGGCGCGCGAGCCCGACCGTCGCCTCCGGGTCCTGCGCCGACGGCGTGACGAACGTGCCGAACCGGAGCGGGTGGCCGTAGTCGGTCATGCGCGGGCCCCGCCGTCGGTCGGTCCGACCGGTGCCGCGCCGCCGGTCGTGCCGCGGGCCGCGGCGACGAGCTCGCGCGCCGCGGGCGCGACCTCCTGGCCCACGACGGCGAGCGTCGTCGGGTCGCCGCCGCCGATGATCCACGTGGACACGCCGTGCTCGAGCGCCACCTCCGCGACCTGCTCGGCCCACTGCCGCGGCGACCCCTGGAGGAACCCGGCGCCGCCGTCGGCGGTGAACCGCCCGCCGACGTTGAGGAGCCGACGCACCGCGCGCGGATCGCGGCCCGCCTCCTGCGCGGCGGCGTCGATCGTCGCGTTGCCCTGCGCGAGCGCCTCGAAGCTCTGCAGGTACGCGAGCGACGGGAGCCAGCCGTCGGCCTGCGCACCGACGAGGCGCAGCATGCGGGGCTTGAGCGCCCCGACCCAGATCTCGACGTCGTGCGCGGGGGCGGGACCCCGCTTGGCGCCGTCGACGTGGTGGTACGCCCCGCCCACGTCCAGGCGCTCGCGCGTGGACGTGTCCCACAGCCCGCGGATGACGTCGATGCCCTCGGAGAGCGCGTCGACGGACTGCCCCGGCGTGAGTCGCTCGCCGCCCATCGCGACGATCGGGTCCCAGAACCCGCCCGCGCCGAGGCCGAGCTCGACGCGCCCGCCCGACAGCCGGTCGAGGCTCGCGACGGCGCGCGCGAGCACGGCCGGCGGGCGCAGCGGCAGGTTGAGCACGTTGCCCGCGAGGCGGATGCGCTCGGTGCGCGCCGCGACCCACGACAGCAGGGTCCAGGTGTCGAGGAACGCCGCCTGGTACGGGTGGTCCTGGAAGGTCACGAGGTCCAGGCCGACCTCCTCGGACAGCTGCGCGAGCGCGACCGCCTGCTGCGGCGCTGCGGCGGTGGGCGTGACGAAGGACCCGAAGCGCAGGTCGTGGCCGTAGTCGGGCATGGCTCCTCGCGATCTCAAGATACGTTGTTGAGCAGAACATATCGAGAACAGATAGGTGGTGCAACCGCATTCCCGCGGTACCCTGAGCGGATGAGCACGAGCGCGACGACCGCCGCACCCACCGGCCCGGCCGAGCTCCCCGGCCGCCTCGAGGACCTCGGCTGGCACCTCGGCGTCCTGCTGCGCGCCTACCGCGCGACCGTCGAGCAGGCGCTCGACGACGTCCCGCACGGCACGCGCGGCTACCAGGTCCTCGTGACCGTCGCGCAGGGCGACCACCCCACGCAGCTCGCGCTCGCCGAGCACCACGGCATCGACCGCACCGTCATGACGTACCTCGTCGACGACCTCGTCGCGTCCGGCCTCGTCGAGCGGCAGCAGAACCCCGCCGACCGCCGCGCCCGCCGCGTCGTCGCGACGCCCGAGGGCCGCCGTCGTCTCGCGGGGTGGGCCGCCGCCGTGCACGACGCCGAGGAGCAGCTCCTCGACATGCTCGCGCCCGACGAGCGCGGCACCTTCCGCACCCTCATGCGCCGCGTCGCGTGCGACCTCCGCGACATCGACGCCGGCACCGACCCGTGCACCGTCGCCGAGCACACCCTCCGCGGCACCACCACCCCGCCCAGGTAGAGGCAGGGCCCGCCGAGGTAGAGCCAGGGTCCGCCGAGGTAGAGCCGTGGTGCGCCTCGCGCGCAACCACGGCTCTACCTCGCGTGACCGAGGCTCTACCTCGCGCGACTACGGCTCTACCTCGCGTGACCGGGGCTCTACCTCGGCCGACCGGGGCTCTACCTCGCGGGGCGGGGGGCTACCTCGGGAGGGGGTCCGCGGCGGTGGGTGACGCGTCGGCGTCGGCGAGGGCGGCGTCGGTGCCCTCGGGGTCCCGGCCGCGCAGGGGGTAGAACCAGAAGCACACGAAGGCCAGGGCGGCGATGAGGGCGGGGACGCCGCCGAGCAGGAGGCGCACGCCCGTCGCGACGCCGTCCGGCTGCACGACGTCGCCCGTGCCCTCGACGTACCCGCTCGCGGAGAGCACGGCCGCGACGAGGACGGCCTGCACGATCACGGACCCGCGCACGACGAACCCGTTCGCGCCGAAGTACATGCCCTCGCGGCGCAGACCGGTACGACGCTCGTCGTCGTCGATGACCTGCGCGAGCGCGACCTCGAGCACCTGCATGAGCCCGGCCACGCCCACGCCGACGGCCAGGCCCGCGAGCGCGGCGCCGAGCACGGTGGTCGGCACGAGGTAGAGGCACGTCGCGAGCCCGTACACGGCGACGACCCACAGCATCGTGGAGCGCGGGCCGATGCGGCGCACGACCCACGACCACCCGACGATCGCCGGGATGGCCGCGACGAAGATCGGCGCGAGGAGGAACGTCGCGTCGGCCTCCGCCCCGCCGAGCACGTAGCGCACGTAGAACGGCACGGCGGCGAGCACGATCGCGGTGGTGCTCTGGAGCAGCAGCGACCCGAGCACGTAGGTGACGAACGCACGGTTCGCGAACGTGTAGCGCAGCTGGGCGCCGAGCCCGACGGCGGCCTCGCGCTCGCGCACCGCCTCCACGTCGACGGGGCGCTCGACCATGCCGGCGAGGGACCACGCGAAGAACCCGAGGCTCACGACGGCGAGCAGCAGCGCCATCCACGTCCACCCGAGCGTCCCGTACAGCAGCGGGGCGCCGGCGGTGCCGAGGATCATGCCGACGAGACCGAAGATCTGGCGCGGCGCGTTCCCGCGGGCGCGCTCCGCCGTCGTGCGGAAGATCTCGGGGAACAGCGCGGAGACGTTGAGCACGACGACGACGTACGCGACGTCGTACACGGCGACGACGACGAGGAACCACACGACGAGCCCGGTGGGGCTCAGCGCGGGCGGCACCCACACGAGCGCGAACGCGACGACGAGCGGCACGACGCCGAGCCCGATCCACGGCACGCGGCGGCCCCAGCGGGTACGGCGCCGGTCGGAGGCCGCGCCGACGAGCGGGTTGAGCACCGCGTTGAGGATGCCGTGCGCGACCATGGCGCCCGCGACCCAGCCGGCGGGCACGCCGAGGTGGTCGACGTAGAAGTAGACGACGAACGCGGAGAACGTCTGGAGCAGCAGGTTCGCGGGGAACGCGGACGCGCCGTAGGCGACGGTCTGCGCACGCGTGGCCGCGCCCACCAGGCGGCGGTCCCGCACGCGGGCCAGCAGCCCTCCGGTCGGCGCCCCTCCGCTCGGCGCCGTGCCCGACGGCGTCCCGGCCGGCGCGCTCATCGCTCGCCCCGCTGGACCGCGCGCAGGTCGCGCCAGCCGACGCGGACGAGGCCTTCCTCGGCCACCACGGCCGCGACCGCCGGGTCGGCGAGGAGGCGGCGCTCGAACCCGCGCTTCGGCGCGGCATAGTCGGCGACGTCGCCGAGCTCGTCGTCGTCGAGCATGGGGTGCAGGTAGATCTCGGTGACGCCGGACGGCACGCGGCGCAGCAGGTCGAGGAAGCCGTCGCGGACGTCCTCGTAGCCCTCCGCGTCGTCCGTGCCCTCGCCGGCGAGCTCGAACGGGTGCGTCCACAGGCGGTCGACGAGCACGACCCCGAGCGCGTCGGCCGCCGCGGTCGCCTCGTCGAGGAGCGGCTGGAAGTCGCCGGGCGGCAGGAGCATCCCGTCGGTCGTGCGCGGCAGGCGGAACGGCAGCCCGTGCCGGGCCGCGAGCTCGAACACCTGCGGCAGGAACGAGCGCCCCGTCTCGAGCCCGTAGACCGAGCCCATGTGGTTGTCGAGGTGCGAGACGTCGACCCCGGCGGCGAGCGCCGCGTCGAGCTGCGCCGCGAGCTCGGCCGCGACGTCCTCGGCGCGCGCCCGCTGCTCGACGGTGCGGACGTCGCGCGGGAAGTACCCCGCGGCGTCGACGAGCGAGGTCCCCGCCCCCGTGAGGGGCCGCCACCGGTAGCGCGTCCACTCGCTCGTGAGCACGAGGTGGACGCCGACGTCGACGGGGTGCGCCGCAGCGAACGCGAGCGCGTCCGGCGCCCAGCCGCACGGCACCATGACGGTCGCGGAGTCGAGGTGCCCCGCGAGGAGCAGCTCGGAGATCGCGCGGTTCGCCGCCCGGCACATGCCGTAGTCGTCGGCGTTGAGGATCACGGCGCGCGCGTCGCCCGCGAGGCCCAGCCGGGACACCATGTCCGACGGCGGCCCGCCCGCCGCGGGCGTCGTCACGACGCGGCCTCCGCGTGCTCGTCGTCGGCCTCGCCGCTCTCGCCCGGTGCGGAGTGGGCCGCGGCGGCGCGGAACACCTCGTCGCGCAGGGCGTCGCTCGCGGACCGGGCCGCGCCCACGACGACGGCGTCGCTCGAGAGCTCCGACGGGACGACCCGCACGGGCAGCACGGCCAGCTTCTCGCCGAGGAACCGCTGCACGCGCTCGGCGATCGGGGGGCGCGCGGCGTGGTTGGTGAGGACGAAGAGCTCCGGCTCGACGACGAGCGCGACGGCCGCCGCCACGACGCCGATGCGCTCCGCGACCTCGTCCAGCACGTCGCCGGACGCGCCGTCGCCCTGCGCTGCGCGGTCCACGATGTCCTTGACCGCGATGTCGTCCGGGAGGCCGTTCTCCTTGGCGATCGCCGCGATCGACGACGCCCCGAGCGTCTCCGAGCCGAGCGACCGGCCGGGGTGCGGGAGGAACGACACCTCGCCCGCGCCGCCCGCCGCGCCGCGGTGCAGACGGCCGTCGAGGACGAGACCGGCGCCGAACCCGTCGCCGAGCCCCAGCACGACGAACGTCCGGACCCCGGCCGCGACGCCGTCGCGCTGCTCCGCGATCGCCGCGAGGTTGAGGTCGTTCTCGAGCGTCACCGGGCAGCCGAGCGCGTCGACGAGGGCGTCGTGGAGGTCCGTGCCGCCCTTCTCGAAGCCCGGCACCCGGCGGATCGTCGCGTGGTCCGGGCTGACGATCGACGGCACGGCCGCGACGGCGCGCGTCACCTCGACGCTCGCTCCCTCGGGCAGCCGGGCCTCGACGTCGGTGATGCACGCACGCGCGAGCTCGGCCGCGGCGCGGGCGCGCGCCGTCGGGGTCGGCCGGACGTCGCGCCGCTCGGCGCGGGCACGGACCGCTCCCGTGACGTCGACGAGCGCGACCCGCACGCGGTCGCGCGCGACGTCGATCCCCAGCCCGAACGCGTAGTCCGGGTCGACCCGGTACAGCGTCGCGGCCGGGCCCCGACGGTCCCGGTCGAGTCCCGCCTCCGTGACGACGCCCGTCGCCTCGAGCGCGCGCAGGGTCTGCGCGACGGTCGTCTTCGACAGACCGGTCGCCGCGACGACGTCGGGGCGCGCGACCTGCGCTCCGGTGCCGAGCACGTCGAGCACGGCGCGCGCGTTGAGGGTGCGCAGGAGGGCGGGGGTTCCGGCGGGAGTGGTGTCCATCTGGTCTCCGTCGAGCAGTGGGTGGTCGAGCGGACATGTCCGGTCCGAGCAGGTAGGGCGGGAAGTTCCCTACCCGCCGGAGACTAACCGCGCCGTCTGCGGTTGTCGACGGCGACCGCCGCGCGTCTCCCACCCTGTAGCGTGACGTCGTGATCCGCCGAGCCCTCGCCCGCGCCTTCTGGGCGACCAGCCGGTGGAGGCTGCGCTCGCAGCCGTACGACACGAGCCGGCCCACCCTCCTCGTCGGAGCCCCGCACACGTCGAACTGGGACTTCGTGCTCATGCTCGCGATCGCCTGGAGCACGGGCATCCACGTGCGCTGGCTGGGCAAGCACACGCTCTTCGCCGGTCCCGCGGGACCGCTCATGCGCGCGCTGGGCGGCATCCCCGTGGACCGGCGCGACCCGAGCCGGGTGGTGAACGACGTCGTCGGCCGCCTCCGGGCGGGCGAGGTGTTCTCGCTCGTCGTCACGCCCGAGGGCACGCGCGGCGCCGGGTCGTACTGGAAGTCGGGGTTCTACCGGATCGCGCGCGAGGCGCACCTGCCGGTCACGCTCGGCTACGTGGACCGCACCACGATGACGACGGGCCTCGGCCCGACGATCGACCTCACCGGCGACGTGCGCGCCGACATGGACGTCGTGCGCGCGTTCTACGCCGACAAGTCGGGCCTCCGGCCCGCGCTGCGCACCGAGCCGCGCCTGCGCGAGGAGGACGCGCCCGCCTGACGGGCAGCCCGACGCCCGCGCTCTCGGACGCTCGTCCAGCTTCGGGCCACCGTCACGTCCGGTGCCCCGGCGCCCTACGTAGTCCCCACACTCTTCATCCGCCGGACGGATGCCCCGGGCACCTCGCGGGAGGGTTCTGGACCCTGGTCGAGCCGCACGAAGACGCCCTCCGCAGGACGTCGCGTACGGGACATCCCGTACTCCGGAGCGGCCCTGCGTAGGCGTTGGAGCCTCGTCCTCCACCTGCATACGGTCCCCTCGTCACGGTCGACGGTGCGGGCTCCGCACGACGTCGGCCCTCCCCCGACACAGGAAGCGAGTCCCCCGATGAAGCGACTCCGCGCGGCGCTCCTCGCCGCCGTCGTGGGCGCGACCGCGATCATCGCCCCGATCGCGATCGCCCCCAGCGCCTCGGCGCACGGCTGGATCACCTCTCCCCCCAGCCGGCAGGACAACTGCGCGAAGGGCACCACGTCCTTCGACTGCGGTTCCATCAAGTACGAGCCGCAGTCCGTCGAGGCCCCCAAGGGCTCGATGAAGTGCTCCGGCGGCAGCGGCTACGCGATCCTCGACGACGCGAGCAAGCCCTGGCCCCGCACGACCACGGGCCGCGACGTGACGTTCCAGTGGAACCTCACGGCGAACCACGCCACGAGCGTGTGGGAGTACTTCGTCGACGGCCAGCTCTTCGCGACGTTCGACGGCGGCGGCGTCCAGCCCCCCAAGAACATCTCGCACACCCTCAAGGGCCTGCCGCTCGGCAACCACACGATCCTCGCGCGCTGGAACGTGTCGAACACGGTCAACGCGTTCTACAACTGCGTCGATCTGACCGTCACGGCCGACGGCACCAACCCCGGCGGGGGCACCCCCGGCGGCGGCACGCCTGGTGAGGGCGGCACCCCCGGCGGCGGCACGCCGGGCACCTGCGCGGACCCCGCGTGGGCCGCGACGTCGACCTACACGGGCGGCGCGAAGGTCTCGTACGCGGGCAACGTGTACGAGGCGAAGTGGTGGACGCAGAACAACGTCCCCGGCTCCGAGGCATGGGGCCCGTGGAAGCTGATCGGCGCCTGCTGACCTGCTGAACCCCGCGACGGCGGGTGGTCTCGTCCGACGGGCGAGGCCACCCGCCGTCGTGCGTCGCCGACCCGGCGACGAGGGCGCGCCCGGCGCGCGTACGCGGAAGCACGTACGGGCTTTGCCCAATTGTCCGGCTCTCCGCCCGTTTCGTAGCGTCGAGGTGCCCGATCCGAGAAGCGGCCCGCGAGGAAGCGCGCCGCAGGACCCACGCACCACCGGATGGAGAGCGAGACATCTCATGCGAAGACTGAGAGCGGTACTCCTGGCAGCCGTCGTCGGCGCGGTCGCGATCATCGCGCCCGTGGCCGTCGCGCCCAGCGCGAGCGCGCACGGCTGGATCACGTCGCCGCCGAGCCGGCAGGACCACTGCGCGAAGGGCACGACGTCCTTCGACTGCGGCTCGATCAAGTACGAGCCCCAGTCCGTCGAGGCGCCCAAGGGCTCGATGCAGTGTTCGGGCGGCAGCGGCTTCAGCATCCTCGACGACGCGAGCAAGCCCTGGCCGCGCACGCAGACCGGCACGTCGGTCACGTTCCAGTGGAAGCTCACCGCGGCGCACAACACGAGCACGTGGGAGTACTTCGTCGACGGCGTGCTGTTCAAGACGTTCAACCAGAACGGCGCGCAGCCGCCCAGCAACATCTCCCACACCCTGACGGGCCTGCCCGAGGGCAACCACACGATCCTCGCGCGCTGGAACGTGTCGAACACGGTCAACGCGTTCTACAACTGCGTCGACCTGAAGATCGGCAGCGGCGGGACCGACCCGGGCAACCCGGGGAACCCCGGGAACCCGGGCAACCCCGGCACGTGCTCGGCCCCGGCGTGGTCGGCGAGTGCCGCGTACGTCGGCGGCGCGAACGTCTCGTACTCCGGCCGCAACTACCAGGCCAAGTGGTGGACGACGGGCGAGAACCCGTCGCAGAGCGGCCAGTGGGGCGTCTGGAAGGACCTCGGGGCCTGCTGACGCACTGATCCCGGGAGCCATCCCGACAGCCATCCCGACAGTACTGCCGACGGCCGGCGGACGCGTGCACGCACGCGACCGCCGGCCGTCGCGCGCGACGGGCGCGGTCCCGGGTCAGAGGCGCCCGGGGGTCAGCCCCGGCCCCGCAGCCGGTCGAGGTCGCGGCGCTCGCGCTTCGTGGGACGGCCTGCGCCGCGCTCGCGGACGGCGACGCGCACGGTGAGCTCGCGGGGCGGCGGGGGCGGGCTCTGGTCGTCGACCGCCTGCGCGGCGAGGGTGGCGGACACCCGCTTCACGAGCACCTTCTCGACGACGAGGATCCGCTCCACGGGACCGCCCCGCACGACGACGCGGTCCTTCACCTTCACGCTCGTCGCGGGCTTCGCGCGCTCGCCGTTGACGCGCACGTGCCCGGCCTTCACGGCGGCCGTCGCCTGCGAGCGGCTCTTGAACACGCGGACGGCCCAGAGCCAGCTGTCGACGCGCGCGCTCGTCGCCTCGGTCGTCACCACCCTCCGAGCCTACGAGACCGCGCGCGGCGCGGTACCGGCGGGGCCGTGCGGCCCGCAGACCGCCGTCGGCGTGCGAGAACCGGGCACCCGTGCCACGGTGGTGCCAGGTCATTCGGGGCAAGAGTCCTTTTGGCCGGATCTGTCCCTACGGGAAACGGAGACGTGACATGGGCATCATCGGCTGGATCCTCATCGGCCTCATCATGGGTGCCATCGCCCGCGCGATCGTGCCGGGCAAGCAGAAGGGCGGCTGGATCGTCACCCTGCTGCTGGGCATCGTGGGCGCCCTGCTCGGCGGGTTCATCGCCTCGGCGGTGTTCGGCACCGACGTCAACGAGGAGTTCTTCGACCTCGGCACGTGGGGCTTCGCGCTCATCGGCTCCATCATCGTGGTGTTCATCTGGTCCTGGTTCACCAACCGCAAGCGCGCCTGACGGCGTCGGCCGCACCGGCGGCCCGCTTCCTCGGACGGCCCGGTCCCCTCAGGGGGACCGGGCCGTCCGTGCGTTCCCGGGGCGTATTGCCGTGGACGCGCCGCCCGTGCGCCGGACACGCTGGACCCATGAGCGCCGTCGCCCCTCCCGTCCCGGACGTCTCCCTCCCGCGCGGGTACACGCTCGTCGAGGCCCCGCACCCCGCGTCGCTCGACGCGCCCGAGGCGTGGGCCTACCTCGCCGTCGCGGACGTCGGCCGCGAGCACGAGCTCGAGGTGCACGGCTACGACGACCTCGCGCTGCCACCCCGCGAGATCTTCACGGGCATGGCCCACCAGGAGTACTCGGCGAAGCGCCGGTTCGTCGTCGTGCGCTCCGCCGCGGCGGCCACGTGGCACGAGCAGGGCGTCCCGCCCGCGGTGCCGGAGGTCGTCGCGCACCTCTTCGTGACGCGCCCGGTCACGAGCAACGAGCACCTGGGCGAGTCCTACGCCGTCGTGCGTCCCGCCGAGCGCGGCCGCGGCGTGGGGGGCGCGCTGCTCGCGCTCGGCGAGCGCCTGAACCTCGACGCGGGGCGCACCGTGCTCTTCTCGGACACGAACCACGGGGAGGAGCCGCCGCCCGGTCCCGGCGCGCTCGAGGCCACGACGGGCGCGGGCCGGGTCCCCGCGGACGCCCCGGGGCCGCGCTTCCTGCTCGCCCACGGGTACGTGCTCGAGCAGGTCGAGCGGCACTCGGTGCTCGACCTCCCGGTCGCGCCCGCGGTCCTCGACACGCACCGCGACGGCTCCCGGGCCGCGGCGGGCAGCGACTACCGCCTGCACACCTGGACCGACGAGGTGCCGGCGGCCTGGGCCGACCAGGTCGCGGTCCTCTTCACGCGCATGAGCACCGACGCGCCGACCGGTGGCGTCGACTACGGCGAGGACCCGTGGGACGCGCGGCGCGTGCGGACGTGGGTGCAGCAGCAGGCCGAGAAGGACGACGCGTTCCTCGTGTGCGCCGCCGAGCACGTGCCGTCGGGCACGCTCGCGGCGTTCACCGTGCTCGTCCACCCGCGCGGGCGCGAGGACTTCGCGATCCAAGAGGACACGCTCGTGCTGCGCGAGCACCGCGGGCGCCGGCTCGGAATGCTCGTCAAGGTCGCCAACCTCGACGCGCTCGTGGCGCAGCGCCCCGGCACCCGACGCGTCCACACGTGGAACGCGCAGGAGAACGACCACATGCTCGCGATCAACGTCGCGCTCGGCTTCCGCCCCGCGGGCGTCTGGGCCGCGTGGCAGCGCAGGACGACCCCGGAGGACGGCGAGTGACCGCACCGCACGCAGGACCGACCATTCCCGCCGCCCGCGACGGGCGCGTGCGCATCGAGCCCGTCCCGGGGCACCTCGACGGGCCCGACGCCTGGGCCGTCCACGGCACGGTCCGGGTGGGCGACGCGATCGACCGCGCGATCCACGGCCACACCGACCTCGTGCTCGACGCGGCCACGGTCGCGTCCACCGTCGCCAGCGCGGGCTACCGCCGCGTGCTGCGGTGGGTCGCGGTGCTCGACGACGCCCCGCTCGGCTCGACCCCCCGGCCGGAGGACGTCGTCGGACGGTCGATGGTGGCGCTCCCGCAGCAGGGCAGCACGCACACGGCGCTCGTCTACGTAGGCGTGGACCCGGCGCACCGGCGCCGCGGCGTCGGCACCGCGCTGTGGGAGGCGGCGCTGGAGGTCGCGCGCGCGGAGGGCCGGCGGGTGATCCAGTCCGACTCGTCGTTCGCCCCGGAGCCGCCGCCCGGCCCGGGTGCGATCGAGGCGCCCACGGGCAGCGGACGCGTCCCGGCGCACGACGACGCCACGACCTTCGCGCTGCACCGCGGCTTCACGCTCGAGCAGGTGATGCGGCACTCCGTGCTCGCGCTCCCGATGCCGTCGGCCGTGCTCGACCCGCTGCGCGAAGCGGCGACGGCGCGGGCGGCCGGGTACCGCGTGCACGTGTGGACGGACGAGGTCCCCGAGGAGTGGCTCGACCAGCTCGCGGTGCTCGAGACGCGCATGAGCACCGACGCCCCGAGCGGCGGCCTCGACCTGGCGGAGGACCCGTGGGACGCGGAGCGCGTCCGGACCTTCTCCCGGGAGATCCACTCCCGCGGCCAGGGCTACGTCGTCGCCGCGGCGGAGGACACGGCGTCGGGCACGCTCGCGGCGTTCTCGATGGTCGCGTACCCCCGCGACCGGCCGGAGGTCGTGTTCCAGGAGGACACGCTCGTGCTCCGCGAGCACCGCGGGCGCAGCCTGGGCCTGCTCGTCAAGGTCGCCGTGCTCGACGAGCTGGCGCGGAGCCGGCCGTCGGCACGCCGCGTGCACACGTGGAACGCAGAGGAGAACCGGCACATGCTCGCGATCAACGTCGCGCTGGGCTTCGCGCCCGCGGGCGTCGAGGCGGAGTGGCAGCTCGTGCTCGACGCCTCCCCCGGCCCTGCGCCGGGACCGGTGCCCGCACCGGAGCCCGGCAGCGCGTCCTGACCCCGGGGGTCGCCGCGACCCGACCGCTCAGCGGATGCCGTCGAGGAAGCGGATCACCCGCTCGGTGACGAGCGCGGCGGCCTCCGGCTCGTACGACGGCAGGCTCGGGTCCGTGAAGAGGTGGCGGTCGCCGGGGTAGACGAACAGCTCGGCGTCGGGCGTGGACTCCACGAGCTCGCGCGCGGCGTCGAGGTCGCCCTCGCCCGCGAACGACGGGTCCGCGTCCATCCCGTGCACCTGGACGGGCACGGCGTCGGGCCACGCGTCGCCGAACTCGGAGACGGGCACGCACGCCTCGAGGAGCACCGCGCCCTTGGCGCCCGGCTGCGTCTGGGCGAGCATCTGGGCGGGGAGGACGCCGAGGGAGACCCCGGCGTAGACGACGCCCGCGTCGTAGCCGTCCGCGGCGGCCCGGCCGCGCTCCAGCACGGTCCCGAAGCCGAGCTCCTGCACGTGCGCCATGCCCTCGTCGAGGGTCGCGAACGTGCGCCCCTCGAAGAGGTCGGGCGTGTGCACGACGTTCCCCGCGCCGCGCAGCGTCTCCGCGAGCGTCCGCACGCCCTCCGTCAGTCCCTGCACGTGGTGGAACAGCACGACCTCCGCCATGGTCCCTCCTCCGATCGTCGCTCGTGGGCCGTGCGACGGCGTCGCCGCCCGGTGCGCGCCCGACGGCGCACGACCCCCATCGTCGCGCGCCCTGCCCACGCGCGCCCGGGGTCCAGGGACCTGCGACGGCCGTTCGTCAGGCCGCCGGACCATGGACCGCGGGACGGTCGGGGTGGGCGAGGGCCGACGTCGGTCAGTAGTTTGGTGGTCATGACCTCGCAGCCCGTGCCGCCCCCGATCGACCCCACCACCACGCCGTCCTGGACCGCGCTGACCGTGCACCGCGACACCGTGGAGCCGGACCTGCGCACCTGGTTCGCGGCCGACCCGGACCGCGCGCGCCGCCTCACGCACCAGGCGGCCGACCTCACGGTCGACCTGTCGAAGAACCTCGTCACCGACGAGACGCTCGAGCTGCTCGTGCGACTCGCCGAGGAGGTCCACCTCGACGACCGCCTCGAGGCGATGTTCACGGGCGAGCACATCAACGTCACGGAGGACCGCGCCGTCCTGCACACGGCCCTGCGCCGGCCGACCCCGCTGGGCGACGACGAGCACCTCGTCGTCGACGGTCAGGACGTCGACGCGGACGTGCACGCGGAGCTCGCCAAGGTGTACGCGTTCGCGGACCAGGTCCGCTCGGGCGAGTGGACGGGCGTCACGGGCGAGCGCGTGCGCACGGTCGTGAACATCGGCATCGGCGGCTCCGACCTCGGGCCGGTCATGGCGTACGAGGCGCTGCTCCCGTACAAGCACCAGGACATCGAGGTCCGGTTCGTCTCGAACATCGACCCGACGGACGTCGCGGAGAAGACGGCGGGCCTCGACCCGCGCACCACGCTGTTCATCGTCGCGTCCAAGACGTTCGGCACGCTCGAGACCCTGACCAACGCGCGCCTCGCGCGCGACTGGCTGTGGACGGAGCTCGCGGCGGTCGGCGCGATCGAGGACACGGACGAGGCCCGGCAGGCCGCCGTCGCGCAGCACTTCGTCGCCGTCTCGACCGCGCTCGACAAGGTCGCGGCCTTCGGGATCGACCCGGCGAACGCGTTCGGGTTCTGGGACTGGGTGGGCGGACGCTACTCCGTCGACTCCGCGATCGGCACGTCGCTCGCGATCGCGATCGGGCCGGACCGGTTCGCCGAGCTGCTCGCGGGCTTCCACGCGATCGACGAGCACGTGCGCCGCACGCCGTTCGAGCGCAACGTCCCGGTCCTCATGGGGCTGCTCAACGTCTGGTACGTGAACTTCCTCGACGCGCACACGCACGCCGTGCTCCCGTACGCGCAGTACCTGCACCGCTTCCCGGCGTACCTCCAGCAGCTCACCATGGAGTCCAACGGCAAGCGCGTGCGCTGGGACGGCTCCCCCGTGACCACGGAGACGGGCGAGATCTTCTGGGGCGAGCCGGGCACGAACGGCCAGCACGCGTTCTACCAGCTCATCCACCAGGGCACGCGCCTCATCCCGGCCGACTTCATCGCGGTCGCGAACCCCGCGCACCCCCTCGTCGACGCGGTGGGCGACGGCGGCGCGGTGCAGCCCGGCGCGGACGTGCACGGCCTGTTCCTCGCGAACTTCTTCGCCCAGACGAAGGCGCTCGCGTTCGGCAAGACGGCGGACGAGGTCCGCGCCGAGGGCACCGCGGAGCACCTCGTGAGCGCCCGCACGTTCCCGGGCAACCGCCCGACGACGTCGATCCTCGCGCCCGCGCTCACGCCGTCGGTCCTGGGCCAGCTCATCGCGCTCTACGAGCACATCACGTTCGTGCAGGGCGTCGTGTGGGGCATCGACAGCTTCGACCAGTGGGGCGTCGAGCTCGGCAAGAAGCTCGCGCTCGAGATCGCGCCGGCCGTCGCGGGCGACGAGGACGCCCTCGCCGCGCAGGACCCGAGCACCGCGGCCCTCATCGACCGCTACCTCGACCTGCGCGGCTAGCCTGCGCCCCGCCCGAGCTCGGGGACGACCGTGCTCGGGCGGCTCGCGGGAGCCGTCGCGGCCCCACGGGATCGTGCCCGCGCACCCGCCCGCCCGCGTCCGCGGCCTGTGTCGTCCGCCTCACGCCGCAGACGTGTCGCGAGGTCGCGGCGCCGTGCGCACGACCGCCCCTCCACAGCCGCGCTGCGAGCGCCCCCGCGCTGCGTACACTGGCGGGCGCGCGACCGCCGCGAGCCCGTTCGGCGTCGCTCTCACCGTGGAAGGAACCCCGATGGCCGACGCCGCCACCCCCGAGACTCTTGCTCAGACCCTGATCGAGCACGCCGACGCCGTGCGCAGCGCGTGGCTGGAGGCCGCGGCGCACGAGCTCCACGGCCGCACCTCGCGGGGCGAGCTCGAGCGGGAGCAGGGCGAGATCCTCGACGCGCTCCTCGACGGCCTGCGCGCCGGCGGCGTCTCGCTCGCCGAGCCGGCGTTCGACCAGCTCCGGGGCATCCTCGCGGACGTGTCGTCCGCACGTGCCCGCCTCGGCTTCACGCCCCGCGAGACCGCGATCGGCGTGTTCGCGCTCAAGGAGGGCCTGTACCGGCTCGACTCCGCGACCGGCGCCGACACGGACGTGACCCCGCTGCTGCGCCTCGTCGACCAGCTCGGGCTCTTCACGTTCGAGACGTTCGCAGCCGCGCGCGAGGGGATCATCGCGGAGCAGGCCGAGCAGCTGCTCGAGCTCTCGACCCCCGTGGTCAAGCTCTGGGAGGGCATCGTCGCGGTGCCGCTCGTGGGGACGCTCGACTCCGCGCGCACCCAGGTCGTCATGGAGAAGCTGCTCAACACGCTCGTCGACACGGGCAGCGAGCACGCGATCATCGACATCACGGGCGTGCCCGCGGTGGACACCCAGGTCGCGCAGCACCTGCTCAAGACGGTCGTCGCGGCGCGTCTCATGGGGGCCGAGTGCACGATCAGCGGCATCCGCCCGCAGATCGCACAGACGATCGTCGCGCTCGGTATCGAGTTCGGCGACATCCGCACGCGCGCGACCCTCGCCGACGCCCTCGTCGACGCGCTGCGCGCGAGCCGGGACACCCGCCGGACCGGGCTCCCCGCATGACCGACGGCGTCCCCATCCTCAAGATCGGCTCGACGCTCCTCGTCTCGATCCAGATCGACCTCCAGGACGACACGGCGCTGCAGCTCCAGGAGGACCTCGCGCAGCGGATCACCGACACCGGTGCGCGCGGCGTGATCATCGACATCTCCGGGCTGGAGATCGTCGACTCGTTCATCGGCCGCATGCTCGCGTCGGTCGCCGGCATCTCGCACGTGCTCGACGCGACGACGGTCGTCGTGGGCATGCGCCCGGCCGTCGCCATCACGATGGTGGAGCTCGGGCTGTCGCTCGGCGACGTCCGCACCGCGCTGGACGTCGAGCGCGGCCTCGCGCTCCTCGCCCCCGAGGAGCGGTCCGCCGAGGACGTGCTCCTGGCCGCCGCCGAGCGCGAGGAGAGATGACCACCACCACCCCGCCGCCGTCGTCGACCGCGGAGCGCGTGCCCGTGCGCACCGACTCCGACGTCGTCAAGGTGCGCCAGCTCGTCCGGTCGCTCGCGCAGCAGGCGCGCCTCTCGCTCGTGGACCAGACGAAGCTCGTGACGGCGGCGAGCGAGCTCGCGCGCAACACCCTCGTGTACGGGGGCGGCGGCGAGGCCGAGGTACAGCTCGTGACGGAGGGAGCGCGGACGGGCGTCCGCGCCGTCTTCTCGGACGAGGGGCCGGGCATCCCCGACCTCGACCTCGCGCTCACCGACGGCTGGACCAGCGGCGGCGGGCTCGGGCTGGGGCTCTCGGGGTCGCGGCGCCTCGTGCAGCACTTCGCGATCGACACCGCGGCGGGCGTGGGCACGCGCGTCGAGATCGCGACCTGGTCGCGATGACCGCGGAGGACACCGACCGTCCCGACGTGCGCCGCACGCTCGTCGAGGACGGCACCTGGTACACCGTGGACCACCCGTCCGCGGTCGGCAGCGTGCGCCGCGGCGCGAGCGTCGCCGCGCGCAACCTCGGCCTCGACGACGAGCGCGCGGCCGAGGTGGGCCTCGTCGTCTCCGAGCTCGCGACCAACCAGTGCCGCCACGCCGGTGGCGGCTCGGTGCTCGTCCGCGTCCGGCGCACCGGCGACGAGGCCGCGCTCGACGTGCTCGCCGTCGACTCCGGCCCGGGCATGCGGGACATCACCGCGGCGATGCGCGACGGGGTCTCGAGCCGGGGCACGCTCGGCATCGGCCTCGGCACCCTGCCCCGTCTCGCGTCGGCGTGGGACGCGTGGACGTCGCCCGGGCAGGGGACGGTCATCGCGGCGACGTTCGTCGCGCACGGCGCGACCACCGACCTCGCGGCCCCCACGGGCGTGACCCGCCCCATGACCGGGCAGGACGTGTGCGGCGACGCCCTCGCGGTGCGCCACGACGACGGCGTGCCGAGTCTCCTCGTCGCCGACGGGCTCGGCCACGGACCGCTCGCCGCGGCGGCCTCCGCGGCCGCGGTGCGGGCCTTCCTCGACGCGCCTCCCGGCAGCCCGGTCGCGCTCCTCGAGCGCGTGCACGGCGCCCTCGGCGGCACCCGGGGCGCGGCCGTCTCGGTCGTCCGGGCGTCGGACGGCGTGCTGCGCTGCGCCGGGCTCGGCAACATCGCCGGGACGGTCCACGGCACGCGGTCGCGCGGTCTCGTGAGCCACCCCGGCATCGCCGGGACGCGCGGCCGGCCGCTGCGCGAGACGACGTACCCCGTCGAGCCGGGCGACGTCGTCGTGCTGCACAGCGACGGACTGACGGCCCGGTGGTCGCTCGCCGACTATGCGGGCCTCGCCGTCCGGTCCCCTCTCGTCGTCGCGGGCGTCCTGCTCCGCGACCACGCCGTGCGCCGCGACGACTCCTGCGTGGCGGTGCTGCCGATCCCCCGGGAGGCCGCGTGAGCACCACCCTCCTCATCACCCAGCTCCGCTCGGACTCCGACGTGCTCGCGCTGCGCCGGGCCGGGCGCGAGATCTGCCGGCTGCTGGGCCTCGACACGCAGGACCAGGTGCGCGTCGCGACGGCGCTGTCCGAGATCGGGCGGTCCGCGGTCGGCTCCGGCACGGCCGACGTCGTCGTGGGCGTCCTGCCCGGGCTCCCGCAGGCCACGCTGCGCGCCGAGATCGTGGCGGGGACGCCGTTCCTCGTCGAGGGCGACTCGAGCGACGGCGGCGTCCCGGCCGCCCGACGGCTCGTCCCCGGCCTGCAGGTCGACCCGACGGGCACGCGCGTGCTGCTCACCAAGGCCCTGCCCGCGACCGCGCGCACGGACGAGGCGACCCTCGCGGGCGTGCGCCGGTCCACCGCCGCCGCGCACGTCGCCGACGCGAGCGACGAGGTGCGCGTGCAGAACGCCGAGCTCGTGCGGACGCTCGACGAGCTGACGCACCAGCAGGACGAGCTGCGGCGCTTCAACGAGGAGCTGGAGGAGACGAACCGCGGGGTCCTCGCGATGTACGACCAGCTCTCGGCGGAGCTCGAGGAGACCAACACCGGCGTCGTCGCGCTGTACGCCGAGCTCGACGAGCGCGGGCGCGAGCTCGCCGCCGCCAACGAGGCGAAGACCCGCTTCCTGCGGAACGTCAGCCACGAGCTGCGCTCGCCCGTGAACTCGATCATCGGCCTCACCTCGCTCCTCGCGGACTCCCACCTCGACGCCGACCAGACGCAGCAGGTCGGGTTCCTGCGCGAGAGCGCGACGACGCTGCTCACGCTCGTCGACGAGCTGCTCGACCTCGCGCGCGCCGAGGCCGGCCACGACGACGTCGAGCCCACGCCCGTCGACCTCGGGGCGCTGCTCGACGAGCTGCGCGGCACCACCCTGCCGCTGGTGCGGTCCGGCGTGTCGCTGCGGGTCGCGGCCGAGCCCGGCCTCACGCTCGTCACCGACCGCCGGCTGCTGTCCCGCGTGCTGCGCAACCTGCTGACGAACGCGGTGAAGTTCACGGACGAGGGCGAGGTCGTGCTGCGGGCCGCGGCCGACGGCGACGTCGTGCGGTTCGACGTGCGCGACACGGGTCTGGGGATCCCCGCCGACCAGCTCGACGCCGTGTTCGAGGAGTTCGTCCAGGTGCCGAACCGCCTGCAGCCGACCGTCCGCGGCACGGGCCTCGGCCTGCCGTACGCGCGGCGCACGTCGGAGGCGCTGGGCGGCACGCTCGTCGCGACGTCGCGCCCGGGCGCCGGGAGCGTCTTCACGCTGCGCCTCCCGTCGCTCACGGCGGCTCCCGAGGACGCCCCCGCCGCGCGACCGGAGCCCGAGGAGGCCCCCGTGCGCGACGCCCCGCTCGGGCACGTCCTCGTCGTCGACGACGACCGCGCCTACGCGTCGGTCGTCGCCTCGATGCTCCGCGACGCCGCCGCGCGCGTCAGCGTCGCGCACGACGCCACGCACGCGCTCGCGCTGCTGCACGACGGCCCGGCCGACGTCGCGCTCCTCGACGTGTGCCTGCCCGGCACGGACGGCCTCGCGCTGCGGTCGCGGATCCGCGACGTGCACCCGGGCACCGCGGCCGTGCTCATGTCGAGCGCCCCGCCACCGCCCGGCATCGGCGACGTGCCGTTCCTCGCGAAGTCCGAGATCGACCGCGACCGCCTGGTGGCGGCCCTGGGGCGCGAGGTGCGGAGCCGATGAACGCCGACCGCACCGTGCTCGTCGTCGACGACACGCCCGCGCACCGGTACGTCATGGCGAGCTGGCTGCGGCGGGCCGGGTTCGGCGTCGTCGAGGCCGGGACCGGCCGCGACGCGCTCGAGCACGCCACGACCCCGGTCGACGCCGTCGTGCTCGACGTGAACCTGCCGGACCTCTCGGGCCGCGAGGTGTGCCGGATCCTCAAGAGCGACCCCGCGACCGCGCACCTCCCCGTGCTGCACGTCTCCGCGACCGACGTCGACGCCGCCGCGCGGACGGCCGGGCTGGAGGGCGGCGCGGACGCCTACCTGCCCGAGCCGCTCGACCGGGACGAGTTCCTCGCGACGATCAGCGCGCTGTGCCGGCGCGTCGACGCGCAGCGCGGGGCCGGGCGCACCGCCCGCCGTCTGGAGGCGCTCACCGACGCGCTCGTGCCCCTGCACGAGGCGCGCTCGCCGGAGGCCGTCGCCGACCACGCGGCCCGGGGCGCGTGCGCGGTCCTCGGTCGCGCCGTCATCTCCATGGTCGTCGCCGAGGCCGGGGTCGTGCTGCGCTCCGTCTGCGTCGCGGAGGGCGCCGCGCTCGTGCGCGGGCGCGGCCCGACGGCGGTCCTCCCGCCGACCGGGGCGTCGACCGCCGTGTTCGGCCCGGACGAGGTCCCCCTGCCGTGGCAGCCGCTCCTCGCCGAGGCGGGCGTCGGGCCGTCGGCCTGGTTCACGCTCTGGCTCGTCGACGCGTCCGGAGCGCTCGTCGGCGGCCTCGGCATCGAGATCGGCGACGAGCCGCTGTCCGAGGAGGAGCAGGAGGCCGCCGCGCGCTTCACGGAGGCCGCGACGGTCGCGCTGTCGAACCTGCGCACGTTCACCGAGGAGCACCGGATCGCCCTCGCGCTCCAGCGCGCGCTCCTGCCGTCGGGGCTGCGGGTGAGCGGCGGCGTCGAGGTCGTCGCGCGCTACGAGGCGTCGGACGCGCGGCTCGACGTCGGCGGCGACTTCTACGACGCGTTCGACCTCCCGGACGGGCGCGTGGCCGTCGTCATCGGCGACGTCCAGGGCCACTCCCTGCGCGCGGCGACCGTGATGGCGGAGGTGCGGGTCACGCTGCGCGCCTACCTGCGCGAGGGGCACGACGCCGCGTCGGCGCTGGACCTGCTCAACGCGGCGCTGCGCGAGGACCACCCCGAGTTCGCGACCGTGTGCGTGTGCGTGCTCGACCCCCGCACGGGCGCCCTCGAGCTCACGGACGCCGGCCACCTGCCCGCGTTCCTCGTGCGCACCGACGGCACGGTCGACCGGGCCAAGGCGGGCTCGCGCCTGCTCGGCGTGCCGAGCCCGCAGGCCCGCCCCGCCCACCACGACGTGCTCGCCCCCGGCGACCTCCTCGTGCTCGTGACCGACGGTCTCGTCGAGCGCCGCGGGGCGTCGCTCGTGGACGCGCTGGACCGGCTGGCCCGGGTCGCGGCGCAGCACGCCGGCGCGAGCCCGACCGTCCTGTGCGAGCGCGTCGTCGCGGCGTTCGACGACCCGGGCCGCGAGGACGACGTCGCGGTGGTCGCCGTCGCGCGTCAGGCGTCTCCGGACGGCACCTTGTCCTTGACGTCGTCGTAGCCGACGTCCCCGGGGATCTCGCCCGGGGCGTAGACGAGCCGCACGACGCCCGTGGGGAACGTCTCCGAGCGCAGGAGCGTCAGGGGGTAGAAGGGCTCGCCCTCGTCGAACAGCCGCTCGCCCGTGCGGGCCGCGACGGGGTGGACGAGCAGCCGCAGCTCGTCGAGCAGCCCCGCGGCGAGGAGCTGGCGCACCACCGAGATCGACCCGGCGACGAGCACCTTGCCGAGGCCCGGCTCCTCCTTGAGCGCGCGGACCGCGTCGACGAGGTCGCCGTCGACCCGCTCGACGTGCCGCCAGCCGAGGTCCTGGTCGCCGCGCGTCGCCACGATCTTCCGCAGGTTCCCGAGCCGCGCGGCGAACTCCGCGTCCTCGCCCCCGGCGGTCTCCCGCTCGGGCCACGCGCCGGCGAAGCTGTCGTACGTGACGCGCCCGAGGAGGAGCGCGTCGACGTCCCGGTAGTCCTCGTCCACCGCCGCGGCCATGTGGTCGTCGAAGTAGGGGAAGTGCCACGCCGGGTCGATCTCGGCGACGCCGTCGAGCGAGAGGAACAGGGTGGACACGATCGTCGCGGTCATGGGTGGGCCTTCCGGTCGGGCTGGTGGACGAGGGGGCAGACCGTCATGGCCGAACGAACTCATCGTCGCGCGCCGAGCACGCCCCACGCGACCGCTCAACACGGGGTCAGCGACCAGATCCGGCCGATCCCGGTCGCCGACCCCGTGCTCGACGGGGGTGGGGGCGGGGAGAGGGTGTGGGTGGGGGGCGAGGTTCAGCGGCGGAGGGCCAGCGTCAGGGTCGCGCCCACCGTCAGGTGCTCGACGACGAGCAGGGCCACCGCGCCGGGCGTCACCGCTCCGAGCGGGCCGAGCAGGGAGACGAGCAGCACGACGCCGCACGTCACGAGCCAGGCCCGCCGCCCGCCCGAGCGCAGGCGGCCGAGCAGCGCACGCACGCCCCACCCGACGTACCCGACGACGAGCGTCACGACGACCGCCGCCACGACGCCGACCGTCTGCGTCCCGCTCGTGGTGCGCACCACGGGGTCGACGCCGAGCGCCGTCCCGGCCAGCAGCACGACGGCGGCGAGCACCGCCGCGGCGGGCGGGACGAGCCAGCGCGGGACGCGCCGCCCCGCCCCGACCCCCGGGACGCGGCGACGTGCACGAACCTCGACCTCGGGCTGGTGGACCTGTGCCGCAGGGCCGGGCCCGCCGTCGGGCGCCGACGAGCGGGGACGGTGCGGGACGCGCGGGGTGCCGTCCGAGGTGCCGTCCGAGGTGCTCCGCGTCGTGGACATGACGTTCCTCCTTCGTCGCGCGGCGCGGTGCCGCGGCTCGCGCGGCCGGGGCCGCGGCCGGCGGGTGCCGACGCCCCCACGCTCGCGGCCGGAGGCGCCGTCCCGCACCGGCCGGAGGGCGGCGGGCGGACCGACCGGCGTCGGCTCCCGGCCCTCCTGCCGGACGGCGACCCCCGACCTTGGTCGGTGGTCCGCCGTCCGGGGGCCGCCTAGCGTCCGGAGCATGACCACCACCGACTGCCCTCCCCTCGCCGGGCGCCCCGTCCTCGCGACGGCCGCGGCGCGCCGCGACGGCACGCGCCCCCTCGTGCCGGGGTGGGTGGTCGCGCTCGCCTGGCTCGCCGTCGCGGTGCTCACGGCGCTCGCGACCGCCGGGATCGTCGCGCAGGACGACGCCGGCGCGGCACCGTGGCTCGACGTCGCCGTCGCGGTCCTCGCCCTGGCGGCGCTCCCCCTGCTGTGGTCGCGGACCCCGCGCGACGCCCCGGTGACCGGCGCGCTGGTTCTCGCCTCGCTCGCGGCGTGCTCGGGCGCCGCGACGCCCGCCTCGACCGTCGCGACCCTGCAGGTCGCCCGCTGGTACCCGCTGCGCACCGCGCTCCCGGTCGCGGTCGCCGGGTTCCTCGGCCACGCCGTGCAGGCGCTGTGGCGACCGCAGGCGCTGCCGCTCGGCTGGTGGCTCCTGTGCGACCTCGCCGTGCACGCCGCCCTGCTCGGCTGGGGCCTGTACGCGCAGGCGCGCGCCCAGCTGCTCTGGTCGCTGCGGGACCGTGCGCGCCGCGCCGAGCACGAGCAGGAGCGCCGCGTCGCCGAGGCGCGCGTCGCGGAGCGCACCCGGATCGCGCGCGAGATGCACGACACCCTCGCGCACCGGCTCTCGCTCCTCGCCGCCACGGCGGGCGCGCTCGAGTACCGGCCGGACGCCGACCCGGAGCGGCTCGCCCGCGCCGCAGGCCTGGTGCGCGCCGGGGTGAGCTCCGCGCTCGACGACCTGCGCGACGTCGTGCGGGTGCTGCGCACGGAACCCGGGCCCGGCGGGACCGACGCGCTGTCGCCGCAGCCGACGCTCGACGACGTCGAGCGGCTCGTCGTGGAGGCGCGCGACGCGGGCGGCGTGGTGACCTACGAGCGGACCGGGTCGGCCGACGTCCCGCCGACGGTCGCGGTCGCGGCGTTCCGCGTCGCGCAGGAAGGGCTGACGAACGCCCGGCGGCACGCGCCGGGCGGCCCGGTGACCCTCCGCGTCGTCGCCCGGGCGGGCGAGGTCCGGGTCACGGTGTCCGACGGCCGCCCGCGCCACGTCCCCGTCGGCGCGGGCGGTGCGGGGGCGGGGGGCGCCGCGGGCGGTGCCGACGCAGCGAGCGGCTCGGGCGCCGGCTCCGGCACCGGCCTGGTCGGCCTGCGCGAGCGCGTCGACCTGCTCGGCGGGACCTTCGACGCGGGGGCGCACGGCGCGGGGTTCGTGCTCGACGTGCGGCTACCGTGGGACGCGTGACGGAGCAGGGTGGGCGCGGGGACGCCCCGCGCGGGAGCGGCCACCACGACACCGGGGCGGTCCCCCGGGACACCGCGCGCACCCGCCTGGTGATCGTCGACGACGACGCGCTGGTCCGCGCCGGGCTCCGCCTCATGCTCGACGGCGCGCACGGCATCGAGGTCGTCGGCGAGGCCGCCGACGGCGCGGAGGTGGCGACCGTGCTCGACGCGCACCCGACCGACGTCGTGCTCATGGACCTGCGGATGCCGCGCGTCGACGGGATCGAGGCCACGCGGCGCGTGCGGTCACGGCCGGACGCGCCCGCCGTCGTCGTGCTCACGACGTTCGACACGGACGAGGAGGTCGTCGGCGCCCTGCACGCCGGTGCGTCCGGCTACCTGCTCAAGGACATGCCGCCGGAGCGGATCGTCGCCGCCGTGCGCGCTGCCGCGACGGGCGAGCCCGTGCTGTCGCCGGAGATCGCGCGGCGTCTCATGACGTCGGTCGCCGACGCGGGCGGCCAGCGCGAGCGGGCCCGGGCCGCGCTCGACGCGCTCACCGGGCGCGAGCGCGACGTCGCGGTCGAGCTCGGCCGCGGCGCGACGAACGCGGACATCGCCGCGCGCCTGTTCCTCAGCGTCCCGACGGTCAAGGCCCACGTGTCGAACGTGCTGCTCAAGCTCGGGCTGGAGAACCGGACGCAGGTCGCGCTGCTCGTCCACGCCGCGGGCCTCGACTGACCGTCAGTCGCCGGGCCACTCCCCCGTCCAGCGCTCGAACGCGCGCGCCCCGCCGCGGTCGATGAGCGCCTTCACCACCGCGTAGATCGCCCCCTGCAGGAGCGCCGCGAGCACGATCTCCTTGAGCGGGTACTCCGACTGCAGGGGTGTCGGGGCGTCCTTGCGATGGCCGGGCGAGACCCGCTTGTAGATCTGCTTGAACACCTGCCCGGCGACGAGCCCGCCCACGACGGAGCTGACGATGCCGACGGGGCGGTACAGGATCTTCGCGGACTTGCTGCCGTTCTTCTCCGGGGGGTGGTCACCGGTCGTCACGTCGTCCATCCCCCGACGCTAGGTCGGCTGCGGCGCTCTCGCTCGTCGCACGGCCCGGGCGGCCCGCCGGGGGCGCCAGGCCGGACGTCAGGCCGGGACGTCAGGCCGGCACGACGGCGCACCCCGCCGGGTCGACGACGACCCGCACCCGGTCGCCCGGCTCCGCGACCGACGGGGCGCCCGCGAGCGCCACGAGCCGGGCGGGCGCACCGCCGTCGGCGCGGGGCAGGTCGACGTCGACGGTCACCTCGACCGCGCCGCGGCGGAAGACGCTCCCGACGACCGTCGCGTCCCACGCGTCGTCCGACGCCGGCACGCCCTCGGTCGTGAGGCGCAGGCCGCGCGGGCCGACCGCGAGCAGGTTCGCGGGCCCGTGCGGGACGAACGCCTGGTAGCCGAGGAACTCCGCGACGCGGCGCGACGCGGGCGCGCGCCAGAGGTCCTCGGGCGGCGCGACCTGGAGGAGCCGGCCCGCGTCCATGACGGCGACGCGGTCGGCGACGGTGAACGCCTCGTCGTGGTCGTGGGTGACGAAGACGGCGGTCGTGCCGGTGGCGCGCAGGGCCTCGCGCAGGTCGAGCGCGAGGCGCTCGCGCAGCCCCCGGTCGAGCGCGGAGAGCGGCTCGTCGAGCAGGAGCAGCCGGGGGCGCGGCGCGAGCGACCGCGCGAGCGCGACGCGCTGGCGCTCGCCCCCGCTGAGCGTCGCGACCGCGCGCCGCTCGTACCCGGCGAGCCCGACGACGTCGAGCAGCTCCGTCACGCGCGCGTCCCGCGCGGCGCGCGGCAGCCCCGCGATGCCGTACGCGACGTTGCCCGCGACGTCGCGGTGCGGGAAGAGCTGGCCCTCCTGGAACATGAGCCCGTACCCGCGGCGGTGCACGGGGACGCCCGTGAGGTCGCGGCCGTCCCACGCCACGGAGCCCGCCGCGACCGGCTCGAGCCCGGCGACGGCGCGCAGCAGGCTCGACTTGCCGCACCCGCTCGGCCCGAGCAGGGCGAGCACCTCGCCGGGCGCGACGTCGAGCGTGACGCCCGCGACCGCCGTCGTGCCGGGGTCCGTGCGCGCTCCCCCGGCGCCGCGGCCGCCGTACCGCACGACGACGTCGCGCACCGCGAGCCCGGCGGCCTCCCCCGGGCCGGGGCGCGACGGCTCCGGCGCGCCCGTGCGCGCGGGGGCGGGGTCGGTCTGCACCATCAGAACTCTCCTCCGGGTCGGTCGCCGCGCAACCGCTCGGCGAGCAGCATCACGGTCGCGGTGAGCAGCGCGAGCACGACGCTCGCCGCGAGCGCCATGCCGTAGTTCTCGGCACCCGGGCGGCCGATGAGCCGGAAGATCACGACCGGCAGGGTCGCGCTGTCCGGGCGGGCGAGGAACGACGTCGCGCCGAACTCCCCGAGCGAGACGGCGAACGCGAACCCGACCGCCAGCCCGAGCGACCGGGCGGCGATCGGGCCGTCGACCGTGCGGAAGACGCGCCCGGGCGCGGCGCCGAGGGTCGCGGCGGCCTCGCGCAGGCGCGGGTCGATGGCGCGCAGCGTCGGCAGGACCGTGCGCACGACGAGCGGCGTCGCGACGACCGCCTGCGCGATCGGCACGAGGAGCCCCGACGTGCGGAGGTCGACGTCGAGGCCGAGCGGCCGGTCGAGCGTGACGAGGAACCCGAACCCGACCGTCACGGCGGAGACCCCGAGCGGGAGCATGAACACCGAGTCGAGCACCGCGATCGCGCGCCGACCCGCGCGCGAGCGCGGGCGCCGGGACACGACGAGCGCCACGAGTCCGCCGACCACGACGGCGAGCACGGTCGCGAGCGCGGCGGTGCGCAGCGAGTTGCCCGCCGCCTCCCACACGGTGACGGACAGGGCGTTGCGCCCGCCCGTGGTGCCGAGGTTCGCGTAGTTGTCGAGGCCCCAGCCGCCGCCCGGGACACGGAACGAGCGCACCACGAGGGTGCCGAGCGGGAGCCCGACGAGCACGACGACCACGGCCGCGGTGAGCGCCGCGGGCGCCAGGTCGCCCGTCGGGCGGCCGTCGCGCCACAGGCGCAGGGGGTGCGCGGACGACGCCGAGGACGACAGGTTCAGGGCCCGCTCGCGCCGGGCCCGCGTGCGGTTCGCGACCGTGAGCGCCGCCGCGACGACCACGAGCTGCACGACCGACAGCACCGCCGCGGTGCGCAGGTCGAGGAACTGGGTCGTCTGGATCCAGATCTCCGTCTCGATGGTCCCGTAGCGGATGCCGCCGAGCACGAGCACGACGCCGAACGCCGTCGCGCAGAAGAGGAAGACGATCGACGCGGCGCTCGTGATCGCGGGCGTCAGCGCCGGGAGCGTCACGGTGCGGAACGCGCGCCACGGCGTCGCGCCGAGGGCGCGCGCGGCCTGCTCGGCGCGCGGGTCGAGGTGCTCCCAGAGCCCGCCGACCGTGCGCACCACCACGGAGTAGTTGAAGAACACGAGCGCGACGACGATCGCCGCGAACGTCTCGTCGAGCTGCAGGAACCCCAGCGGGCCGCCCTGCACGAGCAGCGACCGGAACGCGACGCCGACGACGACGGTCGGCAGCACGAACGGGACCGTGACGAGCGCGCGCACGACCCGCCGCCCGGGGAACCGGCACCGGTACAGCACGTACGCGCCGGGCACGCCGAGCAGCAGCGACAGCGCCGTGCCGAGCACGGCCTGCCAGAGCGTGAGGCCGACGATCCGCCACGTGCGGGGCTCGGAGAAGACCTCCGCGAACCCCGAGAGGTCGAGGCCGCCGTCGTCCCCGACGAACCCGCGCGCCACGAGCGTGACGACCGGCCACGCGAAGAACACCCCGAGGAACGCGAGCGGCACGGCCGCCGCCAGACCCCACAGCACCCCGCGCCCGACGCCGCCCCGCCGGACCTCCCGACCCCTCACCACGGCTCTCCCCCGCGAGGTAGAGCCGTGGTCGCTCGTGGACCGGGGGTCAGTCGACGACCGTCGCCGTCCATGCCTTGATCCACTCGTCGCGGTGCGCCGAGACGTCCGCGGGCGCGACCTCGAAGGGCTCGTCGGCGAGCGGCGCGAGCTCGGCCCAGCCGTCGGGCAGCGCGACGGAGTCGTCGGCCGGGTACATGTACATCTGGTCCGCGACGTCGGCCTGGAACGTCTCGCTCACGAGGAAGTCGAGGAGCTGCTGCGCGCCCTCGGGGTTCTTCGCGTTCGCGAGCACGCCCGCGTACTCGACCTGGCGGAAGCACGTGTCGAGCAGGGCGCCCGTGGTCGACGCGGAGCCGTCCTCGGTGAGCGTGAACGCGGGCGACGTCGAGTACGACAGCACGAGCGGGCGCGGGCCCGCGCCCTCCGAGCCGGAGAAGTCCACGTAGTACGCGTCCGACCAGCCGTCGACGACCTTCACGCCGTTGGCGCGCAGGTCCGCCCAGTAGTCCTCCCAGCCGTCCTCGCCGAACGCCCCGACGGTCGCGAGGAGGAACGCGAGGCCCGGCGACGACGTCGCGGGGTTGGTCACGACGAGGAGGTCCCGGTACTCGGGCTTCGCCAGGTCCTCGAGCGTCACGGGCTCGGGGATCCCCGCGTCGGCGAACCACGTGTGGTCCACGTTGACGCACACGTCCCCGAGGTCGACGGCGGTGAGCTCGCCGCCGTCGCCGACCGCGTACGACGCCGCGGACTCCGAGACGTCCGCGGGCGTGTACGGCTCGAGGACGCCCTCGTCGATGGCGCGCGACGCGAAGGTGTTGTCGATCCCGAACACGACGTCGCCGAGCGGCGAGTCCTTCGTGAGGATCAGCTGGTTGACCAGCGCACCGCCGTCTCCGGGCGCGACCTGCTCGACCGTGAGCCCGCTCTCCTCCTCGAACGCGGCGAGCACGTCGTCGCTCACCGCGAAGGAGTCGTGGGTCACCAGAGTCACGGTGCCCCCGCTGCCCGACGACGCGTCGTCGCCCCCGGCGCCGTCGCCCCCCGAGCAGGCCGCGAGGGCGAGGAGCGCGAGCGTCGCGCCCACGCCGGTCGCGAGGGCCCGGCCGCGGCGGGCGACGGTGGTCGTGTGCTGCATGTGTCCTCCCTGGACGTTCAGGAGGGGTCCACCGGCCCGACGAGCCGCGCGCCGGGTGGGCGCGACGGACCGCGCGAGCAGGTGATCGAGATTCCCGACTTCCTCCACCGGTGCTAACCGGATCAGGTTCGAGGGTCTGCGGTGGTCCGCACTCTCAGCTCCTCCAGGAGCTCCCCTGTCGTTCACCGCGAGCCTACACCGGCCCCTCACCCCGAGAGTCCCCTGAGAGGACCCTGAGCACGGGCGACCGCGGACCAGGGGCGGCTCGGGGCTCGTCCCCGATGCCGCGGGCGTGCGCGTCGCGGGAGGGTCGGTACGGCCGCCGGGAGCCCGGCGGCCACCAGGACACGACGCGGCGCGGTGAGCCACGACGCGCCGGCAGGGGCACGACGAGAGGACGGACGAGGACGTGACGACGACAGGTGCGGCACAGCGGAGCACCCCGCGCGAGGGCGCGCCCGCTGAGGGCGCTGAGGACGGTGCGCGACCCGCGATCGCGACCGCGCGCGGGCTGGTGAAGACGTACGGGCGCGGCGAGGCCGCGGTCCGGGCGCTCGACGGCGTGGACGTGGACGTCGAGAAGGGTCGGCTGACCGCGATCATGGGCCCGTCCGGGTCCGGGAAGTCCACGCTCCTGCACTGCCTCGCAGGGCTCGACTCCCCCACGGCGGGGACCGTCGTCGTCGACGGAGAGACCGTCTCCGCGATGAGCGAGCGCCGGCTGACGCGCCTGCGGCGCACGCGCCTGGGGTTCGTCTTCCAGTCGTTCAACCTCGTGCCGACGCTCACGGCGGAGGAGAACATCGTGCTGCCGCTCGCGATCGCCCGCCGTCCCGTCGACCGGGAGTGGTTCGACCGCGTGGTCGACGCCGTGGGCCTGCGCCCCCGCCTGGGGCACCGGCCCGCCGAGCTGTCGGGCGGGCAGCAGCAGCGCGTCGCGTGCGCGCGGGCGCTCGTGTCGCGTCCCGCGATCGTGCTGGCGGACGAGCCGACGGGGAACCTCGACTCGCGCGCCGCCGCGGAGGTCCTGGGCTTCCTGCGCGCGTCCGTGGACGACCTCGGCCAGTCCGTCGCGATGGTCACGCACGACCCGACCGCCGCGTCGTACGCCCACCGGGTGCTCTTCCTCGCGGACGGCCGCCTCGTGACCGAGCTCCACGACCCCACGCCGCAGGCGGTCCTCGACACGCTGGGCTCCCTCACGCCCGCCGCGTCGGCCCCGGCGCACGCCACCCCGGCACCGACGACGGCGGCCGCCCGATGATGGGCCGGATCGCGCTGCGCGGCGTGCGCGCCCACGGCGCGCAGCTCGTGCTCTCGGTCCTCGCGGTGACGATCGGCGTCGCGTTCGTGACCGGCACGTTCGCGCTGCGCGCGATGCTCGCGACCACGTTCGACGGCATCGTCGCCTCGTCGGTCCAGGCGGACGCGTACGTGCGCGGCGCGGTGTCGGCCGGGGACGCGCTGATGTCGGCGACGGCCCAGGTCGGCGGTGCGCGCAGCCTCGTCCCGGCGGACCTGGCGCGCGACCTCGGCGCGCGCGACGACGTCGCGCTCGCGCTCCCGGAGGTGAGCGGTCCCGCGGTGCTCGTGGGTGCAGACGGGACCGCGGTCCTCGGCAGCCAGGCGCCGAGCATCGGCGTCGCCTACGACCCCCGCGACCCCGGCCCGCAGGTGGTCGACGGCCGCGCACCCCGCGACGGCAGCGAGGTCGCGCTCGAGTCGGCGACGCTCGCGGCGTCGGGCCTCGCGGTGGGCGGCACGACCGACGTCGTGCTCGGCGACGCCGTGCGGCCCGTGCGCGTGGTCGGCGAGGTCTCGCTGTCCGCGCCGATGGCGGGCGCGACGATCGTCCTGCTCGACGCCGGGACCGCCGCCGCGACGTACGCGCCCGACGGCCTCGTCCCGTCGGTCGCGCTGTACGCGGCCGACGACGTCTCCCCCGAGGCGCTGCGCGACGCCGTCGCGACCGCGCTCCCCGCGGGCGCCGAGGCGCTGACGGGCGCCGAGCTGCGGGCCGAGACGAGCGACGCGATCGCCGACCAGCTCGGGTTCGTCTCGACGTTCCTGCTGGTGTTCGCCGCGCTCGCGCTGTTCGTCGGCACGTTCATCATCACCACCACGTTCTCGATGCACGTCCGACGCCGCACGCGCGAGCTCGCGCTCCTGCGCGCCGTGGGCGCGTCGCCGGGGCAGGTGTTCGGCTCCGTGGTCGGGCAGGCGGCGGTCGTCGGGGCCGTGGGCGCGCTGCTCGGCGTCGGGGCGGGGTTCGGCCTCGCGGAGCTCGCCCGGACCGGCCTGGGCGCGGTCGGCATGGAGCTGTCCGGCACGCTGCCCGTCACGACCGCGGGGGTCGTCGTCCCGCTCGTGGTCGGCATCGTGGTCTCGGTGCTCGCCGCGGCCCTGCCCGCGCGGCACGCCGCGCTCGTGCGCCCGGTGGAGGCGATGCGCGCCGACGTCGTCCGGCCCACCGGGACGGGGCGGGCCCGTGCCGTCGCCGGTACCCTCGCGCTGCTCGCGGGCGTGGGGCTCGTCGTCGCGGCGGCCGTGGCCGGCAGCGGGGGCGCGCCCCTCCTCGGTCTCGGCGCGGCCGGCGTCGTCGCGGGCGTGCTCCTCCTCGCGCCGCTCGCGGTCGGCCCGGTGCTGACCGTCCTCGCCGCGCCGTTCGTCGCGCTGGTCCGCCCGCTCGGCGGTCTCGCGCGCGGCAACGTCACGCGCCAGCCGCGGCGGACCGCGGCGACCGCGGGCGCGCTCGTCGTCGGGATGGCGCTCGTCTCGACGACGTCCGTCCTCGCGCTGTCCACCCGCGTCTCCGTGCAGGACATCGTCGACCAGGAGACCGCGGCCGACCTCGTCGTCCGCTCGGCGATGCCGTACCTGCCCGACGGGGTCGCGGGCGACGTCCGCGCCGTGCCCGGCGTCGCGGCGGTCGACGTCACGACGTACGGGCAGGTCGTCGTCGACGGGGAGCCGCAGCTCGTCGTCGGCTTCCCCGCCGAGGGCTTCGGCCGCTCCGTGCGCACGACCGCGACCGAGGGCGACCTCGCCGCGTACGCGCGGGGCGAGGCCGCGGTCATGGCGGACGCGCTCGACGAGCACGGCTGGGCGCTGGGCGACGTCCTGACGCTCGCCGACCCGGCACGGCCCGACCTCCCGGCCCGGGAGGTGCGCATCGGCGCGGTGGTCGACTCGCACGCGTTCTCCGTCGACCTGCTCCTGCCGCCCGACGTGGCGGCCTCCGTCGGCGCGACGACGACGGAGATGCTCTTCCTCGACACCGAGCCCGGCGCGGACCTCCCGGCCGTGCGGGCCGCGGTGACCGACGCCGTCGCGCCGTACGTCGTCGCGTCCGTGCTCGACGCCGACGAGTTCGCCGGGGAGGTCGCAGGACAGGTCGAGTCGGTCCTCGCGATCGTCTACGCGCTGCTCGGGCTCTCCGTGCTCGTCGCCGTGCTCGGCATCGTCAACACGCTCGCCCTGTCCGTCGCGGAGCGGACGCGCGAGATCGGGCTGCTGCGCGCCGTCGGGCTCGGGCGGGCCCAGCTCGCGACGACGATCGTCATCGAGTCCGTGCTCGTCGCCGTGTTCGGCACGGCGGTCGGGCTCGTGGTCGGGACCGGGCTCGCCGCCGCGCTCCCGTCGGTGCTCGCGGACGAGGGCTTCACGACCCTCGCCGTGCCGTGGGCCCAGCTCGGCGCGATGCTCGTGCTCGCGGGCGTCGTGGGCGTCGTCGCCGCGGTGTGGCCCGCGGTGCGCGCCGCACGCCTCCCCGTCCTGGACGCGGTGAGCCACGGCTGAGCCGGGCGAGCGCGCCGGGCGAGCGCGCCGGGCGGCGCGTGGGCGGCGACTTCGCACTACGGTGGTCGTGCGAGCACGCCCGGCGCCGCCCGGCGCCCCGACCGACGGAGGACCCCTCGTGGCCGACACGAACGAGACCGAGCAGACCCTGGCCCTCAAGGTCGGGACCGTCGCCCTGACCTTCGCCGCGGGCTGGGCCGCGCAGAAGCTCGTGACGTTCGTCTGGGCCAAGGTCACCGGGCACGACGCCCCGAAGGACCTCGACGACGAGGAGGTCGGCGTCGTCCAGGCCGTGACCTTCGCGGCCGTCGCCGCGGGCGTCGGCGTCCTCGCCCGCCGCTTCGCGGGCAAGGAGGCGAAGCGCGTCGTCGCCCGCCTCGCCTCGCGCGCCTGACGTCCGGCCCGGCCTCCCTCCGCGCGAGGGAGGCCGGGCCGCCCGGTAGCCTGGCGCGCGTGACCGCCCCGCCGGCGAGCCCGACGCCTCCTCAGGACCCGATGCTGCGCGCCGGCCTGCGCGTCCTCGCCGACGCCGGCCGGCTCCTGGCCCGGCACTGGCCCGCGCTCGTCGCGGTCGCCGTCCTCGCGCAGGTGCTGCACGAGCTCGCCCTTCGGGCCGCGCTCGCCGTCGCGCCGTCGTCGGGCGTGCTGGGCCTCCTGGTGCTGTGCTTCTCGCCGCTCGCGACGGTCGTCGGGATCGTCGTCATGCTGCACGTGCTGCGGCGGGAGCCGCGCACGGAGCGGGACCGGCTCGAGGTCCGGGCGCTGCTCGGATCGATCGCCTCGGTCCTCGTCCCCTACCTCGTCATCTACGAGTTCTACGGCGGTCTGTCCTCCGACTGGCAGGCGTACATCGACTCCGCCGCGCTCGACCACGCGTTCGCGGCGGGGGCGGGGATCGAGACCGCCAGCCCCGTCCCCGAGGGCTTCGGGCTCACCGTCGTGCTCGTCGTCGCGGGCGCGCTGCTCGCCCGCACCCTGCTGGAACGCCTCGCGCGGCGCCTCGACCGCGGCGCCTCCGCGCGCGACGACGACGCCCGGCGCAGCGCCCGCTCCGCCGCGGTACGCATCGCAGCGGGCTACTGCGAGGTCGTGTGGATCGTCGTCGGCGCGTTCACCGTCACGGCACTCGTCGGTCGCGTCCGCGAGTGGTGGTCGACGCGCGTCGTCGTCGTCGAGGTGACGACCTGGTGGGACGGCGTGGTCGCCCGCGTGGACGCGCTCAAGCCGCTCGTCGAGGCCGTGGGTCCGACGACGTCCCTCCTCGTCGCGGGCGTCGTCACCGGGCTCGTGGTCCCGCTCGCGTGGCTCACGCTCGGGACGATCGTGTACGGCGTGGAGGCGATCGACGTCGTCGACCCCGCCCACGCGGCGCCCAGCGACGGCGACGCGACCGGACGGACGGCCCGCGCCGTCGACCGGTTCAACCGGACGCTCGGCGAGAGCGGTGCCCAGCGGGCCTGGGCGCTGATGCTCGACCCGGGCCGGCGGTTCGGCGGCCTCGTCGGCGCGCTCGGGATGCTGTGGCGCAGCCGCTGGAGCGCGGTGCTGCTCTTCTGCGTCGCGTTCGCGCTCCTCACGCTCACCGAGCAGGTCGTGCTCACCGCCGCGCAGGCGGTCGTCGGCCAGCCGGGGATCGTCGCGTGGCGCGCGCTCGTCGGCCCGCTGGAGACGGTCGGGACCGTCGTCGTGCAGGTGCTCACGACCGTCCTGCTCGCCGCCGCGGCCGACGCGCTGCTCGCGAGCCTGGGCCTGCCGTCCGCGCTGCGCACGCGGCGCGCGGCGCGGCGGGCCGAGCCGGGCCCCGTGGTCGACACCGGGACGGAGAGCGCGCCGACCGCCGTCGGCGCGGCCGCGGCCCGCTGACGCGGCACCCCGCCGGGCGGCGGTCAGCCGACGTCAGCGACGGGGAGGGACCAGTACGCCGGCAGGAGGCTCGGCTCGACGAGACGCACCTCGGCGGGCTCGGCGTCGTCGGGGGTGAGGAAGTACTGCGTGCTGCGGCTGGAGACGGCACCCGTGCAGCCCGGCGCCTCGGGGTACGGCATGCCCGCGAGCGCCGACGCGCCCGCCGCGAACTCCCGGCCGGCCGTGTCCCGGAGCAGCACCTCGCACGACGAGAAGGTCTCCTCCGCGCCCTCGGGGGCGGGCGGCGCGTCGGAGCGGAGCGACACGTCGGCCGCCCAGAGCGTGTAGCCGTCGGGCGCCTCGATCCGGCCGCCGTACCCGTCGTCGAGCCCGTCGACCGCCTCGAGACCCGCGAGCCGGGCCCGCACGTCCCCGACCTGGGCCCACCCCTCGGCGTCCGCGGCGTGCGCGACGCGCGGCTCGCCCGACCACCAGGCCTGCACCTCGTCCGACCGCCAGGTCAGCCAGCCCAGGGCTCCGAGCGCGACGACGAGCACCGGCAGCCACCAGCGGTTGGTCCGCCACCAGCCGGCGCTCACGCGTCCCACCCGCCCGGGACGAGCGCGGGACGCACCGTCTCCACGGAGTCCCCCGCGGCGGGCGGCGCGACGCGGCCGAGGTCGACCTCGGCGATCGCCTGGGGACGGTCGAGGTCCGCGTCCTGGTGCTCCGTGAGCACACGCAGCACGAGGCCGCCCTCCAGCGCCCGCGCGGGCACCTCGACGGCGACGGTCCCCGCCTCGGGGACGTCCGGGTCGGCGAACGTGCTCAGCACCTGGTTGCTCACACGGTGCGACGCCTCGTGGTCCCGTCCGACGGCGTCGCGCAGCTCGACCACGTCGACGCTCGCCTCGCCCGTCGTCCCGGACACCGCGAGGTCCACGACGACCCAGACGCCGTCGGTCGTCAGCGGGCCCGCGCCGTCGTCGAGCGTCGTGCCGGTGCGGACGTCGTCGACCCGCACGCGCACCGGACCCGCGGTCACGACCTCGCCCACGGCGCCCCGCGACGTCGTCGGCGTGAGCGTGGGCCACCACGTGTCGACGCGCGACACCGCGGCCCCCGCCCCCACCGCGAGGACGAGCAGGGCCACGGTCACGGCCCGGCCGGTCCGCCGCGAGCGCGCGTCCGGCGCCTCGGGCCCGACCGCTGCCACGGCGGTCGCCTCCTCGGTCACCAGCCGTCCTCCGTCTCGGGCGGGTCCACGATCTCCGGCGGGACGTCCCCGGCCGGCACGTCCACGAGCGTGACGGCGCCCGTCTCGGCCCACCGACGGCCGCCGCCGACCGTCATGTCGCGGTACCGGAACGTCGGGACGGTCACGGTCAGCGGCTCGTCGGGCGTCGCGACCACCGCACCGCCCTGCCCCGGCACCGTCAGGGGCCACAGGAGCGCGACGTCGTCGGCGAGGCCCGGCGACAGCACCGGGTACGCGGACGCGTCACGCACGAGCAGCGTCGGGTCCGGGCGGTCGGGCTCCGCGTCGCCCGCGAGCGCCAGACCACCGGGCAGCTCGTCGGGGAGCGTCACCGCGGCGCGGTCGAGCCGCCGCGACTCGCGGTCCGTGTCGAGCGCGCCCACCACCACGACGAGCCACGCGTCCGCCCCGGAGTCCTCCAGCGCGGAGACCTGGACGGTGTCCGTCACGGACCACGAGCGCACGGTGAGGTCGAACGGTCCCGTGGCGACGGGCTCCCCCGCGGCAGCCCGGGCCGGCCCCGCGTCGGCGGCGTCGTGGCGGGCGAGCCCGCCGGCCGCCGTCGTGCCGACGACGGCCCCCAGGACGACGGCGAGCGCCACGCGGCGCGGCCACGTGCCCACGACGGCGCGGAGCAGCGGCACGCCCCGGGCGGCCTTCGGCGCGGTCGACGTCACGGCGCGCATCTTACGGGCCGCCACGGGACCGTCGCTGGACCGCCACGGGCCGTCAGGCCCCGCGCACGAGGAGCGTCGTGACCGGGCCCATGACGATCGCGTACATGACCGCGAAGAACAGCGTGTGCAGGAGCACGAAGAGCAGCGCGTCCAGCGCGGCGCCGCGCGCCCGGAAGTGCCGCACGAGCTTGCGCACGAACTGGACCGGGTGGGCGAGGTCCCAGCTGTTGAACCGCACGTAGCGGCCGAGGTAGATCCCGACGGAGACGAGCGCCAGCACGACGAGCACCACGACCCACGACACGGGCCGGCGGAACGGGGCGTCGTCGTCCGGGTAGAGCACGATCGCGAGCAGCGCCTGCGCGAGGAACACGTTGACGAGCGTGTTCATCACCCCGGACAGGGCGAGCGTCAGCACGGCCACGATGTCGTACCAGAGCGGGACCTCCTCGCCCTCCTGGCGGTGGCTGTAGTTCAGCTCCGTGACGAGGTAGCCCGCGTTCGGCAGGAGCAGCAGCCAGACGCCGAACCCGAGGACGGCGCACGCCACGACCGCCCACGACGGGGCACCGCCCGCGATGAGCACCGCGTCGACGACGACCACGATCCCCAGCACGATGACGGGCGCGATCGAGAGCCCGATGTTGAGGAGCATGGGCCGGTACAGGCGCGTGCGGTACAGCGATGCGCGCAGCACCACGAGGGCGAGCGCGTACACGTTGAGCAGGGCCACGCCCCCGAAGAGCCAGTCGAGCACGCCCCCACGGTACGGGGGGTTCCCCGCGCGCGGCGCGGGGAGCGTCGTTAGCGTGGAGGTGCTCGACGCAACGACCTCCCCCGTGCCCGACGACGGGCACCTCCCCCCAGGAGTCGCCATGGCGCAGCAGGACGCGGGCAGGGCCGCCGGACCCGCCGCGACGACGACGTCGACGTCCACCTCCCCGACCCTCATGCTCGTCCTCGCGACCATCGGTTTCGCGGTGAACTTCTGGGCCTGGGCGCTCATCAGCCCGCTCGGCGCGGCGTACGGGCAGCAGTACGACCTCACCGACGTGCAGGTGTCCGTGCTGGTGGCCGTCCCGGTCGTCGTCGGGTCGCTCGGCCGCATCCCCGTGGGAGCGCTCACCGACCGGTACGGCGCGCGCATCATGTTCCCCCTGGTCAGCGCGCTGACGATCCTGCCCGTGCTGTTCGTCGGGCTCGTCGCGGACAGCTTCGTCTGGCTGATCGTCGGCGGGTTCTTCCTCGGTCTCGGCGGCACCGCGTTCGCCGTCGGGGTGCCGTTCGTCAACGCGTGGTACCCGCCCGCGCGGCGCGGCACCGCCGTCGGGATCTTCGGCATGGGGATGGGCGGCACCGCGATCTCCGCGTTCACCACCGTCCGCATCCGCGACGCGTGGGGCGACGCCGCCCCGTTCCTCCTCGTCGCCGCCGTCCTCGCGGTGTTCGCCGTCGTGTCGTGGCTGCTGCTGCGCGTCCCGCCCGGCCGCGCGGCCGCCCCCGCAGGCGGGTTCTGGTCCCGCACCTGGGCGACGTTCCGCCTCCCCGCCACCCTGCAGCTCTCCTGGCTGTACGCCGTCGGGTTCGGCGGGTTCGTCGCGTTCTCCGTCTACCTGCCGACGTTCCTCGTCAACGCCTACGACCTCACCGCGTCCGACGCCGCGGCCCGCACCGCCGGGTTCGTCGTGCTCGCCGTCGTCATGCGGCCCGTCGGCGGCGCGCTGTCCGACCGGTTCGGCGGCGTGCCCGTGTCCGTCGTGTGCTTCGCCGTCGTCACGGCGCTCGCCGCGGTCGTCGCGTTCCAGCCGTCGCTCGTGCCGGTCGGGACGATCGCGTTCCTCGGCCTCGCCGCCGCGCTCGGCGCGTCGTCGGGCGCGACGTTCGCCCTCGTCTCGAAGGTCGCGCCGGTCGAGAAGGTCGGTGCGGTCACCGGCCTTGTCGGTGCGGCGGGCGGCCTCGGCGGGTTCATCCCGCCGCTGCTCATGGGCGCCGTCTACCAGCTCGAGGGCACCTACGGCCTCGGCTTCGGCCTGCTCGCCCTCACAGCCCTGCTGACCCTGCTGTTCACCCTCGGCCCCGTCCGTCGGGGCGTCCGGGCCCGCGCCTCCGCGTCGTCCTCCTGACCCTCCGCGAGAGGCCGTGGCCAGACGAGGTAGAGCCATAGTCACGCGAAGTAGAGCCGTAGTCACGCGAAGTAGAGCCGTGGACACGCGGGCTAGAGCCGTGGTCATGCCCGACGGCGCGTGGTCGTCCTGGGTGGGCAGGGTGGGTGGTGGTGCCGCGTCTACCATCCGCCGCTCGTTCCTCGCGGCTCTCGCCAGGCCCGCCACGACGCGGCACCCCCACCCACCCCGCCCGGCGTCGTCTCACCTCTGGGTCTCCCCTTCTCGAGCGACTGCCCGCGGTGTCACGTGCGCTCGCACCGCACCGCCGACCGGTCACCGCGCTCACGTCGGAACTCGGTGGCGAGCAGGTGATCTGGGCTCGTCCTGGTCGACCTACGGGCCACAATCACCTGCTCGCCGGAGGCCGCGGCCCATGGTGGACAGTGGGTGTCGCTCGGCCCTCCGGCCCGGCGCGGGGCGGCCGGGGGACGGCGCCCGGCTCTACCACGGTCTCCGCGATTGACCACGGCTCTACTTCGCGTGACCACGGCTCTACCTCAGCGAACCACGGCTCTACTTCGCGTGACCACAGCTCTACCTCGCGCGACCGGGGCTCTTCCTCGCGCGAACCACGGCTCTGCCTCTCTACCTCGTGTGGCGAGAGGTCGTGATCGCGGGGTCAGGGGGAGGCGGGAGAGGACGGGTCGCGGGCGACGAGGCGCGGGAGGACGAACCAGAGGCCGACGAGCAGCACGAGCGTGCAGCCGCTCGACCACAGGGCCGCGGTCCGGTCGACGACGACGTCGACGACGAGCAGCACGGTCCCGGTGACGACGAACGCGAGGACGAGCACGCCGAGCCGCGCGATCCGGTCGCTCAGGGTCACGAGCGTCGTCTTGCGGTGCCGACGGAAGAGCGTGCGGTGCAGGCTCACCGGCGTCACGAACAGGCCGGTGGACAGCACGGCCAGCGCGACGAGCGCGAGGTAGACACCGGTCTGGACGGTGTCGAGGTCGCCGAAGCGCTGCTGGAAGGGCAGCGTGAGCAGGAAGCCCGTGAGGATCTGCACACCCATCTGCATGACGCGCAGCTCCTGGAGCAGCTCCGCCCAGTTCCGGTCGGACCGTTCCTCGGCCGACTCGTCCCGCCCGTCGCTGACCTGCGTGGTCATGGTTTCCTCCCTCGCGCCGACGCTGGGATAATCTTCACTCTGCTGGGGTCAGGAATCGGCTCCGTCCTGCTCGATCTCCGGGGACCCCCATCGATGGACGCTGCCCTGCCCGCCGACGCCACCGAGCCCGACGACGTCGTCCCGCCCGCTCTCGCCGACCTCCTCGCCGCCCTCGGCCCGGGTGACCCCCAGCCGGTCGGCCGCTTCCGCGTGGACATCGCCACCGACACGTGGTGGTGGTCCGACGAGGTGTACGAGATGCACGGTTTCGCGCCGGGCGAGGTCGTACCGACGACCGCCCTCGTGCTGTCGCACAAGCACCCCGAGGACCGGGAGCGGGTCGCGAGCGAGCTCGCGCAGGCCGCCCGGACCGGGGAGCCGTTCGGGTCCATGCACCGCATCGTGGACGCGACGGGCGCTACTCGCACGCTCGCCGTCGCGGCGCAGGGGAAGAACCCGGGCGGGGAGCTGCCCTGGGCGCACGTCGTGGGCTACTTCGTCGACCTGACGACGGCTCACGCCGAGGCCGCGCGGCGCGCGGCGACCGCGTCGATCCGGGCCGCGGACGCGTCGCGCTCGGTGATCGAGCAGGCCAAGGGCGTGCTCATGGCGGCGCTGCGCACGGGGCCCGACGACGCGTTCGAGGTGCTGCGCCGCCGCTCGAACGACGTGAACGTCCCCGTCCGCGAGCTCGCCCGGCGCCTCGTGGAGGGCGTGGTCGGCGGCGCCGAGACGGCCGGGCCCCTGCTCGACGAGTCGGTCCGACGCCGGGTCGACGCGCTGCTCGAGGCGCCGTGCGCCGACGAGCCGGCCACCGGCGGCTGAGCGCCGGGGCTCAGTCCCCCACGGGCGCGCCGACGCCGGGGATGCGCCGCGTCTCGACGATCTCGCGGGCGACGTCGACGAGCTTGATGTTCGCGTCCTGGGACACGCGACTCATCACGGCGAACGCGCGGCCGGGGGTCAGGGAGTACCGCTCCATGATGATGCCCTGGGCCTGCCCGATGAGCGTGCGGGTCTGGACGGCGGACTGGAGCTGCTCCTCGGTCCGCGCGGCCGAGATCGCCGCGGCTGCGACGGCGGCGAACGTCGACGCGAGGTGGTGGGAGTCCGGACCGAACGCGGCCCGCGACCCCGAGTACATGTTGAGCGCGCCGTGCGCGTTCTCCGACGTGTAGAGCTGCACGCACAGCATGGAGCGGACGCCGAGCTCGCCCGAGACGCGCGGCGCCCACCGCGGCCAGCGCGGGTCCGCCGCGACGTCCCCGGACTCCACGAGCGCGTGCTCGCGGATGGCGTCGAGGCACGGGCCCTCGTCGAACTCGTACTGGAGCGCGTCCCCGCGCGCGACGACCGGGTCCGACACGGCCGCGCTCTCGATGCGGCGGCGGGTCACGAGCGAGATGCCGGCCTCGTCGCACCCGTCGACCATCGCGACGGCGAGCTCGACGACCCGGTCGAGGGTCTGCTGCAGCGTAGGTTCGTCGGCCAGGGCGCGGGCGGCGTCCGCCACGAGGCCCGCGACCGTCGCTTCCTCCGCCATCAGGTCGACGACGGGGACCTCGGTCAGCGGCGCTCCGGATCCTCCCGGGGTCGGCTCGGCGCTCGTTCTGCGATCGGTGCTCATGGGTGCTCTCCTTGTCTCCGCGGCAAGCCTACGTCGCGGAGAACCGGGGCACGTCGTGCCGGAGGCCCCGCCCGGGCGTCACCGGGGCGGGGCGGGGGCGGCGGCCGTCTCGCCCGCACAAGGCGTGGCGGCTGGTGACCCTCTCACGGGCGCCGTCGCTCTCGCGACGGACCCGCCCCCGGGCGGGCGCGGACGCCCACCCTCCGACCCTTCCCGAGCGAGACGCGGCCCTCGGCCGAACCGTCCGCGCCTCCCCCGGTGAGGATGGCGCCCGTCAGAACACGGGCTTGCCTCCCGTGACACCGAGGACGGTGCCGGACACGTAGCTCGCGTCCGTCGGGGAGGCGAGGAAGACGAACGCCGGGGCGACCTCCGCGGGCTGGCCCGCGCGCCCCAGCGGGGTGTCCTTCCCGAACTGCTCGATCTTCTCCTCGGGCTGGGTAGCCGGCTGGAGCGGCGTCCAGATCGGTCCCGGCGCGACGGCGTTCACGCGGATGCCGCGCGGGCCGAGCTCGGCCGCGAGGTTCACCGTGAGGTTGTTGATCGCCGCCTTCGTCGACGCGTAGTCGAGGAGCGACGTCGACGGCTGGAACGCCTGGATCGACGAGTTGTTGACGATCGCCGCCCCCTCGCCCAGGTGCTCGAGCGCCGACTGCGTGATCCACAGCAGCGCGTAGAGGTTCGTCTTGAGCACCCGGTCGATCTCGTCGGTCGTGACGTCCTCGATCGACTCGCGCCGCGCCATCTGGAAGCCGGCGTTGTTGACGAGCACGTCGAGCCCGCCGAGCTCGGACGCGGCGCGCCCGGGCAGGGCCCGTGCCGTCGCCTCGTCGGTGACGTCGCCGGGCAGGAGGGCGCACGTGCGGCCCGCCTCGCGGACCCAGCGCGCCGTCTCCTCGGCGTCCTCCTGCTCCTCCGGCAGGTAGCCGATGGCGACGTCGGCGCCCTCGCGCGCGAACGCGATGGCGACGGCGCGGCCGATGCCCGAGTCGCCGCCCGTGATCAGCGCCCGACGGCCCTCGAGCCGCCCGGTGCCGCGGTACGACTGCTCCCCGTGGTCGGGCACCGGGTCCATGCGTCCGGTGAGGCCCGGGGGCTCCTGCTGCTGGGCCGGGAAGGTGGTCTCGTCGGTCATGTGGTTCCTCCTTCTCGTGTCGTTCTCGTCGTGCGCGGGACCGCCCGGCTCAGGAGCGGGCCGGCTCGCGACGGCGTGCGAGCTGCGCCTCGTGGGCGCGGGGCCGCGCGACCGGGCGGACGGCGGCGAACGCGCCCGCGACCGTGGCCTCGGCCGTCGGGCCGACCCCGCCGGCCTTGCTCAGCGCGCGCATGACCTGCGCGGCCGTCTCCTGGACGGGGACGCCGGCCTCGCCGGCCGCCTCCGCGAGGAGCTGGCCCGCCGCGACGTCGTCGACGCCGTGCACGGCCATGAGCACGCCCTTGACCTGCTCGACGGCCGCCTGCGTGACGAACGCGCGCGTGACCGCGCGCTGCGACTCGCGCTCGAGCGCCTCCTTGTGCGTCGGGGTGACGTCGACGACGTACCCCGCGATCTCGACGACGCGACCGCGCGCGTCCCGTCGGCCCTGTCCCGTCACGACGACGGACCGGGCCTTGCCGTGCCCGTCGACGATGCGGTGCGCGCACGAGAACGGGCGTCCGGAACGGATCGCCTCCGTGGCGGCGCGCACGACGCGGGCGCGGTCGTCCGGGTGCTTGCGCGAACGCAGCGCGTCGAGGCTGGGCTGGACGTCCCCCGGCGCCCAGCCGTGCATGGTGTACACCTCGTCCGACCACCACCACGTCCCGGTGCCGAGCTCGACGCGGTACTGCCCCACGAGGAGGTGCGTGCCCACGGCAAGCACCTCCGCGAGCGCTGCGGGGCGCACGGGCGCCGTCTGGTCGGGGCTGAGGGTGGTCACGGGGATCGAGGCCATGTCGTCCTCCCAAGGTTCGGGGGGCTTCGGGCCGCTTCATGACTCCGGTGCCCAACGTAGCCCACCCTCCCGAGGTCGGCACCCGGGCTCGGCTACGGTGCGGGCATGACGCGCGACCCGAGTCGGACGATCGTCCAGCACACCGCGGACGCGCTCGCGCTCGTCCGCCCGACGGCGCCCGCGGACACCCCGCTGGAGGACGCCGTGGGGGCCGTCCTGGCCGCCGACGTCGTGTCCACGCTGGACGCCCCCGCGTTCGACGCGTCCGCGATGGACGGGTACGCGGTGCGCGCGCAGGACGTGGCGGGGGCGACGCCGTCGGCGCCCGTGGTGCTGCGCGTCGTGGGCGACGTCGCGGCCGGGGACGCGGGCCCGCCCGGGCTCGACGGCGGTCTGGGGCCGGGCGAGGCGGTCCGGATCATGACGGGCGCGCCCGTGCCGCCCGGGGCGGACGCCGTCGTGCCCGTCGAGCGCACGTCGACCGGTCGCTTCACGCCGGGCGCGGCCGGGAGCGGGCCGACGACGGTCGCGGTCCACGACGCCTCGCGCACCCACGTGCGGACCCGCGGGGAGGACGTGCGCCGGGGGGACGTCGTCGTCGCGGCAGGCGCCGTGCTCACGGCGCGGCACGTCTCGGTCGCGGCGTCCGCCGGGCACGCGACCGTGCGCGTGCACCGCGCGCCGCGCGTCGCGGTGCTCTCCACCGGCAGCGAGCTCGTGGCGCCGGGGACCACGCCGGGACCGGGGCACCTCCCGGACTCCAACTCCGTCCTGCTCGCCGAGGCGGCCCGCACGGCGGGCGCGCACGTGGTCCGGCGCGGGGCCGTGGGCGACTCCGCGGCGGCGCTCGTCGCGACGCTGGACGGGCTGCTCGACGCGTTCGACGGCGCCCCGCCCGACCTGCTCGTCAGCACCGGCGGGGTGAGCGCGGGGGCGTTCGACGTCGTGCGCGAGGTGCTCGACCCCGCGACCCGCGCGGGCACGCCGTGGCAGGACGCGGTCACCGACGCCCGGCTCGTCGCGGTCGGCATGCAGCCCGGCCGCCCGCAGGGTCTCGGACGCTGGCGGGGTGTGCCGTGGCTCGCGCTGCCGGGCAACCCCGTGAGCGCGTACGTGTCGTTCGAGCTGTTCGTGCGGCCCGTCGTGGACCGGCTGCGCGGCGTGCCCGGCACGGGCCGCCCGCTCGTCCGGCGCGTCGCCGCCGCGGGGTGGTCCTCGCCGCCTGGGCGCGAGCAGCTCGTCCTCGTGCGCCACACCGAGCCCGACGGCGCGCGCGTCGTCCCCGCGGGCCGTCGCCCCGAGGAGGACGCGACGGCGCGCGGCTCCGGCTCGCACCGCCTGAGCGCGCTCGCGCACGCCGACGCGCTCGCCGTCGTCGGGGCCGACGTCACGGCCGTGGCGCCGGGTGACCCCGTGCAGGTGCTGCTGCTCTGAACCCGGGGCCGGCCGCGGTCACTTCGCCGGGGGCGGCGGGTGGCCCTCCGACGCCTGCACGACGACGAACCCGCGCCCCGAGAGCGCGAGCTGGTACGCCTCGCCGGAGCCGCGCCCGATCGCGGCCCCGAGCTTCGCCGTCTTGCGGATCGAGGACTGCAGCGACGTCGACCACAGCACCGCGGCCTGCATGTCGACGAAGGTGGGGACGTCGACGTCGAGCACGACGGGCGTGCCGAACGCGGTGACGGCCAGCGCCCCGGTCCCGGTGAACGTCGTGTTGAACAGGCCGCCGCTGAGCATCGACGCGCCCTCGACCCGGTTGATGTCCCACGCGAGCGAGCTCTCGAACGCGAGCACGTTCGCGCCGTTGACCGTCACGCCCTCGTCCTCCAGGTGGAGCACGAAGACCTGGTCCGCGTCCTGCGCGAGGAAGACGTCGCCGCTGCCCGAGACCTTCATGAGCGACATGCCCTCGCCCGTGAACGCCTTCTTGAACATCTTGCCGAGACCGCCGCTGCCCTCGTACGCGAAGTCGACGTCGCCCTGGTAGGCGACCATCGAGCCCTGCTTCGCGAAGAAGAACCCGCCCGTGCCGCGGAGGTCGACCTTGAGCATGCGGTCGTTCTGGAGCTGGAAGCTGCCGGGCTCGACGGAGCGCTCGGCGTGGTCGAGGAGTGAGCTGCGCATGGGCCGATCCTCGCGGCTGCGGGCCGCGAGCGCACCCGATCCCCCGACCGTCCGCGCGTACGGCACCACGCGCGGCGCCGCGTGCGAGAGTGGCGGCATGAGCTTCACGCACCTCGACGAGCGCGGGCACGCGCGCATGGTCGACGTCACCGCCAAGCAGCCCACCGTCCGCTCCGCGACGGCGACCGGGACCGTGCGGTGCTCGCCGGAGATCGTCGCCGCGCTGCGCGACGGGACCGTCCCCAAGGGCGACGTGCTCGCCGTCGCGCGCATCGCCGGGATCGCGGGCGCCAAGCGGACGTCCGAGCTCCTGCCGCTCGCGCACGTCATCGGCGTCCACGGGGCGGTCGTCGACCTCGTCGTGGGCGACCACGGCGTCGACGTCACCGCCACCGTCCGGACGGCGGACCGCACGGGCGTCGAGATGGAGGCGCTCACCGCCGTCGCGGTCGCGGGCCTCGCGGTCGTCGACATGGTCAAGGGCCTCGACAAGTCCGTCGAGCTCACGGACGTGCGGCTGGTCGCGAAGACCGGGGGCAAGTCCGGCGACTGGCACCGCGAGCCGTGACCTCCCGCCCCGACCACGGGTCGGCACCCGACGGGCCGGGTCGGCACCTCGGGCTGCCGATCCGCGCACGGGGTGCCGAACCGTCCCTCCCGTTCGACGCCGTCGTGCTGGCGGGAGGGCGGGCGCAGCGGCTGGGGACGCCCAAGCCGGGGCTCGTCGTCGGGGGTCGGCCCCTGCTGGAGCACGCGCTCGCGGCGACCGTGGGGGCGGCGCGGACGGTCGTCGTCGGGCCGGACGAGCTCGCCGCCCCGGGGCGCTACGTCCGCACGCGCGAGGACCCGCCGTTCGGAGGGCCCGTCGCCGGGATCGCGGCCGGGCTCGCCGCCCTGCCCGACGACGGCCGCGCGCCCTGGGTGCTCGTGCTCGCGTGCGACGTCCCCCGCGCCGCCGAGGCGGTACCCGCGCTGCTCGCCGCCGCCCGCCGCCGGAGCGGCGAGGTCGCCGTCCACGCGGTGCGCGACGGACGCGCGCAGTGGCTCGTCGGGCTGTACGAGCGCGCGGCGCTCGACGCCGCGCTCGACGCGCTGCCGACCGTGCAGGGCGCGTCGGTGCGGCGGCTCCTCGCCGGTCTCCCCGCGATCGGCGTCCCCGACGACACGGGCGCCACCGACGACGTGGACACGTGGGAGGATGCCCGCGAGCAGGAGCGCCGCCTGGCCGCAGGCGCGCCCGCGGTGCCCGGCGCCCCGCCCGCCGGCACCCCCGACGACGGCAGGAGGCCACGATGACGAACCTCGAACGCTGGGTCGACGCGCTCGCGCAGGACCTCGACCTCGACCCGGAGGTCGTCGACATCGGCGCGGTCCTCGACCTCGCGCGCGACGCCGCGCACGGCATCGAGCGCCCCGCCGCGCCTCTCACGACGTTCGTCGCGGGCTACGTCGCCGGGCTCGCCGTGCACGACGGGTCGGGCCGCAGCGTGCAGGACGTGCTCGACCGGGCGACCGAGCTCGCGCTCGCGTGGACGCCCGAGCCCGAGCTGCCCGGCACGGCGGCCCCGGCCGGGGCGCAGGACTGAGAGATGGCGACCGTCCGCTACTTCGCCGGCGCGCGCGACGCCGCCGGTACCGAGACCGAGACCGTCGACGCGACGACGGTCGGCGAGCTGCACGCCGCCGTCGTCGCCCGGCACGCGGCGCTCGCCGACGTGCTCCCGCGCTGCTCGCTCCTCGTGGGAGGCGTCCGCGCGGCGAGCGACGACACCCCGGTCGCCGCGGACGAGACGGTGGACGTCCTCCCACCGTTCGCCGGCGGCTGACCCCGCCCGACTGACCCCGCCCCGTGCCGAGCAGGCGGTCCTGGCTCGTCACGGTCCCGGGACCCGCCGCGACCGCCTGGTCGGCGCGCCCCGACGGCCTGGTCGTCAGTGGTCGCCGCCGTCGAGCTGCGCGAGGACGTGCGGCAGGAGCGGCTCCAGGACGGCCCAGCCGTCGCGCACCCCGCCCGTGGAGCCGGGGAGGTTGACCACGAGCGCGCGCCCGTGCGGACCGGGCGCGACCCCCGCGACGCCGCGGGACAGCACCGCCGCGGGGACGTGCTCCGCGCCGCGCCGACGCAGCTCCTCCGCGATGCCCGGGATCTCCTGCGCCAGCACCTCGCGGGTGCCCTCGGGCGTGAGGTCGCGCGGCCCGACGCCGGTCCCCCCGGTCGTGAGCACGACCCGCGCTCCCCCGGCCACCGCCCGGGCGACCGCGTCGCGGACGGGGGCGACGCCGTCGGGCACGAGGTCGGTGACGACCGCCCAGCCCGACGCCGCGAGCAGCCCCGCGAGGAGAGGTCCCGAGCGGTCCTCCGCCTCGCCGCGCGAGCAGCGGTCGGACACGGTGACGACGGCGACGGTCGCGTCCGCGGGCCGTCCGGTGGGTGCGGTCATGGCGCCACGGTAGCGAGCCCGGCCCGGCCCGGCGGGGACGGGACCACGGCGTGCGCTCACCGCGCACGATCCAGGCGACCTGGGCATAGTGGCTGTGGACCGACCGCCGCACCTGCTCGCCCAGGAGGCTCGTATGTCGTACCTGTCCGTGCCGTCGTCGCCGCCGGCGCGCCACCCCTGGTGGTGCCCGGTGGTCCCCGCCGCCCCGGGGGGCGGGAGCGCCGCATGACGACGATGTCGGAGGGCCCGGTCGAGGACGCGCTGCTGCGGCTCGGCAAGCACCTCAAACGCGGGACGGTGTCCGACGACCTGCGGCAGGTGTTCCTCACGGGCGGCCGCCAGGGCGACGTGTTCTACCGCGACCGCTGGTCCCACGACAAGGTCGTGCGCTCGACCCACGGCGTGAACTGCACCGGGTCGTGCTCGTGGAAGGTGTACGTCAAGGACGGCATCATCACGTGGGAGACCCAGCAGACCGACTACCCCTCCGTGGGGCCGGACTCGCCCGAGTACGAGCCGCGCGGCTGCCCCCGCGGCGCCGCGTTCTCCTGGTACACCTACTCCCCCACGCGCGTGCGCTACCCCTACGTGCGCGGCGCGCTGCTCGACGCCTACCGCGCGGCCCGCGCCGCCACGGGCGACCCGGTGCTCGCGTGGCGCAAGGTCACGACGGACACCGCCACCGCCCGCGCCTACAAGGCGGCGCGCGGCAAGGGCGGCCTCGTGCGCGCCACGTGGGACGAGGCGGCGGAGATCGTCGCCGCGGCGCACGTGCACACGATCGCGGCGTACGGGCCCGACCGCATCGCGGGGTTCTCCCCGATCCCCGCCATGTCGATGGTCTCCCACGGGGTGGGCGCGCGGTTCGTCCAGATGCTCGGCGGCACCATGCTGTCGTTCTACGACTGGTACGCCGACCTGCCCGTCGCGTCCCCGCAGGTCTTCGGCGACCAGACCGACGTCCCGGAGTCCGCGGACTGGTGGAACTCGACGTACTGCATCATGTGGGGCTCGAACGTCCCCGTGACCCGCACGCCCGACGCCCACTTCATGACCGAGGCGCGCTACCGCGGCCAGAAGGTGATCGTCGTGTCGCCCGACTACGCGGACAACACGAAGTTCGCCGACGAGTGGCTCGCCCCGCACCCGGGCACGGACGGCGCGCTCGCCCAGGCCATGGGCCACGTGATCCTCACGGAGCACTACGCGCAGCGCCGCACCCCGCAGTTCGCGGAGTACGCGGCCCGCTTCACGGACCTCCCCCACCTCGTCGTGCTCGAGGAGCACGACGACGGCTCGGGCACGACGTACGTGCCCGGGAAGTTCCTCACCGCGGCGGACCTGCCCGACGGCGTCGGGCGCCCCGGCGACGACGGCGCCGGCTCGGCGAACGCGCGCTTCAAGACCGTCGTGCTCGACGCGGACGGCACCCCGCGCGTCCCGCACGGGAGCCTCGGCCACCGCTACGGCGAGGCCGACGCCGGGCGGTGGAACCTCGACCTCGGCGACATCGACCCGCTGCTCTCGGTCGCCGACCCGCACGGCGTCTTCTGGGGCTCCCCCCAGACGCCTCCCAGCCGCGACACCGTCCCCGAGCGCCCGCTGTCGCCCGACCAGGGCTCTACCCCTGCCGACCAGGGCTCTACCCCGGCGGACCCGGGCTCTCCCTCGGCCGACCACTCGTACGAGACGGTCGCCGTCGGGCTGCCGCGGTTCGACCTCGACCCGGCCCCGGACGACGAGGCGGGCGCGCACCTGGGCGGTGCGGGCGTCGTCGTGCGTGGCGTGCCGGCGCGTCGCGTCGGCGGGCGGCTCGTCACGACGGTGCTCGACCTGCTGCTCGCGCAGTACGGCGTGAACCGGCCGGAGCTCGGCCTGCCGGGCGAGTGGCCCGCGGGCTACGACGACGACGCGACGCCCGCGACCCCGGCGTGGCAGGAGCGGTTCACGGGCGTCCCGGCCGCGGCGGCCGCGCGCATCGGGCGCGAGTTCGCGCAGAACGCGCTCGACTCGGGCGGACGCTCGATGATCATCATGGGCGCGGGCACCAACCACTGGTTCCACTCCGACACGATCTACCGCGCGATGCTCGCGCTGACCACCCTCACGGGCTGCCAGGGCGTGAACGGGGGCGGGTGGGCGCACTACGTGGGGCAGGAGAAGTGCCGTCCCGTCACGGGGTGGGCCCAGTACGCGGGCGGCCTCGACTGGTCACGACCGCCGCGCCAGATGATCGGCACCGCGTTCTGGTACCTCGCGACGGACCAGTGGCGCTACGACGGCCTGCCCGCGGACGCGCTCGCGTCGCCGCTCGCGCAGGGCCAGTTCTCCGGACGCACGACGGCGGACACGCTCGTCGAGTCCGCGCAGCGCGGCTGGATGCCGAGCTACCCGACGTTCGACCGCAACCCGCTCGACCTCGTGGACGAGGCCCGCGCGGTGGGCAAGGAGCCGGCGCAGCACGTCGTCGACGAGCTCAAGGTCGGGAACCTCCGGTTCGCGTGCGAGGACCCCGACGACCCGGCGAACTTCCCGCGCGTCGTCACGGTGTGGCGCGCGAACATCCTCGGGTCGTCGGGCAAGGGCAACGAGTACTTCCTCCAGCACCTCCTGGGGACGGACGCCGCGGTCAACGCCGCGGAGTCCGGCCCCGAGCGGCGCCCGCGGTCGATGACGTGGCGCGAGGAGGCGCCGCGCGGCAAGCTCGACCTGCTCGTCACGCTCGACTTCCGGATGACGTCGACGACGCTGTTCTCGGACGTCGTGCTCCCCGCCGCGACCTGGTACGAGAAGCACGACCTGTCCTCGACGGACATGCACCCGTTCGTGCACTCGTTCAACCCGGCGATCGACCCGCCGTGGCAGACGCGCACGGACTTCGACATCTTCCACACCGTCGCGGCGAAGGTCTCCGAGCTCGCGGTGACGCACCTCGGGGTGCGGGAGGACCTCGTCGCCGCCCCGCTCGCGCACGACACCCCGGACGAGATGGCCGTCCCGCACGGCGCGCTCACCGACTCGGGGCAGCCCGTGACCGAGCGCGAGCTCGTGCCGGGCGTGACGATGCCGAAGCTCGTGGTCGTCGAGCGCGACTACCCGGCGTTCGCCGCGCGCATGGCCGCGCTCGGCCCCCTCACCGAGAAGGCGGGCATGGCGACCAAGGGCGTGCAGTTCTCGCCCGGGCCGGAGGTCGCGGACCTCGGCCGGCGCAACGGCCTCGTGCCCGACGGCCCCGCCGCCGGACGTCCGCGCCTCGACCGCGACACGCACGCGTGCGAGATGATCCTCGCCCTCTCGGGCACGACGAACGGTCGCCTCGCCGTGCAGGGCTTCGAGCACGTCGAGCGACGCACGGGCACGCCCCTGGCAGACCTCGCCCGGGGCGAGCAGGGCAAGCGCGTGACGTTCCCGGACGTCCAGTCCCGCCCGACGCCGGTCATCACCTCGCCCGAGTGGTCGGGCTCGGAGCACGGCGGGCGCCGGTACTCGGCGTTCGTCGTCAACGTGGAGCGGCTCAAGCCGTGGCACACCCTCACGGGTCGGCAGCACTTCTACCTCGACCACGACTGGATGATCGAGCTCGGCGAGCACCTGCCGGTCTTCCGGCCGCCGCTCGACATGCACCGGCTGTTCGGCGACTCGCCCGTCGTGGGCGACACCTCGCCGTCGGGCTACCCGGGGTCCGCCGGGCACGCGGAGGTCGCGGTGCGGTACCTGACCCCGCACAACAAGTGGGCGATCCACTCGGAGTACCAGGACAACCTCTTCATGCTGTCGCTCTCGCGCGGCGGGCCGGGCATCTGGATGAGCCCGGCCGACGCGGCCAAGATCGGCGTCGCGGACAACGAGTGGGTCGAGGCGTACAACCGCAACGGCGTCGTGGTGGCGCGCGCGATCGTCAGCCACCGGATGCCCGAGGGCACGGTCTACATGTTCCACGCGACCGACCGCACGATCGACGTCCCGCTCGCCGAGACGTCGGGCCTGCGCGGCGGGATCCACAACTCGCTCACGCGCATCCTGCTCAAGCCGACGCACCTCGCGGGCGGGTACGCCCAGCTGTCGTACGCGTTCAACTACCTCGGGCCCACGGGGAACCAGCGCGACGAGATGACGGTCGTCCGGCGCCGGAGCCAGGAGGTGCGGTACTCGTGACGCGGACGGACGCAGCAGGCGGCCTCGGGCCGGCCGGCCGGGAGGGGGTGGCGTCGTGCGGGTGATGGCGCAGATGTCGATGGTCATGAACCTCGACAAGTGCATCGGGTGCCACACGTGCTCGGTGACGTGCAAGCAGGCGTGGACGAACCGCACGGGCGTGGAGTACGTGTGGTTCAACAACGTCGAGACGCGTCCCGGGCTCGGGTACCCGCGCACCTACCAGGACCAGGAGCGCTGGCAGGGCGGCTGGGTGCGGACGAAGAAGGGCCGGCTCAAGCTCCGCGCCGGCGGCCGCCTGAAGAAGCTCGCGACGATCTTCTCCAACCCGAAGCTCCCCTCGATCCACGACTACTACGAGCCGTGGACCTACGAGTACGACATGCTGCTCTCGTCGCCGCAGGGGCAGCACACGCCCGTCGCCCGGCCGAAGTCGCTGCTCACGGGCGGTGACATCAACATCTCGTGGTCCGCGAACTGGGACGACGACCTCGGCGGCTCGACCGCGACCATGCAGGACGACCCCGTGCTCCAGCACATGTCGGAGCACGTGGCCACCGAGCTCGACAAGACGTTCATGTTCTACCTGCCGCGCATCTGCGAGCACTGCCTCAACCCGGCGTGCGTCGCGTCGTGCCCGTCGGGCGCCATGTACAAGCGGGCCGAGGACGGCATCGTGCTGGTCGACCAGGACCAGTGCCGGGGCTGGCGCATGTGCGTCACCGGGTGCCCGTACAAGAAGGTCTACTTCAACCACAAGACCGGCAAGGCCGAGAAGTGCACGCTCTGCTACCCACGCATCGAGGTCGGCCTGCCGACCGTGTGCTCGGAGACGTGCGTCGGGCGCCTGCGCTACCTCGGCCTCGTCCTCTACGACGCCGACAAGGTCACCGAGGCCGCGAGCGTGGAGGACGAGCACGATCTCCTCGCCTCGCAGCGCGCCGTCTTCCTCGACCCGAACGACCCCGAGGTCGTGGCCGCCGCGCGTGCCGAGGGCATCCCCGACGACTGGATCACGGCCGCCCAGCGCTCGCCGATCTGGGACCTCGTCTCGCGCTACGAGGTCGCGCTGCCCCTGCACCCCGAGTACCGCACCCTGCCGATGGTCTGGTACATCCCGCCGCTGTCCCCCGTCGTCGACGTCGTCGCCGCCTCCGGGAACGACGGCGAGGACGGGCGTACGCTGTTCGCCGCGATCTCGAAGATGCGCATCCCGCTCGAGTACCTCGCGGGGCTGTTCACCGCGGGCGACACCGCCCCGGTCGAACGCGTGCTGCGCCGCCTGGCCGCCATGCGGTCGTACATGCGCGACATCAACCTCGGCCGCGAGGCCGACGAGCAGACCGCGGCCGCGGTCGGCATGACCGGTGCCCAGGTCCAGGAGATGTACCGCCTGCTCGCCGTCGCGAAGTACGAGGACCGGTACGTCATCCCGACCGCGCACACCGAGATCGCGCGCGAGCTCGACGAGCTCGGCAGCCGTGACGAAATGTCATGTTCCCTCGACTACGACGGCGGCCCCGGCATGGGCGGCATGGGCCTCACGGGCGGCGGACCGTTCGGCGAGACGTCGGGCAGCCCGGTACCGGTCGCGGTCGAGAACTTCCACGTGCTCCAGGCGCGGCAGACGGCGGACTCGCCCTACGGGCCGTCGACCCCCGGTCGCGTCAACCTCCTCAACTGGGACGGCAACGGGCGACCGCCCGGCCTCTTCCCGCCGGGCGAGGGGCCGGAGCCGGGCGACGTCTCGGGCGCGCCCGGCGGCGTCACGCCGGGCGGCCCGGGCTCGTTGCCGGGCGGGCGCCAGGACGCGCGGCACGACACGATCCCCGGTCCCCCGACGCCCGGTGGGCCGGCGCCCGGCGGGCCGACGGGCGGTCCCGCGCCCGGGAGCGGTCCCGGCGTCGAGCCCGACGGAGGCACCCGATGAGGGCGCGCTCCCTGCTCCCGACCCCGGCGCTGCGGCCCGGGGCACGGCCCCGGGGGCCGCAGCCCGACCACCTGGCCCCGGTCGCGACGTCGGCCGCCCAGCGCCGCACCGCCCACATGGCCGCGTCGCTGCTGCTGGCCTACCCGGACGAGGACGTGCTCGCCGCGGTCGACGCCGTCCGCGCGTCCGCCCCGGGCCTGCCCGGCCCCGTCCGCGAGCGAGTGGAGGCCTTCTGCGACGTGCTCACGGCGCCGGGCGCGCCGGGCCTGCGCGAGCTCCAGGCGCGGTACGTCGCGACGTTCGACCTCAAGCGGAAGTGCTCGATGTACCTGTCGTACTACGCGGCGGGCGACACGCGCCGGCGCGGGACGGCGCTCGTCGCGTTCGTCGAGGCGTACCGCGCGGCCGGGTGGGAGGTCACGGGCTCCGAGCTCCCCGACTACCTCCCGACGGTGCTCGAGTTCTCGGCCCGGACCACGGGGGACGACGCGACGATCGCGGCCGGTCTGCTCGCGTCCCACCGCGACGGCATCGAGGTGCTGCGCACGGCGCTCGAGAGCGCGCGCAGCCCGTGGACAGGGCTCGTCGAGGCCGTGTGCCTCACGCTGCCGCCGCTCGACGAGCGCACGCAGCAGCGGTACGTCGAGCTCGTGACGGCGGGGCCGCCCGCCGAGCTCGTGGGCATGGAGCCCTTCGCGCTCGAGCCGTACGGCACGGGCACGCCGGACCGGACGGGAGGTGCGGTGCGATGAACGGGGTGAGCACCGGAGAGGTCCTGCTGTGGGTCGTGTTCCCGTACGTGACGTTCGCGGTGTTCGTCGTGGGCTCGGTCTGGCGGTACCGGTACGACAAGTTCGGCTGGACGACGCGGTCGAGCGAGCTCTACGAGAAGCGGCTGCTGCGCCTCGGCTCGCCGCTCTTCCACTTCGGCCTGCTGTTCGTCATCCTCGGGCACCTGCTGGGGCTCGTCATCCCCGAGTCGTGGACGGAGGCGGTGGGGATCCAGGAGGTCGCCTACCACTTCGTCGCGACCTACATGGGGTCGGTCGCGGCCGTCGTGCTCGTCGCGGGCCTGCTCATCCTCATCTACCGCCGCCGCACGTCCGGCCCCGTCTTCCGGGCGACGACGCGCATGGACAAGACGATGTACGTGTTCCTCGCGGCGTCGATCCTGCTCGGGTCGTGGGCCACGGTGCAGACGCAGCTCCTCGCCGACGGCCTCGGGTACGACTACCGCCAGACCATCTCGCCGTGGTTCCGCTCGCTCTGGTACCTCCAGCCGCAGCCGGAGCTCATGGCGGGCGTGCCCGCGGCGTTCCAGCTCCACATCGTCGCGGCGAACCTGCTGTTCATCCTCTGGCCGTTCACGCGGCTCGTGCACGCGTTCTCCGCCCCCGTGCCCTACGTGTTCCGCCCGTACGTCGTGTACCGCTCGCGCGACGCGTCGGTCGCCGCACGCGCCCCGCGGCCGGGCTGGGACCCCTCGGAGCGCCCGCGCTCGCGCTGACCCGCGGGGGTTCGGTCCGGCCGGTCCGGATGGTCCGGTCGACGCCCGCCGGCGGGTGAATTCGGCCCGACGCCGTCCCCAGGACCCCCTGCGACGCCCTCCTTCCCGGGGCGGTCACCCCGACCGCGACCGTCCCCGGAAGAGGTTCCCGCATGTCCACCACCGCCCCGACGACCGCCGGTCGTCCCCGCGCCACCCGCCCGTCCGTGCCGTCGGCGGCGGACGCCACGCCCGCCCGCCGCCGTCGCGCCGCCCTCGTGCCCGCACGTCTCGCGGGCCGGGCGGACGCCGCCCTCGCCGCGACCGCGCGCGTCCTCACCCGCTGGTCCGTGCCCGCCCTGCGCGTCGCCCTCGGTCTCGTGTTCCTCGGGTTCGGCGTCCTCAAGCTCGTCCCCGGCGCGAGCCCGGCGGCCGCGATCGCGGCACGCACCGTCGAGACGCTCACGCTCGGCCTCGTCGGCGGGACCGCGGCCGTGGTCCTCACCGCGGTCCTGGAGACGTTCATCGGCCTGACGCTCCTCACCGGCCGGCTGCTCCGCGCGGGGCTGCTCGCGCTCGCCGTCGCGATGGCCGGGATCCTCTCGCCGATCGTGCTGTTCGCGGACGAGCTGTTCGGCCACGGCATGACCCTCATGGGCCAGTACGTGCTCAAGGACCTCGTCCTCGTGACCGGCGCGGCCGTCGTCGCCGCCGTCGCCCTCGGGGCGCGCCTGAAGCTCGACGCATGACCCCTCGGCGCTCCCACGCCTTCCCTGACCCGACCCCGAGGACCCCGTGACCGCTCCGGTCACGGGGTCCTCGTCGCCTGCGGGCGACGAGCGATGAGTCCCGGCCGCCCCACCGGTCCTCCCTCTCGACGCGGGCGTCGCACGACGCCCCCACCCCGACGGAGGACGTCCATGACCGCCACGCACAGCACCCCGACGACCGCGCTGCCCGGGCGCCCGCCCGTCGTCGACCTGGCCACCTGGCAGGTCGCGCGGGACGAGCTCCTGGTCCGGGAGAAGGCGCACACCCGTGAGGGCGACGCCCTCGCTGCCGCCCGCCGTCAGCTGCCGATGGTGGAGATCGACGGCACCGTCGCGGTCGTCGGCCCGGACGGGCCGATCCCGTTCGTCGACCTCTTCGAGGGCCGCGAGGAGCTCGTGGTCTACCAGCACATGTGGCACGACGGCGCCCCGCACCAGGGCCAGTGCGAGGGCTGCACGTGGACCGCCTGGCACCTGCGGGACGCGGTCTACCTCAACGCGCGCGGCGTCTCGTTCGCGATCCTCACCGTGGGCCCGTGGGACGAGGTGGAGCCGTTCGTGGAGTTCATGGGCTACACCCAGCCCTGGTACTCGGTGCGCGGGCTGGACGAGCCGGTCGGCTGCGAGATGGGCTACCTCAGCGTCTTCCTGCGCGACGGCGACCGGGTGTTCCTCACGTACCGCTCGACGGGCCGCGGGACCGAGCCGACCAACCCCGCGTTCGCCCTGCTCGACCGGACGCCCTACGGCCGTCGCGAGGCGTGGGAGGAGACCCCCGAGGGCTGGCCCGAGGGGAACGATGCCGGCTGGTTCTGGCGCACGGACGCGGACGGCGTCGCCGGCTGGAGCCCGACCACGCGTCCCGCCCCGCAGTGGACCCGTCCCGGTGCGACCCCGGTCGAAGCCCTCGGTCGGCACGAGCACCACCACTGACGCGCGAGGCGCCTCAGAGGGCGAGCGTCAGGTACGCGCTGCGGGGGTCGTCGGTGTAGTCGGCGAACGGCGCGCACGGCACGAACCCGTGGCGCGCGTACAGCCGCCGCGCCGCCGCGAAGTAGTCCTCGGTGCCCGTCTCCAGGCTCACACGGTCCAGGCCGCGGTCGCGCGCGACGTCGAGCAGGTGCGCGAGAACCGTGGCGGCGACGCCCCGGCCCCGGGCGGCCGCCGTCGTGCGCATCGACTTGAGCTCGCCCGACGTCGCGTCGTGCTGCTTCAGCGCGCCGCACCCGAGGAGCGCGCCGTCCGCCGACCGCGCGGTGACGAACGTGATGTCCGGCGCGCGCAGGCGCTCGACGTCGAGCGCGTGCACGCTCTCCGGCGGCGACGTCGCGTGCATGTCGTCCAGGTGCTCCTGCAGCAGCGCCAGCACGTCCAGGGTCGTCGGGTCCTCCACGACGACGCGGACGCCGTCCCGGGTGGTCGTCTCGCTCACGCGCCGAGCGTGCCACACCCGGCGCAGGAGACGACGCGTGGCGCCTGATCGCAGGCGGCTCGCCAGCCACCACGAACCCGTTCTGCGCGTCCGGGTCGGGGCGCCGTGGGCGGCATCGGAGCGGGAGAGGCGGCGGCGCGGACGACGGCTGCCGAGCCTGGTGCCGACCACCGCCGGAGCGGCGAGTGTGAGAGGTTGGGAGCCGACAGTGTTCCCGCGTCGGCCGGCCTCAACGGAAAAAGGCACCCGCATGGCTCACGAGAGCGACCCGGCCACGTATCCTCCCGTCCCGTTGCACGGAGGCCTGCGATCCAGCCCCGACTCGTGGGAGCTGTGGGGCGAGATCGACTACGCCGTCGTCGAGTCCGCGCAACCTCGCCCGAGCCCGGCCCATGGGGCGCTGCACATCGATGCCTCGCGCGTCACGTTCCTGGACTCCGCCGGTGTCAGCCTCCTCCTGCTTGCCGCCAGCGCACCTCTGCGGCCGATCATCCTGGGCTGCAGCGACTACGCCCGAGACGTGCTCGAGCTCGCAGGAGCGTCGGACCTCTTCGTGTGGAGCACCACGCGACCCTCCGCGTAGCCGATCGACCATGCCACGCCCGACCAGCGTCGCCCAGCCGTCAGTCCTGACGACGGCACGTCCCGTGATCGCGCTTCGCCCGACGACCCGCTTGCTCGATACCGCGAGGAACGACGGCGGTCTCACCCACGCTGCACCGCCCAGCGCTGCGAGGACCGACGGTCGGGCGCGCTCCCCCGGTTGACGTCTTCGCGACCGACGTGCTCCACCTGGAGCTCGAGCACCAGGCGGTGCGTCAGGCTCGCGGTCACCGAGGTGGTGGCTGGATGGCTCCCACACGCTGGTTCCATGCGGCGACGGCCGTGTCGAGGCGCGCGCGTGCGGCGACGTAGAGGACGAGCTCGACGGGCGCCCCCTGGTCGACGACCGAGATGACGTCTTCCATCTCGCGCTGGGAGGCGTCGATCTCGCCCACGAGGTCGGCGGGTCGGTGGATCGAGGTCTCTCGGTCGTCGGTCATCGTGCGCCGCGGTGCTAGACCTGGCGTGCGAGGCGTCGGCGGAGCTGGTGGATGCGCAGGGTGCCGACGACGAGGGCGACGATCCCGACGCCGATGCCTGCGATGAGCAGGGCCAGGGCGAGCGGGACGGAGCCTTGCCAGCCGAGGAAGGAGACGATCACGAGCTGGGTGTTCTGGAGCATGAACACGATGAGTGCGACCAGGACGAGGGCGGCGACGCACAGGCCGACCCAGGTGGCTCCGGTGCGGGTTCGGGGAGTTCTTGTCGGGTTGCCCGACGTGCGGGACACGCGTGAATCGGGACGGCTGCCTGAGACGGCGGCGGTGGGCTGCCCGTTGGTGGCGGAGCTGAGCGGGGTGGTGGCCATGGTGGCCTCCTTGCGGTTCCGGGCCCGCGCACCTCAGATGGGGCACGTTCGCCGCGGATAGCTCGACCCTACGCTCCCAACCTGGGAACGAACCTGGGAGCGGCTGTACGCGCGGCCCGGTGTCCCTAGCGGCCGAGGCTGGCGGCCAGGGGGCAGGAGAACGGTTCGCGGGCGCGTCCGGGGACGTCGTTGAGGTACTGGACGACGATCCGGTAGGAGGTGAAGAACCCGACCTCGGTGTAGGTCACGCCGAGTTGGGAGCAGTACTCGCGCACGAGGGGCTGGACACGCTTGAGGTTCGGGCGCGGCATGCTCGGGAACAGGTGGTGCTCCACCTGTCGGTTGAGGCCGCCCATGAAGAAGTCGACGACCGGGCCGCCGCGGATGTTGCGGGACATGAGGACCTGGCGGCGCAGGAAGTCGACGTCCGCGGTCGCCGGGACGATCGGCATGCCCTTGTGGTTCGGTGCGAACGCGCCCCCGAGCAGGATGCCGAAGACCGCGAGCTGCACGGCGAGGAACGCCGCCGCGAGGGTCGGGGGGAGCAGGAAGCCGAGCACCACCAGGTAGAGGACGAGCCGTAGGAGCAGGACCGGGACCTCTACGCCCCGGTGCGGCACGGGCCGGCGGCCGAGCACCCGGCGTACGCTCGCGACGTGCAGGTTGAGACCCTCCAGGGCGAGCAGGGGGAAGAAGTACCAGCCCTGCCGATGTGCCAGCCACCCTCGCCAGCCGTGCCGGCTCGCGATGACGGCGGGCGTGAACGCGATCACGCCCGGTGAGATGTCCGGGTCATGGCCCTCCTGGTTCGGGGCGGCGTGGTGGGCGTCGTGCTTCGTCGTCCACCAGGCGTGGCTGAGCCCGACGAGCGCGTTCGCGAGGATGCGAGCGGTCCAGTCGTTCCAGGCCCGCGACCGGAACATCTGCCGGTGGGAGCTGTCGTGGCCCAGGAACGCGAGTTGGGCGAGAACGAGGGCGAGCACCACGGCCAGCAGGAGCTGCCACCAGGAGTCGCCCATGAGGACGATCCCGGCCCAGACGGCACCGAACGCGGCGACCGTCAGGACGAGCCGGGTCCAGTAGTAGCCGTACCGCCGACGCAGCAGCCCGGACTCGCGCACGATCTTCGCCAGCACCGAGTAGTCCCGAGCAGTCGCCCGCGCCGCGGGCAGCGCGCGGACCGTCAGGATCTGGGGCGGCGGCGCCTCACTCGAAGCGGACACGGTCGGCCTCGGCCTTCACGCTCGCGGCACGCACCGCCTCGGCCGCACGCCAGGCCTCGAGCTCGTCCGCCCGCCTGGTCCGTTCCGTCGCGATCGCCTCCTGGGTGTCCCGGATCACCGTCGCGATCTCGTGGGCGAGCCCGCCGGAGAGCATGGCGAGGTTCGTGTTCTCGATGAGGAGTCGCCGGTCCTCCACCCGCAGCCTGACCCCCGCATAGCCGTGATCGGCGAGCAACGTCGTGACGGCGGGCAGCTCGAGCAACGCTTGCTCCGGACCCGACACGCGGCGGGAGAAGACGGCGGTCACGGTGTAGAGGGGAGGCTCCGCGTCGGTGCCGAGCTCGCGCGGCAGCGCAGTGTCCAGGACGCCCCGCAGCTGCAGTGCGGTGTCCTGCACCCGGCCGAAGGACGTAGCAGTAGGGGTGGTGGTGCTCATGGTGACGTCCGATGCTCGGGACCGGCGGGCCGGCTCGCATCCGCTGCCGTCGCGGCAGTCGGGGAGGCGTCAGGCGCCCCACTCAAGGAGATCGGTGCGTCCTCCAGGTCGGGTTCATAACCCCCGTCGTCGTCCCATCGCGCGCCCGAGGTGTCCTCGTCCGGGGCGTCCATCTCGCCCGGCGTCCGAGAGCCTTCTCGATCGGCGTCGCGTGGGCCGATCCGGCGATCAACCACACTTCGACACTACACCTGGACGGGTTGCTCGCTGTGTCCACGAAAGCCTGCCCAGCCGTCGGTGAGAGGATGAGCAGATGGCCTTGACGGAGTTCCTCCTCGCTCGGATCGACGAGGACGAGGCAGCGTGCGCGACCCTCGATGACGAGCCGGGACCTCCAGCGCCGTGGTCACGCTCACGGCTCCTGACCGAGTGCGCGATGAAACGACGCATCATCACCCTCGCCTACGAGGCCACCGGGTACGACATGACTGCCGACCTCGAGCGTGACACCGACGAGCGCGCCCAGAGCGGCGTCGCCTTCGTCGGTGACCGCATCCTGCGAGCCCTCGCCACGCCCTACGCCCAGCACCCGGACTTCGACCCCACCTGGCGCACCTGACGACTCGCCCGTCTGCTCCGGCCCCCGGTGTGGCGAGCTGGCCACGGAGGGCGCATCGTGAGAGACGCGACCACGTGTCGCGGGGAACGCCGGTCGTGAAGCAGCCCGCTTCCGGAGGACCTCCCGGGCCACGACGGCGTACCGCAACCGTCAGGGGCGCAGAGACTACGCCGAGAGCGTGAGCCGCCATGAGCGTCATCGAGAAGTGGATCGCCGTGGACTGTCCGGGCTGCGGTGGCCAAGCACGCGCCCGCGTCCTGCACATCATCGCCTGGGGCTCGATCCCCGGCTCCCGCGTCCCGCACCGAGTGAGCATCCTGTGCCCCCATCGTTGCCCGATCACTCGCGACGAAGCTGCCTCGGCCGTGCTCGTGTGCCCCGAGTGCCAGCTGCACGTCGCCTAGCCCCACGCCAGGGGCGTCCACCGGGAAGCGGGAAGACTGCACCTCCCCAGCCGGACCGCGAAGCCCAGCACACCCTCCGTCGGAGGACACTCCGCAGATGCGGGTCTAGAGTCGCTCTCATGCCGCACTTTCGGATCCGCGAGGCCGCGAGCCTGCTCGGGGTCAGCGACGACACCGTCCGCCGCTGGGTCGACGCCGGGGACCTCGCCGCGAGCGCCGACGACGCCGGGCGCAAGGTCGTCGACGGCGCGGAGCTCGCGCGCTTCGCCGTCGCGCAGTCGCACCCGACGCCCGACCCGTCGGGTGTCGCCCGCTCGGCCCGCAACCGGTTCGTGGGGATCGTGACGGACGTCGTGAGCGACACCGTCATGTCCCAGGTCGAGATGCTCTGCGGCGGCCAGCGCGTCGTGTCCCTCATGAGCACGGAGGCCGTGCGCGAGCTGCGGCTCGAGCCCGGCAGCTTGGCCGTCGCGGTGGTCAAGGCGACGACCGTCATCGTCGAGACCCCCGGAGGAGCCGCGTGAGCGCGCCCGCCCGCACGACGACCCGCCGTCCCGCCCGGGGCCCTGTCGCGGCGCTCGCGGCGGCGGCCCTGGTCGCCGGCCTCTCCGCGTGCGCCACGGGGGCGGGGACCGACGACGGCGCCACCCCCGACCCCGCGCGCACGACGGCCGAGGACCGCACCCTCACCGTGCTCGCCGCAGCGTCGCTGCGCGACGTGTTCACCGACCTCGCGGCGGACTTCGAGGACGAGCACGACGGCGTGACCGTCGCGCTGTCGTTCGCCGGGTCGTCCGACCTGGGCGACCAGATCCTCGCCGGCGCGCCGGCCGACGTCTTCGCGTCCGCGGACGAGCGCTCCATGGCGCGCGTCGTGGACGCGGGCGACGCCGCCGACCCCGTCGCGTTCGCGACGAACACGCTGACGATCGTCACGCCGCCCGGTAACCCCGCGGGCGTCGAGACGTTCGCCGACCTCGCGCGGGACGACGTCAAGGTCGTCGTGTGCGCGCCGCAGGTGCCGTGCGGCAGCGCGACCGACACCGTCGCCGAGGCCGCGGGCGTCACCGTCCACCGCGTGAGCGAGGAGGCCAGCGTCACCGACGTGCTCGGCAAGGTGACGTCGGGCGAGGCCGACGCGGGCCTCGTCTACGTCACCGACGCGACGCTCGCGGGCGACGACGTCGACGTCGTGGACGTGCCCGAGACCGACGCCGCGCTCAACGTCTACCCGATCGCGCTCGTCGCGGCGGCCGAGGAGGCCGGACCGGAGCAGGTCGCGCTCGCGCAGGCATGGGTGGACCTCGTGACCGGCGACGCCGGGCAGGCCGCGCTCGCCGCCGCGGGGTTCGGCGCGCCGGACGCCTCCGCGCCGTGACGCCCGCGTCGCCCGACGGGTCCTGATGCGCGGCCTGCCCCGCTGGCTCCTCGTCCCCGCGCTGCTCGGCGCGCTGTTCGTCGTCGTGCCCGTGGCGGCGATGGTCGGGCGCGTGGAGCTCGCGCCGGGCCCGGACGGGACCGGCGGCTTCTGGGCGCTCGTGACCTCGCCGGCGGCCCTCGACGCGCTCGGCCTGTCGCTGCGCACCGCGCTCGCCGCGACGGCGTGCTGCGTGGTGCTCGGCACGCCCATGGCGCTCGTCCTCGCGCGCACCACGTTCCCCGGGCAGCGCGTCGCGCGCGCCCTCGTTCTCCTGCCGCTCGTGCTGCCGCCCGTCGTCGGCGGCATCGCGCTGCTGCACACCTTCGGGCGCCGGGGCCTGATCGGCCGGCACCTCGAGGTGCTGGGGGTCGAGGTCGCGTTCACGACGACGGCCGTCGTGCTGGCGCAGACGTTCGTCGCGCTGCCGTTCCTCGTGCTCAGCCTGGAGGGTGCCCTGCGCACGCAGGACACGCGCCTCGAGGACGTCGCCGCGACGCTCGGCGCGGGGCCGACGACCGTCCTGCGCCGCGTCACGCTCCCCCGCGTGCTGCCGGGCCTGCTGTCGGGCGCCGTGCTCGCGTTCGCGCGCGCCCTCGGCGAGTTCGGGGCGACCCTGACGTTCGCGGGGGCGCTCCAGGGCGTCACCCAGACGCTGCCGCTCGAGATCTACCTCCAGCGCAGCGCGGACCCGGACAGCGCCGTCGCGCTGTCGTTCGTGCTCGTCGTGGTGGCGGTCCTCATCACCGCCGTCGTCCACGGGCCCTGCGTGCTCGGGGGCCCCGGCACCCGGCCGCGGCGAGGCGCCCGGGGCTCGTCGCCCGACGGCGGCCCGCGCGCCCGCGCCGTCGTCTCCGCTCCCCGGCAGGCCGACCCGCCGGCCGACCGGGCCGCGGCAGCAGTCGGGGCTGCGGCCCGGACGCCCCCCGCCGCGCTGACCGTGCGCGCCGTCGTGCCGGAGCGAGGGCTCGACGTGGACCTGACCGTCGCGCCGGGCGAGGTCGTGGCGGTGCTCGGCGAGAACGGGGCGGGCAAGTCCACGCTCGTGCAGGTCGTCGCGGGCCTGCTCACGCGCGGCGAGGCGCCCGGTGCGCGCGTCACCGTCGGGCACGACGACGTCTCGCGCCTCCCGCCGCGCCGTCGTCACCTCGCGTGGCTGAGCCAGCGCCCGCTGCTGTTCGAGCACCTGTCGGTCGAGGACGACGTGGCGTTCGGCCTCCGGTCCCGGGGCGTGCCCCGCGCCCGTGCCCGCGGGGAGGCCCACGACGTGCTCGCCCGCGTCGGCGTGGCGGACCTCGCGCGGCGCCGCTCGACCGACCTGTCGGGCGGGCAGGCGCAGCGCGTCGCGATCGCCCGCGCGCTCGTGACCGACCCGCGCGTGCTCCTGCTCGACGAGCCGCTCGCGTCGCTCGACGTCGGCGTCGCGCAGCACGTCCGGGGCGTGCTGCACCACGCGCAGCGCGAGCACCCGCGCACGACCCTGCTCGTGACGCACGACCTGCTCGACGTGCTGCTCCTCGCGGACCGCGTCGTCGTGCTGGAGGGCGGCCGCGTCGTCGAGGACGGCCCGGTCGACGCGGTGCTCACCCGGCCGCGGTCCCGGTTCGCCGCCCGCCTCGCGGGCGTCAACCTGCTCGCGGGGAGCGTCGCGCACGTCGCCGTCCCGGAGCCGGCGCGGACGGCGGACGGTGGTGCGCCGGAGGCCGCGGGCGGGACCGCGGACGGGACGACGGACCTGGTCGAGGGCGCGACGGACGCCCCGGGCGCGGAGATCCTCGCGCGCGAGGTGACCGTCGCCGTCGACGGCACCGGGGTCCGCGTGCGCGGGACGGCGGACGAGCCGCTCGTGGTCGGGGACGGCGCCGTGGCGGTGTTCGAGCCGCGCGCGGTCGCCGTGCACCGCACGACGCCCGAGGGCAGCCCGCGCAACGCCTACCGGGTCGTCGTGACGAGCGTCGAGCCGCACGGGCCGCTCCTGCGCGTGTGGGGACGCGCGGTGGGCGACGACCCGCGCGACCCGACCGCGGGGGCGACGGCCGCCGTCGGGCACGACGCACCGCGCCTGGCCGCCGATCTCACGCCGCGCGCGGTCGCCGAGCTCGGCCTGGTGCCGGGCGAGCACGCCTGGTTCGTCGTCAAGGCGGCCGAGGTCCGCGTGCACGCCCGCTGAGCCCGCGGGACCCGTCGGCCCCGACGGGACCGGGGCGTGCCGCTCAGGCGGGAGCGGGCGGGACACCGCCGAGCGCGGTGCGCACCTCGCCGACGATCGCGGCCATCGCCGCCTCGGCGGCCTCCGGGTCGCCGTCCGCGACCGCGCGCGCGACCGCCTCGTGCTGGTCGAGGGCCTCGGGGACGGGCGAGGCGGGCATGAGGCCCAGGTGCGTCCGACCGCTGAGGACGGCCGCGACCACGCCCGCGAGCGCGCCGAACATCTCGTTGCCGCTCGCGCGGAGCAGGATCTCGTGGAACCGGACGTCGAGCGCGAGGAACTCCTCGAGGTCGCCCGCCTCCCCGAGCAGGCGCATGCGCCCGGCGGCGGCGACGAGCTCGGCGCGCTCGTCGGGCGTGGCGTGGAGCGCGGCCCCCGCGGCGGCGAGCGGCTCGACGGCGTGCCGCAGCTCGGTGAGCGTGCGGAGCTGCGGGTCACGGCCGGGGCCCTCGAGCCGCCAGCGGATGACGCGCGGGTCGAGCACGTTCCAGTCCTCGATGCCGAGCACGACGATCCCGACACGACGCCTCGACCGCACGAGCCCGAGCCCTTCGAGGAGGCGCATGACCTCGCGCGCGACGGTGCGCGACACCCCGAACTCGGAGCCGATCGACTCCAGGGTCAGCGGCGTGCCCGCAGGGACGTCGCCGCTGGTGATGCGACGTCCGAGGGAGTCGAGCACGGTGGTGTGCAGGACCGTCGTCGCCATGCCTCGCAGCCTAGTGGCGACCAATGGTGCTATCAATCACTTGCCAAAGGTGCTACCAATAGCCCACAGTGGAGGCCGAGGACGACCACGACGGTCGCCACCGGGACGGCCGGGGCCGCAGCGCCCCGACCCGACCGGACGCCCCTACCCGACACGGAAGTCGACACATGGACACCGACGTCAGCTCCACCGACCGGCCCGACGACACCGGGCACCACCCCTTGCCCCAGCACCTCGTCGTCATGGGCGTCGCCGGCTCGGGCAAGACCACCGTCGCGACGCTGCTCGCGCAGCGCCTCGGCACCGAGTACGCAGAGGCCGACCGCTTCCACCCGCAGGCCAACATCGACAAGATGAGCGCCGGGACGCCGCTCACCGACGACGACCGGTGGCCCTGGCTCGAGGCGATCCGCGACTGGCTGAGCAGCGAGGCGGAGGCCGGCCGGTCCGGCGTCGTCACGTGCTCCGCGCTCAAGCGCTCCTACCGCGACCTGCTGCGCACCGCCCGCGGCGAGGTGTGCTTCGTCCACCTCGACGGCACCCCCGAGCTCCTCGCCGAGCGCATGCAGCACCGCAGCGGGCACTTCATGCCCACGTCGCTCCTGCCGTCCCAGCTCGCCACGCTCGAGCCCCTGGCCGACGACGAGCCCGGCTTCACGATGGACGTCTCCGCCACGCCCGAGCAGGTCGTGGACGAGATCCTCGCCCGCACGCGCCTGAGCGACACGTCCGACGCGAGCTGACCCACCGCTCGCACCCGACCTGCACTCCCCCCACCACCCACACGACCCGACGTCGACGGAGACACCATGCCCCCCGAGGACTGGACACAGACCCTGACCGCCGGACCGCTGCTCGCGATCGCCGCCGGCGCGATCGCGATCCTGCTGTTCCTCATCATCAAGCTCAAGCTGCACGCCTTCGTGGCACTCATCCTCGTCAGCCTGCTCACCGCGGTGGTCGCCGGCATCCCGACCGGGTCGATCGTCGAGGTGCTCACGGCCGGATTCGGCACGACGCTCGCGACCGTCGCGCTCCTCGTCGGGCTGGGAGCGATGCTGGGCCGGCTCGTGGAGACGAGCGGCGGCGCCAAGGTCATGGCGGACTTCCTCATCGAGAAGTTCGGTGAGAAGCGGGCGCCGTTCGCGCTCGGCCTCGCCTCCCTCATCTTCGGCTTCCCCATCTTCTTCGACGCCGGTCTCGTCGTCATGCTGCCGATCGTCTTCTCCGTCGGGCGGCGGCTGGGCGGCTCGCTCCTCCTCTACGGCCTGCCCGTCGCGGGTGCGTTCTCCGTCATGCACATCTACGTGCCGCCGCACCCCGGCCCCGTCGCCGCGACGGAGTTCCTCGGCGCGAACATCGGCATCGTCATCCTGCTCGGCCTCGTCGTCGCGATCCCGACGTGGTACGTCACGAGCTACCTGTTCGGCCGTTTCGCCGGACGCCGCATCGACCTACCCATCCCGGCCATCCTCGGCGAGGCCGACGAGGACCAGCTCGAGAACCCGCCGAAGTTCGGCACCGTCGTCGCGATCCTCCTGCTCCCCCTCGTGCTCATCTTCGCCAACACGGGCCTCGACGCGCTGCGTGCGGCGGGAGCCGTCGACGGGGACAACCCCGCCGTGCAGACGCTGCGCGCCATCGGCGCGACGCCGATCGCGCTGCTCATCACCGTGCTCGTCGCCGCCTGGGTCCTGGGCCGCCGCCGCGGCGTCTCCGGGACGGCGCTGGAGAAGACCCTCGACTCGGCGCTCGGCCCGGTGTGCTCGGTCATCCTCATCACCGGCGCGGGCGGCATGTTCGGTGGCGTGCTGCGCGCGACCGGCATCGGTGACGCGCTCGCCGACGTGCTCGGCGACCTCGGCCTGCCGGTCATCGTGGCCGGGTTCCTCATCGCGGCGATCCTCCGCGTGGCGCAGGGCTCCGCGACCGTCGCCCTGACCACCGCCGCAGGGCTCATCGCCCCGGCCGTGGAGGCCGGTGGCTTCAACGGGGTCGAGCTCGCCGCGGTCGTCGTCGCCGTGGCAGCGGGGTCCGTGGTGCTCAGTCATGTGAACGACTCCGGGTTCTGGCTCGTGGGCCGGTTCTTCGACATGGACGTCAAGACGACCCTCCGCACGTGGACGGTCATGGAGACGGCCATCGGGGTCATGGGCTTCGCCATCGCGGCCCTCGTCTTCGCCGTCGCGTAGCGCGCGACGAGCGCGGCCAGGACCGCCCGGGCACGCTGCCCGGGCGGTCCTGCCGTCTCTGGACGTCAGCTCCGGTCGGTGAAGACCGGGGTGTAGGCGTCCGGGTCCGCGACCCAGGACTTCCGGCGGAAGCGCTGGAGCGACAGACCGAGCAGCGTCAGCAGCCCGGCCATCACGAGCAGACCGAGGTCACCGCCCGCGCCCGTCGTGGCGAGGGCGGTCGGGCCCGACGCCGTGACGGCCCCGGACGCGGCCGTCGCCGCACCGGTCGCGGTGGCGGCCGAGGCGCCCGTCCCCGTGCTCACCAGGTTGAGCACCCAGGTCACCGTGCCGCCGGTCGTCCCGGGGTCCACCGGACCCGTCGGGTCCGCGGGGTCGGTCGGGTCCGCGGGGTCGGTCGGGTCCGTCGGATCGGTCGGGTCCGTCGGATCGGTCGGGTCCGTGGGGTCGGTCGGGTCCGTGGGGTCGGTCGGGTTCGTCGGCACGACGGCGGCCGTCGGGCACCCCGCCGAGGAGTCGCCCAGGAGCCCCACGCCCACGCCGCAGACCGTCACGGGCACGGTCACGGGCAGGTCGACGTCCAGGTCGGGCAGCGCCCCGAGGACGCCGTCCTCACCGAGAACGCCGTCGAGCGCGCCGCCGTCACCCAGCAGCCCGTCCTCGCCCAGCACGCCGTCGAGCAGACCGTCGCCGGACGAGCCGCCGAGCAGGTCGTCCACGAGACCGTCCTCGCCGAGCACGCCGTCCAGGAGGCCGTCGCCCTCGCCGAGCAGACCGCCCCCGAGGAGACCGTCACCCAGCAGGTCGTCGACGAGGCCGTCCTCGCCGAGGACGCCGTCGAGCAGGCCTGAGCCGTCGGTGCCGCCGGCCGAGCCGGTGCCGTCGCCCGAGCCCTCGCCGGCCGTCCCGCCGCCGACCGTGGCGTCACCGCCCACGCCGACGGCGACACCCGACACGTCTACCGGGACGGTCACCGGCACGTCGACGTCCACGCCGGACGCTTCCCCGCCGGTCGAGCCCTCGGCGCCACCACCGGCCGCAGGAGCCGACGGCTGCGCCGCCGGAGCCGGGGCCACCGTGGCGTCACCCAGGACACCGGCAGCAACCCCCGATACGTTCACCGGGACCGTCACCGGCACGTCGACGTCCACCCCGGACGCCTCCTCGCCGGTCGAGACCTCGGCGCCACCACCGGTCGCCGGAGCCGGCGTCACCGCCGCGTCACCCAGGACGCCCGCAGCGACGCCCGACACGTTCACCGGGACCGTGACCGGCACGTCGAGGTCGATGTTCGCCGGGTCCGCCCCCGTGGCGGGAGCAGGCTCCGGTGCGGGAGCAGGCTCCGGCGCGGGCGCCGGCTCGGCCGCCGGATCCTGGGTCACCGCGGCGTCACCCAGGACACCGGCAGCGACCCCGGACACGTTCACCGGAATGGTCACCGGCACGTCGACGTCCACGTCCGCGGGAGCCGCCGGAGCGGGCTCCGGGGCGGGCGCAGGCGCAGGTGCCGGTGCCGGCGCGGGGGCGACGGCGGCGTCGCCCAGGGCGCCCACCGCGACGTCGGACACGGTCACGGGGACGTGCACGGGCACGTCGACCGCGACGTCGGGCAGGACCTCGGTCACCTGGCTCAGCGGAGCCTCGACCGACACGTCCAGTCCGAGATCGCCGAGGAGGTCGCCCTCGGCTGCGTGGGCCGCTCCGGCCCCGACGACCACGAGGCCGCCTGTGACGAGCGCTGTGCGCAGCGCGCGCCGGACGAAGGTGTGCATGATCGTTTCTCTTTCCTGCTCAGAAGTGGCTGGCGCACGACGGCGCCGGGTCGCGTGTGCCGCGCTCGGGGCGCGACGCGAGCCACGTCAGGCAGGAGAGACGGGGACCTCGAAGAAGGTCGACGGGTGCTTCGACCGCGCGTCGTCCACGACGGCGGTCCAGGAGGAGAGCGCGGGAGCGTCGGCGCCGCTGCCGACCGCCGCGAGCTCGCCGCCCGCCCCGGCGCGCTGCGCGCTGCCGGAGGGCGAGGGGGTCGTGCCGGGACCGCCGTCGGAGGGGACGTCCCCGGGGCCGGTCGGCGCGTCGGAGGGCAGCGCCGCACCGGGCGGCGCACCCGTCGGTGCGACGTCGACCGCCGCCGTCCGGGCGCGCGCGTCCCGCGCGGCGACACCGTCTCGACCGTCACGGCCCGCCGTAGAAGCGGTGGGCTCGACGGCCGCCGGTGCGGCGGGCAAGGGCACGGGCACGGGCGAGGCGGTCACCGTCGGGGCGACGACGACGTCCCCCGGGTCGGCCGTGCCCGGGCCAGGGATCGACGGCCCGTCGACCACCGGGTCGTCCGTGCCCGGAGCGCCCGTGCCGGGGGTCCCGGGGAGCAGCGGCGTCAGCGGGTCCAGCGGAGCGAGCGGGCCCGTGACCGGGCCGAGGATCGGGTCGGTCACGGGGGCCAGGACGTCGAGGACCGGCGTCAGCGCCTCCAGGACCGGGGTGACCGGGTCGAGCGCAGGCGAGACCGCCTCGAGCACGGGGTTCGCCACGGGGGCGACCGCCTCGACGACGGGCGTCGCGGCCGGCGCGACGACGTCGAGCACCGGCGTGGTCACGGGAGCGACGGCGTCGGTCACCGGCTGCACGACGGGCGCCACCGGCTCGACGACCTGCTCGACCACGGGGGCGACGGGCTCGACCCCCTGCTCGACCACGGGAGCGACGGGCCGCGCGACCTCCTCGACCACCGGGGCGACGGGGGCGACGACCTGCTCCACGACCGGGGCGACGGGCTGGACCACGGGGGCGACGACGTCCCGCACGACGGGCTTGACCACGTCCTGGACGACCGGGTCGACGACGGTCTGCACGGTCGACGTGACGGGCGAGAGGGCCTTGCCGAGCCCGAGCGGGTCGTCCGCGGCGGACGCGCCGCCCGCGGTCGCGACGGCGAACGCGAGCCCGGCACCGAGACCGCCTCCGGCGACGAGCGCGCGCACGAGCCAGCGACGGGCGGCCGGTGCGCGCCTGCCCTGCGCGTCGTGCGTCGCGTCCATCGTGTGCCCCGTGGGTCGTCGGTGCAGCGAAGAGGCGGGCCGTGGGGCCCGTCCGAGATCACGGTAGGCACGGGAGTGTGACGCTCACCACTCGACGCGCCGGATTTCACCCGACGGTTGCCCCGAACACCAGGCCGAGCGCGTACGTGGCAGCGGCCGCGCCGAACCCGATGGCGATCTGGCGCAGGGCCCGCGTGAGCGGGGACGTCCCCGAGAGCAGCCCGACGGTCGCGCCGGTCGCGAGGAGCGCGATCCCGACGAGGAGCGCCGCCACCCCGACGGCGAGGAAGCCCGTCATCCCGAGGAGGTACGGCACGACCGGGATGAGCGCACCCGACGCGAAGAAGAGGAACGACGAGACCGCCGCCCCCATCGCGGTCCCGTGCGTCTCGTGCTCGTCGACGCCGGGCGGCGGCGCGATCACGGTCTGCTGCGTGTACGTCGCGAGGACGTCGGCCGCGTGCTCCTCGGCCTCGGCGGGCGCCATGCCGCGCGCCCGGTAGACGAGCGCGAGCTCGTTCGCGTCCACGTCGAGGTCGGGCAGCGCCGCCGACGCCTGCGGGCTCGGCGTCGACGCGTCGAGGAGCTCGCGCTGCGAGCGCACGGACACGTACTCCCCCGCGCCCATCGAGAGGGCCCCCGCGAGCAGGCCCGCGAGGCCCGAGAGCAGCACCGTGCTGTTCGACGCCCCGGACGCGCCGATGCCGAGGATCAGCGCGAGGTTGGACACGAGGCCGTCGTTCGCGCCGAACACCGCCGCGCGGAACGTCCCCGACATGCGGTTGCGCCCGCGCGTCGCGAGGCCGCGCACGACCTCCTCGTGGATCCGCTCGTCGGCCGCCATCCGGGGCGTCGCGTCGGCGTCGGTCGCGTACGTCGAGCGCGCCTCGGCCCGCTGGGCGAGCGCGAGCACGAACACGCCGCCGAAGCGCCGGGCGAGCCACCCGAGCGTGCGGGTCCGCCAGTCACCGCGCAGCGGCCGTCCCGCGTCCTCGCCGAGCAGGTCGAGCCAGTGCTGCTCGTGGCGGCGCTCCGCCTCCGCGAGCGCCAGCAGGATGTCCCGCTCCTCGCCCGTCCGGCGGCTCGCGAGGTCCCGGTAGACCGCCGCCTCGGCGCGCTCGTCGGCGAGGAAGCGACGCCACCGTCGCACCTCCTGCGCGGTGGGCCGGTGCCCGACGGCGGTCGGCGGCACCGCGGTCGGCGTCGCCCCGGGAGCGTCCGGGTGCGAGGGGTCGGCGGGCACGCCGGAGGGCGGCTCAGGTGTGGTGGGCATGCCTCCATGATGGCGATTTTCGGGCCCGCGGTGTTGCGCGTCGCCGAACGGGCCGTGCGGGGCGCCCCCGACCGGGGTTGCGGACGACCCCAACCTCGGCCCTTCGCCCGCCGGGTTCCGGGCGGGTGCGGGTCCGCGCGCCGGACCGGCCGCCCGGCGCCGTGGTTGGATCGGAGCATGACCACTGGAGAGAACGGACTGTCCCGTCCCGAGGTCGACGCCCCGGAGGGTCCCGCGCCCACCGAGCTCGTCGTCGAGGACATCACCGTGGGCGACGGCCCCGAGGCCACGCCCGGCGCGACCGTGAACGTGCACTACCTCGGCGTCGAGTACGAGACGGGCGAGGAGTTCGACGCGTCGTGGAACCGCGGCGAGTCGATCAACTTCCCGCTGCGCAGCCTCATCGCGGGCTGGCAGCAGGGCATCCCGGGCATGAAGGTCGGCGGGCGGCGCAAGCTCGTGGTGCCGCCGGAGCTCGCGTACGGCCCGGCAGGCGGCGGGCACCGCCTGTCCGGCAAGACGCTGATCTTCGTCATCGACCTGCTCGGCGTGTCCTGACCGACGCGTCCCGAGGACGAGCGGAGGGCCCCGGTCGACGACCGGGGCCCTCGTGCGTCCCGGCCGCCCCGGCGGTCCGGCCGTTCGGGCGGCGGGCCGGCAGCCCTAGCTCGCGGCGCCGGGGCACGGGACGAGGGCGGGGTCGGTCTCCTCGGGCGCGGTGCCCGTCACCGCGGCGGCTGCCGCGACCGGCGCCAGGCCGGGCACCGGGGCCAGGGCCCGCTCGCGTCGTGCCGCACGGAACCGGACGGCGGTGTCGACGAGGACGCCGAGCAGGATGCCCCCGACGACGCCCACCACGACGGCGAGCAGCGGGCTGTCGCCGACCCACGCGGCGGCGAGCGTCCCGATGACGACGGAGTACGTCGCCCACGTCACGGAGGCGACGGCGGACAGCGCCATGAACCGGCGCCGCGAGAACCCGACCGCACCGGCGGTCACGTTGACCGCCGTGCGCCCGACGGGGACGAACCGCGCCCCGAGCACGACGGACGCACCGCGCCGGTCGAGGGACCGCGTGGCCCACTCGACGGCGCGTCGCCCGCGCGTGCCCCGCAGCGCGGGCAGGGCGCGGGTGCCGAGCGCGCGGCCCAGGGCGTAGGCGAGCTGGTCACCGCACCAGGCGCCGAGCGCGGCGACCGCGAGCACGAGCCCCCAGGCGACGCCGCCGCCCGACTGGGCCGCGACGGCGAGCATGACGATCACCGTCTCGCCCGGGATCGGCGGGAAGAACCCGTCGCCGGCGGTCGTCGCGAAGAGCACGGGGAGCGCCCACGCCGAGTCCACGAGCGCGAGCAGCCACGACTCGACCTGTCCCCACAGCTCCACGACCCACGCGACCATGCGTCCCAGCCTCGACGGCACCGCCCCGCCGCACCATGGGGTATCCCCCCGGTTCTCCCCTGAGGCGACCCCGAGCGACGGCGTCGGGACGGGCGCCGTCGGACGTGTGCACCACGACCCTCCCGGGCGGGGGACAATGGCGCCGACGCATTCGCCTCCCCGCGCCGCAGCCGGCGGGCGGGGTCGTCCGTGATCGAGGAGCGCTGTGATCACTGTCAGCACCGACGGCTCGTGCCTGAGCAACCCGGGCGGCGCCATCGGGTGGGCGTGGATCAACCACGACGGCACGTTCGACTCCGGCGGCGCCGTGAGCGGGACCAACCAGGTCGCCGAGCTCACCGCGCTGCTCCAGGCGGTCCGCGCGCACCCGGGCGCGGAGCCGCTGCTCATCGAGTCCGACTCGCAGTACGCCATCAAGTGCGCGTCCGAGTGGGTGGTCGCCTGGAAGCGCAAGGGGTGGCGGACGGCGGGCGGCCAGCCCGTGAAGAACCTCGAGCTCGTCCAGGCGATCGACCGGGTCATCGCCGAGCGCGCGGGGCCCGTGCGGTTCCGCTGGGTGCGGGGCCACGTGGGCGACCCGTTCAACGAGCGCGCGGACCAGCTCGCGGGCCTCGCCGCCCAGGACTGGGCCGCGGGCCGCGGGGACCTCGACGGCACGCTCGTGCCCGAGCTCGGCGACCCGACCCGGTCGCCGGGCCGCGTGCCCGCACCGGCCGCGGCCGACCGCGGTGCACCCGCGCCCCGGCAGGCCGCCCCCGAGCCGGCGTGGGACATGGACACCCTGTTCGACTGATCCGGCTCGGCTCGGCTCGGTTCGACCGACCCGGCTCGCCGAGCACGACCCTGCCCCGGGTCGAGCACGACCCTGCTGTCGCCAGAGGGCCCATTCCGCCAGCAACGTCGTGCTCGGCGGAGGGGTGGTGGTCAGCGGCGAGGCCGGGCGTCGGCGGCGGGTGCGACGATGGACGGGTGACCATCCTGCCGAGCACGGGCCGCGTGCCCGCCGAGCGCATGGTCGGCGACCTCGCGCAGCCCGGCCCGACGACGCAGCCCGGCCCGACGACGCAGCCCGGCCCGACGACGCAGCCCGGCCCGACGACGCAGCCCCGCCCGACGACGCCACCCGGCCCGCCGACCCAGCCCCGCCCGACGACGCAACCCGGCGCACCGCTCGCGCGTCGCTTCCGGTCGGGCCGGCCGCTCGACCTGCACCTCACGCTCGACCGGCTCGCGCGCGGCCCCTACGACCCGACGTTCCGCCGCACGCCCTCCGGCGACGTGTGGCGCACGACCCGCGCGGAGAGCGGGCCCGCGGCGTACCGGCTGGTGCAGACCGGGCCGTGCGACGTCGTCGGGCACGCGTGGGGGCCGGGCGCCGCGGAGGTGCTCGACGGCCTGCCCCGCCTGCTCGGCGAGGACGACGACGACGCGGGCTTCGCCCCGCCCGCCGTGCTGCGCGACGCCCACCGCCGCAGCCCGGGACTGCGGATCCCGCGCACGGGCCGCGTGCTGGAGGCGCTCGTGCCGGCGATCCTCGAGCAGCGCGTGCAGTCCGTCGCGGCGTGGCGCTCGTGGGGCTGGCTCCTGCGGCGGCACGGCGAGCGCGCCCCGGGGCCCGCGGGCGACGCCGGGATGCTCGTCGTGCCGGACGCGGCCACCTGGGCGCGCGTCCCCACGTGGGACTGGCACCGCGCGAACGTCGACCCGGGCCGCGCGCGGACGGTCGTCGCGGCGGCGCGGGTCGCGCGGCGCCTCGAGGAGTGCGACCGGCTGCGCGACGCCCAGGGCGCGCCGGCCGCGCACGCCCGGCTGCAGGCCGTGCCCGGCGTGGGCGTGTGGACCGCGGCCGAGGTCGCGCAACGGGCGCTGGGCGACCCGGACGCCGTGTCCGTGGGCGACTACCACCTGGCGAAGGCGGTGGGGTGGGCGCTCGTGGGCGAGCGCGTCGACGACGAGCGCATGCTCGAGCTGCTGGCCCCGTACGCCCCGCACCGCTACCGCGTCGTGCGTCTGCTCGAGGTCTCGGGCCGGGCGCGGGCCCCGCGGCGCGGCCCACGCCTGTCGATCCAGGACCACCGCCGCAACTGACCGGCCCCCGCCCCTCGCTGAGTGCATGAAAGAGTCGCCGGAACGAGGCGTTCCGGCGACTCTTTCAGGCACTCACGGGTTACTCGGGGAGCGCGCACGACCCGTCGACGCACACCGCGGCGTCGTCGGCGCCCACGAGCGTGAGGCCCGGCGCGGGCTCACGGTGCGGGGCGGCGGCGTCTGCGGCGCTCACGGTCATGAGCGTCGTGCGGCGCGGGTTCGCGATCGAGTGGTAGAGGTTCGTGGTGGTGTCCGTCATCTGAGGCCTCCTCGTGGGATTCACGGGCGCCGGTGCACGTGTGGGCCGGCGTCGGTGCGGGCTGCGTCCAGTCTGGGTGATACCGAGTCGCAGTTCCACCGCACACGGTGTGAGATGCGTCGCTCCCGCGGCGCGTCCCGACGTCCTGCAGGACGCCGCCGCTCAGGCCGCGTCGCGCTCCGCGACCGCCTGCTGCAGCACCTGGACGAACACCGCGGGGTCCTGCGCGCCCGAGACGCCGTACCGGCCGTCGACCACGAAGAACGGCACGCCGTTGATCCCGTAGGCACGCGCCTGGTCGATGTCGGCCTGCACGTCGTCTGCCCAGCGCCCGTCCTCGAGCGCCGCGACGACCTCGGCGCGGTCGAGCCCGACCTCCGCCGCGAGGTCCGCGAGCTCCTCGACCCGGCCGACGTGCCGACCCTCCTCGAAGTACGCCTTGAGCAGCCGCTCCTTCATCTCGACCTGCTTGCCGTGCGCCTTCGCGTGGTGCAGCAGCTCGTGGGCCGTGAGCGTCTTCGTGTGCTGGAGCGCGTCGAAGTCGTAGCGCAGCCCCTCGGCCGCGGCGAGCTGCGTCATCTGCCCGAGCATCTGCTCGACCTGGGCGCGCGGCATGCCCTTGTGCCCGGCGAGAAAGTCGACCTCGGTGCCGTCGAAGTCGACGGGCGTGTCGGGCGCGAGCTCGAACGAGTGGTACTCGATCTCGACCTGGGGACCGTCACCGGCCTCCGCGAGCCGGCCGAGCGCCGTCTCCAGACGCCGCTTGCCGACGTAGCACCAGGGGCACGCGACGTCGGACCAGATGTCGATCTTCACCGTGGGGGCCGCCGCGTCCGTCGGGGCCGGGCTGTTCGTGGTCATGTGACGCTTCAACCATCTGGACGCCCGCGCGATTCCCGCAGCCCGGTCAGTCGGTGCCGTGCGCCGCGCGGTGCAGGTCCTGGAGCACCATGATCTCGGCCCCGTGGTGCACGAGCTCGCGGTTCATGTGCGCGACGAGGTGGGCGAACGGCGCCTGCGCGTCGATCTCCGTCGCCTGGCTGAGCCCGACCGCGAACGCCCCGTCGTCGGGCAGGCCGTCGACGCCCGCGCGCCAGCGGTCGACCTCGCGCCGCAGCCCGGCGACGGCGGGGCCCACCTCCCCGGAGAAGGTCACCGCGTCCCGGCGCCGCTCGTGCGGCCCGAACGTCCACTCCCACCGCTCGAAGAACGCCTCGGTGAGGTGCGCGACGAGCCACGCGACCGTGCGCGGCTGCGGCGAGTCCGGGCCTTCCGGCCACTCCATCACCCACTCGCCCGCGCCGAGCGTGCGCGGCGCGCGCTCGGCGCCCCGCCGCACGACCCGCAGCGCGTCCGGGCCCGGCTCCCACTCGAGCTCCGCCTGCGTCAGCGTCGCGAGCCGGTCGCTCAGCTCGAGCCACGAGAAGCCGAGCTGCCCCCGCACGACGGCGAGCGCCGTCGGCACCGAGAGGATCGACCAGTCGAACTCCGGGCTGCCGTACGCGGTCTGTCCGTCCGCCGTCTCGTGCACCATCGCGGTTCCTCCCCCGGACCGGCACCGTCGGCGTCCCGCCGCGGCGCGGTCGCCGACGTCGTCGTCCGCGCGGCCGTCCCGACCACGCGTCCGGCCACCCTGCCGGGCCCCGCAGGGCGTGTCAACGCGGCCGCACCCCCGCGGCCGCACCCCGGGCCACCCGGGCGGGCCGTACCCGCGGACCGCACCGCCGCGACGCTGCGCGAGAATGAGGAGGACCGACCGTCCCCCAGGCCCGGAGTCCTCGTGCGCGTCCGCCCCCGTACCGTCCTGCTCGTCGCGACCGGCTTCGCCGTCGTCCTGCTCGGCGCGCTCGTCGTCTTCCTCGCGGTCAACGGCCTCGACGGCATCCCCGGCTGACCCCCGCCGTCCCCCGTCGGCCGGGCCCTCCGGCACCGGCCGACCCGGTCCGTCGCCGCGCGTCGTCCGCCCGCCGGGGCCATCCTGCTGAGGAACCCCGACGCAGGAAGGCCGACCCGTGACCGCGACCGCCCCCTCCCCCGACCCGCAGCTCGTGCTCGTCCGCCACGGCGAGACGGAGTGGAGCGCGACCGGCCGTCACACGGGCCGCTCGGACGTCCCGCTCACCGTCGCCGGCGAGCAGCAGGCCGTCGCGGCGGGCGTGTGGCTCCAGGGGTGGGCCGACCGGCGGGGACGGCGGCCCGCCGTCGTGCTCACGAGCCCGCGGGAGCGGGCGCGCCGGACCGCCGACCTGGCAGGCTTCCCGGCGGCCGAGGCCGACGACGACCTCGCCGAGTGGGACTACGGGCCTGTCGAGGGCCGCACCTCGGGCGCGGTCGGCGAGCACCTCGGGCGCGAGTGGCTGCTGTTCCGCGACGGCGTGAACGTCCTCGCGGCGCCCGACGGGCACCGCGGCGAGGAGCTCGACCAGGTCGCCGCGCGGGCCGCCCGGGTGCTCGGGCGCGTCGAGCCGACGCTCCAGGACGGCGGCGACGTCGTCCTGTTCGCGCACGGCCACCTGCTGCGCGTCCTCGCGACGGTCTGGCTGGGGCTCGACCCGGCCCTGGGCGCGCGGTTCGAGCTCGGCACCGCGGCGATCTGCCTCCTCGGCTACGGGCACGGGCTGCGCACGGTCGAGGGCTGGAACCTGGCCGCGCAGGGGTAGTGCGGGTGGCACGATGCTGCCCATGGGACTGAGCGAGAAGCACCTCACCGAGGGCGAGCACGTCGTCATGGAGCTCAAGGAGCACGCCAAGGCGCTGTTCTGGCCGTTCGTGCTGCTGGTCGTGCTGGTCGCCGCCGTCGTGGTCACGGTCCTGCTCGTCCCGAACGACGTGGTCCGGTGGGTCGTGGCGGGCGTCGCGCTGGTCGCGGCGGTGGTCTGGGTGTTCGTGCCGTGGCTGCGCTGGCGCACCACCGAGTACACGGTGACCAACAAGCGCATCGCCATGCGCTCGGGCATCATCACGCGCACCGGCCGCGACATCCCGCTCTACCGGATCAACGACGTCAACTACGAGAAGGGCCCGATCGACCGCATCTTCGGCTGCGGCACCCTCGTCATCTCCGACGCGACCGACAAGCCCGGGCTGAACCTCCACGACGTGCCGGACGTCGAGAACGTGCAGGTGCGCCTGCACGACCTGCTCTTCACCGCCGACGACGGCTCCGACGACGGCGAGTGGCCGCCGAACGAACCGCCCCGCGGTCGTCGCGGCCCGCGCATCCCCCGCGCGGAGCGCTGACGCTCAGTCCTCGATCCGGCGTCCGGCCGCGATCTCGGCGCGGGCGCGCAGCTCGTCCGTGAGCGTCACGTCGCCCTCGAGGTGGGCGGCGAGGAGGCGGCGCGCGAGCCCGGCCGCGCGCTCGGGGTCCGCGCCGCGCCCGTTCCAGGCGCCGAACCAGTCGGCGAGCGTCACCCCGTGCTCGGGGCGGTAGCAGACCGTCACCGCGTCGCCCGCGCGCAGCTCGCCGTGCTGCACGACGCGCAGGTACGCACCGGTGCGGTTCGCGACGGTGAACCGCTTGACCCACCGGTCCTCGCCGAGGCGGCGCGCGAACGTCGAGCACGGCGTGCGCGGCTGGGTGACCTCGAGGAGGGCGGTGCCCACGGCCCAGCGCTCGCCGACGACGGCCGCCGTGACCGGGATGCCCTCCACGCGCAGGTTCTCGCCGAACAGGCCGGGCGGGACGTCGCGGCCGAGCTCGCCGGCCCACCAGTCCGCGTCGTCCTGCCCGTACGCGTACACCGCCTGCTCCTCGCCGCCGTGGTTCGCGCGGTCGGCCTGCAGGTCCGCGTAGAGGCCGAGCCGACGCACCTTCACCGGTCCCGTGACGGGCCGCTTGTCGATCGCCGTGACGCCGACGGGCCCCGCGTCCGGCAGGAGGGCGTGCACGCGGCACACCGCGAGGATCTCGCCCGTCGGGGCGCTGGAGGCGAGGTCCGTGACGGGCGCGGTCCCGGTCGTCACGGCTGGTGCGGTGGACATCCCCCGATTCTCGCAGGGTCGGCCCCGCGTGCGTCACCCGAGGGCCGCCGCGGCCTCTCGCCAGCGCGCGAGGTGCTCGACGACGTCCGCCCGGCCCGGGCCCGGCAGCTCCGGCTCGTCCGTGGCGACCACCGGCTCGACCGGGTCGCCCGTGCCCCGCGCGGCGAGCAGCGCCGCCCCGACCGCGGTCGCGCTGCGGAGCCCGACGCGGTGGACGGGCCGGCCGAGCGCGTCGGCGAGGAGGCGGCGCACGAGCGGGTCGCGCGACCCGCCGCCCGTCACGACGACCGCGCCGGGCGCCGTCTCGAGCAGGTCGACCGCCGCCGCGACCGCGAACACCATCCCCTCGACGGCGGCGCGCACGAGCTCGGGCCGTCCCGTGCCCTCGCGCAGGCCGGTCCACGCGCCGCGCGCGCCGGGACCGGCGACCCCGCCGCGCTCCCCCGTGAGGAACGGCAGGAACGTCACGCCGCCCGCGCCGTCGGGCACGGTCCGCGCGAGCGCGAGGCCGTCGGACCAGCCCAGCCCGAGCACGCGCAGCGCCCAGCCGAGCGCGAGGCCCGCGTTCTGCACGGCCGCGAGGCGGTACCAGCGCGCGGCCGGGCCGGACCCGGTGTCCGCGAAGGTGTGCACGACCGGGTCGAGCGCGGGCTGCGGCTGGTCGAGGGCCGCCATGACCTGGGCGCCCGTGCCGAGGTTGACGTGCAGCCCGGGCGCCCCGACGGCGAGCCGCGCGGCCGGGGTGTCCCCGCCGCCCACGACGACGGGCACCGCGGTCCCGCTCGCCGGGAACCAGCGCGCGAGCCGGGCGGTGGTCCCGGCGACGGCGTCCGACGGGGCCACGCCCGGCAGGAGCCGGGCCGGCAGGTCGAGGTGCGCGACGACGTCGGCCGCCCACGCGTCCGCGGGCACGTCCCACAGGAGCGTGCCCGCGGCGTCGGACCGGTCGGTCGTCGCGACGGGGAGGGCGGCGTCGTCGACGAGCCACGCACGCACGACGTCCTTCGGCAGCAGCACGTGCGCCGCGCGGTCGAGCGCCCCGGGGTCGTGCGCGGCGAACCAGTCGAGCACGGGCCCCGTCATCCCCGGCACGAGGGGGTTGGCGAGCGGCGCGCGCACGGCGTCGGGCAGCGCGCGCCAGCGGTCGAGCCGGTCGGTCGCGCGCGCGTCCGTCCACAGGACGGCGGGCACGACGGCGTCCCCCGCCGCGTCCACGAGCACCGCGGCGTGCATCTGGCCCGCGACGCCGACCGCGCGCACCGCGACCTCCCCGAGCCCGGCCGCGCGGGCGGCGAGGTCGTCGAGCGCGGTGCCGAGCGCCGTCGTCCAGGCTGTCGGTGCCGACTCGGAGCGGCCGGGACGCGGGTGCTCGACGTCGTACGCCGCCTCGGACTCCGCCACGACCGACCCGTCACGGCCGAGGAGGACGAGCTTGAGCCCGCTCGTCCCGAGGTCGACGCCGAGGGTGGTGGGGACCAAGGTCACGGGACCGACTCTCCCACGCCCGGGTAGCGTCGGCGGCATGAGCACCGCCCGTCCCTCGCGCTGGGAGCAGAAGACCGCCGCCGACCCCTCGCACTCGACCTGGTACGTCGAACGCTTCCGGGCCATGGCCGCCCGGGGCGCCGACCTCGCGGGCGAGGCCCGCCTGGTCGACGCCATGCTGCCGCGCGGCTCCCGGGTCCTCGACGCGGGCTGCGGGCCGGGGCGCGTGGGCGCCGAGCTGTTCGCGCGCGGGCACGCCGTCGTGGGTGTCGACGTCGATCCCGTCCTGATCGACGCCGCGCGGACCGACCACCCGGGACCCGACTGGCGCGTGGGCGACCTCGCGGAGCTCGACCTGCCCGCGGAGGGCGTCACCGAGCCGTTCGACCTCGTCGTGTGCGCGGGCAACGTCGTGACGTTCCTCGCGCCGGGCACCGAGGTGGAGGTGCTGCGCCGCTTCCGCGCCCACCTCGCACCCGGCGGGCGCGCCGTCGTGGGCTTCGGCACCGGTCGCGGGTACCCGCCCGAGCAGTTCCTCGCCGACGCCACGGACGCCGGGCTGCACCTCGACCTCGCCCTGGCCACGTGGGACCTGCGCCCCTGGACCCCGGACGCCGACTTCCTCGTGGCGGTCCTCAGCGACGCGGCGTCCCGGCCGGGCGCGGCCTGAGCCGTGCCGTCGTACCGCGTGACCCTGGCCGTGGGCCTCCTGCACCCGGGCGCCGACCCCGAGGCCGTGCTGCCCGCGGCCGCCGCCGCGGCGCGCGCCCTCACGACCGTCGAGGCGTACGACGTCGGCGTCGTCCGCGGCGAGGCGCGCGTCACCGTGCGCTTCCTCGCCGACACGGACGCGGCCGCGCACGGCGTCGCGGACGCCGTGGAGGCGGGCGTGCGCGCCCACGCGGCGACGTCGGGCGGACGCCTGACCCGCCGCTGGGGCGCGCGCTGGCACCCCGCCTGAGCGACGGCCGACCTGGCCGTGCGGGTGCAGCGCATGGATCCGACGCCGGAGCTCCAGCTCAAGGAACGGCGGTGGCTGCCGTGCTCGCGCCGCGCCTGCCGCTCCCCGTCCCCGTGCCCGTGCCCGTGCGGCAAGGCGCACTGGGGACCCGTGGGGCGCGGCGCTCGACCGCGTCCTCGCGGGCTGACGTCTCGCGCCACGACGCTCTCCCCGGCTCGGCACCCCTGCCGCACACAACCTACGCAACCGTAGGTTACGGTGGCGTAGTGAACACTCTGGCGACGAGGCCGTGGACCGACCGCTACGCACCCGGCGTCCCGACGGACGTCGTGGTGCCGGACGAGCCGGTCACGGCCGCTCTCTACCGCGCGGCCGAGCGCTGGCCGGACCGCGTCGCGGTCGACTTCTTCGGCGCGACCACCACGTACGCACAGCTCGTGGCGCAGGTCGAGCGCGCCGCGAGCGCCCTGCACGACCTCGGCGTCCGGCGCGGCGACCGTGTCGCGCTCGTGCTGCCCAACGCGACGTCGCACGTCGTCGCGTTCTACGCGGTCGAGCGGCTGGGCGCCGTCGTGGTCGAGCACAACCCGACGTACACGGCCGACGAGCTCGCCCACCAGCTCGCCGACTCCGGCGCGAGCGTCGCGGTCGTGTGGACCAAGACGGTCCCGGCCGTGCTCGAGGCCCGCACCCACGTGCCCGGGCTGCGCCGCGTCGTCGGGCTCGACATCGCGCGCGACCTGCCGCGCGGCAGCCGCCTCGCCCTGCGTCTGCCCGTCGCCCGGGCCCGGGCGCAGCGCGACGCGCTGCGCACGCCGCTCCCCGCCGGCGTGCCCGACTGGCACGACCTCGTCCGGCGGGCGCGGGCCCTCCCCCCGGCGCTGCCCCACCCCGCCGCCGACGACGTCGCCCTGCTGCAGTACACCGGCGGCACGACCGGCACCCCGAAGGGCGCGGTCCTCACGCACCGCAACCTCGTCGCCAACGTCGTCCAGGGCCAGGCGTGGGCCTCGTTCGAGGAGGGTGCCGAGACGGTCTACGGCGTGCTGCCGTTCTTCCACGCGTTCGGCCTGACGTTCTGCCTCACGCTCCCCGCGCGCATCGGCGCGACCCTCGTCGCGTTCCCCAAGTTCGACCCGCAGGCGTTCGTCGCCGCCCAGGCACGGAGGCCCGCGACGTTCCTGCCGGGCGTCGCGCCCATGTTCGACCGGATCGTCACCGCCGCGGCCGACGCCGCGGGCGCGGGCTCCGACCTCACCTCGATCCGCCTGGCGTTCGCCGGCGCGATGCCCATCACGGCGGAGACGGCGCAGCGCTGGGAGGACGCGACGGGCGGCCTGCTCATCGAGGGCTACGGCATGACCGAGACGTCACCGGTCTCGCTCGGCAACCCGTGCTCCGACGACCGCCGCCCCGGCACCCTCGGGCTCCCGTTCCCCAGCACCGAGATCCGCGTCGTCGACGCCGACGCGCTCGACGCGGGCGACCTGCGCGACGCCGAGCCGTCGGAGGCGTCCGACGACGGCGTGCGCACCGTGCGCGGCGAGCTGCTCGTGCGCGGCCCGCAGGTGTTCCGCGGCTACTGGAACCGCCCCGAGGAGACTGCCCACCAGCTGCTCGACGACGGGTGGCTCCGCACGGGCGACGTCGTGCGCGTGGCCCTGGATGGCCCCGACGCCGGCCTCGTCACGCTCGTCGACCGCATCAAGGAGATGATCGTCACGGGCGGGTTCAAGGTCTACCCGTCGCAGGTCGAGGAGCACCTGCGCGGGATGCCCGGCGTGCGGGACGTCGCCGTCGTGGGCGTGCCGGGTTCCGGCTCCGACGAGCACGTCGCCGCCGTCGTCGTGCTCGACGACGCGGACGACGCCGCCTCGCCCCCGCGCGTCGATCTCGCCGCCGTGCGCGAGTGGGGCGAGAAGCGCCTCGCTCGCTACGCCCTCCCCCGCACGCTCGCCGTCGTGCCGGAGCTGCCGCGCTCGCAGATCGGCAAGGTGCTGCGCCGCGTGGTCCGCGAGGACCTCCTGGGCCGCGACGACGTCGAGCACCACCGCTCCTGACTACGACGCACACCCACACGCCGAACGCGCGAGGTAGAGCCCCGGTCCGCCGAGGTAGAGGCATGGTCGCGACCACGCCTCTACCTCGAGCGACCACGGCTCTACCTCGCGGGACCAGGGCTCTCCCTCGGGGGCCGGGCGCCTGTTCGGCGTGGGGGCGGGGTTCGCCGTAACCTGGCACACGTCGTCGGCGACGTCCGCGACGCAGTCGGGCGGGCACCGGCGCTCTCCCACCCCGTCGCCCCGAGGAGGCCACGTGCCCGAGCCCGTCACCGCTGCCCCCGTACCGGCAGCCGCCGCCCCCTTGCCGCACGTCGTGGTGGTCGGCGCCGGGTTCGCCGGGCTCGCCGTCGTCAAGGGGCTCGCGAAGGCGCCCGTGCGCGTGACGCTCGTGGACCGTCGCGTCTACAACACGTTCCAGCCGCTGCTCTACCAGGTCGCGACGGGCGGCCTGAACCCGGGCGACGTCACCTACTTCCTGCGCGGGCTGCGGCTCAAGCAGAAGAACGTGCGGGTCGTGCACGAGCACCTCGTCGGCATCGACCACGAGGCGCGCCGCATCCGCCTCCTCAACGACGAGTGGGTCGACTACGACTACCTCGTCGTCGCCAACGGCGTCACGGCCAACTTCTTCGGCACCCCCGGTGCCAAGGAGAACTCGTTCCCCATGTACTCGCGGTCCCAGGCCATGAAGATCCGGGACACGCTCTTCATCCGCCTCGAGAAGGCGGCGGCGAACCCCGGCAAGGACGAGGGCCTGCGGGTCGTCGTCGTCGGCGGCGGCGCGACGGGCGTCGAGGTCGCCGGGGCGCTCGCGGAGCTCCGCACCGCGGGCCTGCGACCCGCATACCCGGAGATCCACGGCGACGCGTTCGAGGTGAAGATCGTCCAGCGCGGCGGCGAGGTGCTCAAGTCGTTCCACCCGAGGCTGCGCCGGTACGCGGCGGAGGAGCTGCGCCGCCGCGGCGTCGGCCTGCACCTGGGCGCCGGGGTCGCCGAGGTGCTGCCCGACGCCGTCGTCCTCACCGACGGCACGCGCATCCGCTCCGACCTCACGGTGTGGTCGGCGGGCGTCCACCCGCACGAGGAGGTCGACGACTGGGGACTGCCGCGCGGCGAGGGCGGGCGCGTCGTCGTCGGCGACGACCTCCAGGTCGAGGGCCTGCCGGGCGTGTTCGCGGCGGGCGACATCGCGATCTCGCCCGCCGGGCTGCCGCAGCTCGCGCAGCCCGCGATCCAGGCGGGCGAGCAGGTCGCGCGCAACATCGAGGCGCTGCTCGCCGGGCGCCCGACGACGTCCCTGCGGTACTTCGACAAGGGCACCATGGCGGTCATCGGCCGACGCGCGGCCATCGCCGAGGTCGTCGGGAGGCTGCGGCTCACGCGCGGCGTCGCGTGGCTCGCGTGGCTGTTCGTCCACATCATGGGCCTCATCGGGCCGCGCAACCGCCTGACGACGCTCGCGGGCCTGGTCACGCGCTACGGCTTCCCGTTCCACCGGCGGCCGATCCCGATCGTCGGCGACGTGCCGACCGTGCGCCCGCCGAAGCGCACCGGCCCCGGGCGCCCCTGAGACGACGACAGCGCCCCGCGCCGGGCGACGGCTCGCTCGCGAGGTCTCCGGTCGCGTGCCGGCTCTCGGGCCGCGCACCGTGCGCCCGTCGCGTACCCTCGAGTGCGCAAGCAGTTTCAGGGGGCAACCGGGGGCAGTGTGGTGGTAGCACGTATCCCGGCTCCGTCGTCGACGACGGGCCGGACGCACAGCAGGAAGCACGACGACGGCACGCGCGACGGCGCGCGGCCGCGGGCCGTGCGAGCACCGCGACGCGCACGAGCGGTCGTGCTCGCCGTCGTGGCCGTGACCGCGCTCGCCGGGTGCCGCGTGGACGGGCTGCCGGGGAACCCGTCGCCGTCGCCCACGTCGCAGCCGACGACGACCCCCACCTCCGAGCCGACCGTCGAGCCGACGCCGGACCCGACCGAAGAGCCGACCGGCGGTCCCGGCGGCCCGGGCATGTCGGACGGCGTCGAGGTCTCGGTCGAGATCGAGCCGGCGTTCTCCATGCCCAACCTCGTCGAGACGCGGCTCAAGCAGGCGCGCGCCGACCTGGAGAAGCGCGGCGCGGTGACGGTCGTCGTCGTGGACGCGCGCGACGCGCGGGCCGGCGCCCTGCCCGGTGCGGCCAACGGCTGGACCGTGTGCGCGCAGGACCCGGCGGGCGGGGACCTCGTCCGCGCGTCGCAGACCGTGACGCTCGACGCCGCACCGAACGCGAAGCAGTGCCCGTGACGCGCTCCTGACCGGCCTCGGGTGGCGGCGCGGACGGCGGCGGAGGACGGTGGACTCTCACCCTCCACAGACAGGAGTCCGCCGCATGAAGATCGCCCTCGTCGGTGCCCACGGCAAGGTGGGCCGGCTGCTCGTCCCGATCCTCGTCGACCACGACGCGACCGTCACGGGGATCGTGCGCGCCGAGGAACAGCTCCCGCTCGTCCGCCGGCTGGGCGGCGAGCCGCTCCTGCTCGACGTCGAGCACGCCTCGACCGAGGAGATCGCCGCCGCGCTCGACGGGTTCGACGCCGTCGTGTGGTCGGCAGGTGCCGGCGGCGGGAGCCCGGAACGGACGTACGCCGTCGACCGCGACGCCGCCGGCCGCACCATGGACGCCGCCGCCACGGCCGGGGTGCCGCGCTACGTCATGGTGTCGTGGATCGGGTCGGTGCCCGACCACGGCGTCGACCCGGACTCGAGCTTCTTCGCCTACGCCGACGCGAAGCTCGCCGCCGACGACCACCTGCGCGCCACCGACCTCGACTGGACCGTCCTCGGCCCGGGCACGCTCACCGACGACGACCCGACCGGGGCGATCCGCGTCGTCGGCGACGGCCCGGACGGCCTCGACGGCGCGGACGACGTGCCCGACGGCGCGGCCTCGCGCGTCTCGCGCGCGGACGTCGCGATGGTGGTCGCCCAGGCGCTGCGCACGCCGTCGACCGTCGGGCGCTTCATCCGCTTCACCGCGGGCGACACCCCGGTCCTCGAGGCGCTCGACCGATAGCCGTCAGCGCCCGAGGCGCCGGCCCACCCGCTCGCGCAGGTCGAGCGCCGCACGGCGCCACGTCGCCGCACGCGCCACGACCGACCCGATGCTCGTCTCCTCGGCCTTCACGTGCACGACGTCGACCCCGCGCTCCGCGGCCGTCCGGACGATCGTGTCCGTCGCGCCGCGCAGCGCGAGCTGGAGCAGGACCGACGTCGTGCTCGCCTGCGCCTCGCCCGTCCCGAACCGCCGCCGGTAGACGACCTCGGTGACCACGCGGTCGAACATCCGGTCCGGTGGCGCGTCCGCGTCGGCCACGTCCGAGCCGCCGGACGCGCCGACGAGCGCGTGCGCGTCGGCGAGGACGTCCTCACCGTCCGCGTCCGGCGGCAGCACGGCGAGGTAGAGCGAGAGCAGGAGCTCGCTGATCTTGCCCAGCACCCACGCGCGGCCGGGCAGCGGGGGCAGCGCCACGACGTACTGCGCGAGGTTCACCTCCAGCGCCTCGGCCGACAGGCACGTCCACGCGGGCGCCGTGCGGACCTCGACCACGCGGTCCCAGTCGACGTCCTTGCCGTCGAGGCCCACGCGTTCGGGGCCGACCGTCACGGCACCGAACCGGTCGAGCAGCGCGAGCGGCGCCGTCGCGAACCGTGGCACGTACGGGACGAGCCGCACGACCCCCTGGACCGACACGTCCCACTCGCGCTCGAGCGGGTACGACGGGCGAGGGTAGGCGGCGATCGCGCGCCGCACCCACTCCGCGACGACCTCGTCGAACCCGCCGTCGTCCGCGGCGGCGTCGAGCGGGCCACCGTCGGCGCCGTCGGCCACGGCAGCGTCGTCCGCGAGCGCCTCGACGAGCGCGTCCTCCAGCGCGGCGTCGAGAACCGGTTCGGAGACCGCCTCGGGCGCCGGGTCGCCGTCGTCGCGCCGCGCACGACGGCCGGGGAGCGCGCCGGGCAGCGAGAACGAGGGTCGCGGGAGCGTGGGTCGCGGGAGCGTGGGTCGCGGCAGCGCCGGGACGCGCAGGAGGCGTCTCTCGCCGAGCAGCCGCGCGAGCGTGCCGCGGTCGTCGCCCGACGTCGTGCCGGGCAGGTCGGGACCCTCTCCCGGCTCGTCGTCCGTCGTCGTGAGGAACGGTTCCTTCGCCACGTGACCCCCCTGTCCGTCGCGCCACCGACGGCGCACCGCGGGCCAGCGTAGACCGGGCGGGGCCGCCCTCCGTCGAGGACGGCCCCACCCGTCAGGTCGACCCGGCTGCGTCAGCCGCAGTCGATCGCGTCGTACGACACGTCGTACCGCTGGTACACCGGGTCGCCGCCGCGCCACTGGTAGGCCGCGACCGTCGCGGTGCCCGCCGCGACGGACGACGCGCGCGTGCTGAACGACTGGTACGCGTTCTTGTCCGGAGCGAGGGCGCTGAACTTCTTCTCGCCGAACGGCGTGATGAGCCGGACGTCCGCGAGGGCGTCCTCCCCGTTGGCGCCACGCACGGCCACGTACGCCGTGCCGTCGAGGCACCGCGCCTCGGCCTCGACGGCGTCGATGCGCGGGTTGCCGACGCCGTTGATCGCGAACGTGTCCTCCGACAGCGCCGCCACCGCGTGCCCGATCGCGCGCGACATGATGTCGAGCGCGGTCGCGTCGACGTTGTCGATCGTGTCGGCGGGCGAGTGGTAGTTCGGGTCGTAGAAGATGCCCTCGGTGCCGCCGAACATCGCGACCTCCTCGGCCGTCTTCGAGCCGTCGGCGCCGGTGAACAGGCCCGACGCCGGGACGCCGTTCTCGATGAACGCCTGGTAGTCGGAGCGACCGGAGAACTCGGTGTCGACCCACGGCTGGTCGATGCCGTCGAAGTAGTCGGTGAAGACAGCCTCCGTCTCGGCCGAGCCCGGCGGGACCTCGACCGGGGCGGGGTACGTCGACTCGTTCGCGTCGTACACGCCGATGATGTAGTTCGGCGAGCCGACCATGTCGAAGTTGAGGTACGTCGCGATGTCGTCGAGCGCCGCAGGGTCGTTCGCGGCGAGGTCGCTCACGTAGTGGGTCGAGCCGCGCAGGCCGACCTCCTCGGCGCCCCACCACGCGAACCGGACCGCGTTCTCGACGTCCTGGCCGCCGTCGGTCGCGGCCGCGAGCTGGACCGCGACCTCGAGGATCGCGGCGGAGCCGGAGCCGTTGTCGTTGATGCCCGGGCCGTCCTCGACGCCGTCGAGGTGCGCGCCGACCATGACGACGTTGTGGTCGCGCCCGCCCGACGTCTGGGCGAGCACGTTGAACGTCTCGAACTCCTCGACGTGGGTCTGCAGGTCGTAGGTCGCGACCGGCTCCGCGCCGCCCGCGATCGCGGCGAGGATCTCCTGGCCCGCGGCCTGCGTGATGCCGACCGTCGGGACCCACGCGTCGTTCTCGGCGCCGAGCGTCGGGCTCAGTGCCCCGTCGGTGTTGTTGTACAGGATCACGGCCGCCGCGCCGGCCTGCGCCGCGTAGAGCGCCTTGTCGGCGAACGGGCACGAGCCGCGACTGATCAGCGCGACCGCGCCGCTCACGGCGACCCCGTCCCACGTGTCCGCGGTGCAGCCCTGGACGAGCGCGTCGGCGGGCTGCACGATCGGGCCGGTGACGCCGTCGTCCGGGGTGTCGGGGGCGAACTCGGCCGGGTAGACGTCCGACGTCACCTCGACGCCCGCCGCCGTGAGGGACAGCTCGTCGATCTCGAGGTCCTCGAAGGTGAAGTACTGGCGCTCGGGCTCGTAGCCCGCGGCCCGCAAGGCGTCCTCGACGTAGACGGCGCTCGCCTCGTAGCCGGGCGTCTCCAGCGCGCGGTTGCCGCCGTTGGCGTCCGCGATGTCCTGGAAGTCCTGGAGCCGCTGCATGACCGCGTCGCCGGTGACGAGGTCCTCGAGCGGGGGCGGGCCGGCGGCGGCCCGCAGGCTGCCGGCGGCCGTGCCGGACGCGGCGCCGAGAGGCTCGGCGCCGACGGGAACTGCGGTCAGCGCCGCGAGCACGAGGCCCGCTACCGCTGCGGACGGGACGATCGTTCGTGGTCTCACGCATCCTCCTCGACAGTGGCCCCCGCGGACCACCCCCGGTCGTGTCGGGGTGCGGCCGAGTCGCACACGAGACGCGACGCTGCGGAGGCTCGTGTGCTCGCGAGCGTATGCCTCCCGGGCCGTGCGCGGAACCCCCGGGCGGCAGGAGCGTGAGGAGTTCACACGACCGTAACGGCCGTGGTGAACGCCGTGGCGACGGGGTGGGACGTGGGCGACGTCGGGCAGACTGTGCGCGTGCCCGGATTCGCCGTCGTCGACCTCGAGACCACGGGGTTCTCCCCCCGCCTCGGCGACCGCGTCGCCGAGGTCGCGGTCGTCCTCGTGGACGCCGCCGGTCGCGTCGAGGACGAGTGGTCCACCCTGGTCAACCCCGAGCGCGACCTCGGGCCGCAGCACGTGCACGGCATCGCCGCGGCGGACGTCGCGCTCGCCCCGACGTTCGACCGCGTCGCGCCCGCGCTCCTGCGCCTGCTCGCCGGGCGCGTGCTCGTGGCCCACAACGCGGCGTTCGACACGCGCTTCCTGCGCGCCGAGATCGGGCGTGCCGGGATCGCCGCGGCCATCGACCCCGTCGCGTGCCTGTGCACGCAGCAGCTCGCGAGCCGTTATCTCACGGGCTCGCGGGCGCTGGCCGCGTGCTGCGCGGCCGTGGGGGTCGTGCACGACGGCGTCCACTCCGCCCTGGGCGACGCGCGCGCCACGGCGGGGCTGCTCGGGTACTACCTCGACGTCGCGGCCGACGACGAGTGCTGGGCCATCGCACGGGCCGCGGCCGACGGCGTGCGCTGGTCGCTGCCCGCCGTCCTGCCCGGCGCGGAGCCGGTGCTGCGCGGCGCGAGCCGCGCCCGCGGGCACTGGCTCGCGGCGCTCGCCGACGCGCCTGCGGCTCCGGACGCGCCCGGCGCCCCGGGAACGGACCCGCGGCGCGACGTGAGCACGTACCTGCGCCTGCTCGACGAGGCGCTCCTCGACCGCTACGTCTCGCACGCCGAGCGGGCCGCGCTGCTCGCGGAGGCCCGGCACGCCGGGCTCGACCGCGCGACGGTCGAGGCCCTGCACCGCGACTACCTGGCCACGCTGGCCCGGGCCGAGCTCGACGCGCTCGACGGGACGACCGCCACGGGCGACCGGGACGAGGGCGCCGCGCTGCGCGACGACCCGGCGCTGCACGAGGTCGCCGGACAGCTCGGCCTCGACGCCGACGACGTCGTGGGCGCCGTCGAGGCGGCGCTCGGGACGCGCCTGGTCGAGACGGTCGCGGGCGCTGATGGAGCGGTCCCGCTCCGGCCCGCGTTCGTGCTGGCCGCGGACGACGAGGTCGTGCTGACCGGCTCGATGTCGCGGACGCGCGAGGCCTGGGAGCGCGACGTCCGCGCCGCGGGCCTCTCCCCCTGGCCGTACGTCACGCGCCGCACGCGGCTCCTCGTCGCCGCCGACCCCGACTCCCTCTCGACGAAGGCCCGCACCGCGCGCCGCTACGGCGTCCCGGTCGTCACCGAGGCGGCGTTCGCGCGCCTGCTGGCCGCGCACGAGGGCGCGAGCGGGCGCACGCCCGAGACCGGGGTGCGACGCTGGGCGTCATGAGCACGCGCAGCATGACGGGCGCCGCGGCCGGGGAGCCCGGCGACGACGCGGTCGACGTCGACGCGCTCGTCGACGACCTCTTCGCCCTGCCGCTCGAGCAGTTCGTCGTCGCGCGCACGGCCGCCGCCAAGCGGATCAAGGCGTCGGGCGACGCGGTCGGTGCGGAGCGCGTCGGCCGGCTCACGAAGCCGACGGTGGCGGCATGGGTCGTGAACCAGGTGGCGCGCGAGCGGCCGGACGACGTCGCCGCGCTCGTGAGCCTCGGGGACGAGCTGCGCGACGCGACGGCCGACCGCGACCGCACGCGCCTGCGCACGCTCGACCGCCTGCGGCGCGAGCGGGTGGAGCGCGTCGTCGGGGAGGTGCGCGACGCGGGCGAGATCGCGGGCCGTGCGGTGTCCGGGACGGCGCTCGACCGCCTCGCGGAAACCCTCACGGCGGCGGTCATGGACCCGGACGCGGGCGCGCTCGTCCGGGCGGGCCGGTTGTCGCAGGCGCTCCAGCACGTCGGGTTCGGGATCGTCGACGAGGGCGGCGAGCCGGCCGACGTCGTCGAGCTGCGCGCGCGCACGGGCGCAGTCACGGACGACGGCGGGACGACCGGCGGTGCGGAGCCCCCGGAGGATGCCGAGGAGGACGCCCAGGAGGCTGCCGAGCGCGAGGTCGAGGAGAGCGCGGCCGAGGTCGACCGGCTGGAGGCCGAGCGCGACGACGCCGACGCCCGCGCGCGCGAGGCGGGGGACGCCGTCGGGCAGGTGGAGGACGAGCTCGCGCGCGTCGAGGACGAGCTCGCACGGATCGCCGACGAGCGCGAGGCGCTGCGCGCCCGCCTGAGCGACGCGCGGGACGCGGAGTCCGCCGCGCGGGAGGCTCTCGACGCGGTCGACGAGCGGCTGGACGCCGCCGAGGAGCGCGCCGCGTCCGCGCGCAAGGCCCGCCGGGCGGCGCGCCGCGGCTGAGCCCGTTCGTCGTGCGCGAACTCGGGACTGAGCGGGGCACGCTCAAGGTTGCACAGGTCAGACGCCACGGCCCCCGTGGCACGACCGACCTGGAGGACCACCATGATCAGCACCTACACCGTGGCGCCGTTCCGTCCGCTCCCCACCGAGCGGCTCGTGCGCCAGCTCTGGACGCGCCCGTCCGGCGCGGGCGTCGCCCCGACGGGCTTCGCGCCCGCCGCCGACGTGTACCGCGAGGGAGACGACCTCGTCGCCCGCTTCGACCTGCCGGGCGTCGACCCGGAGCGCGACGTCACCGTCGAGCTCGAGGGTCGCCGGCTCGTCGTCCGCGGCGAGCGGCGTGACCAGCGCGTCGTCGAGGCTCCGGTGGCCCGGCCGTCGGACGAGGAGTCCGACGACGCCGAGCAGGCCGAGGCGAGCACCGACGAGGCGGCCGAGGTCGCCCCGGCCGGGCGCCGCGTCCGCGAGGTCCGGTTCGGCGAGTTCCGCCGCACCGTCACCCTGCCGAAGACGGCGGAGGCCGACGCCGTCCGCGCGTCCTACGACGCGGGCGTGCTCACCGTGACCGTCGCCGGCGTGTTCGCCGGCCGCGCTCCTCAGCGCATCGAGGTCACCCGCGCGGCCTGACGCCGCACCGCCGGCGCGACGCCCGGCGTCGCGCCGGCCCTCCTACCCGGCCGCGCACGCCCCTGCGCGGTCGGACGGCGGGGCCGGCACCCTCGTGGTGCCGGCCCCGTCCGACCTCTGGATGGGGACCTCTCCCCCTGTCCGGTGGCCGACGGGAGCCGCGCGTTCGGCTAACCTCCGTGCCATGACGAGCCTCCGGAGACCGCGCTCGACCCTGCCTCGCACGCGGTGGTCGACGCTGCGACGCCGCGCCCTCGTCGGCGCCCTCGGCCTCACCGCCGCCCTCATCCTGGGCGCGTGCACGGGAGAGGCCGAGGACGGGCCCACTCCGGTCGTGGTGGGTGCCGCCGAGTACGAGCCGATCCTCGAGACGCGCCTGCCGGTCCCGGGGTCGGCGGAGGACGAGGTCACGCTCGGCCTCGTGTCCCTCGTCGCGGACGGCTCGACGGTGGAGCTCCGCGTGCTCATGACCCCGCACTTCACGGGCGACGACTCCGCCGAGACGTACTCGGTGTACGACATGCTCGGCAAGGACCACAACCCGCGGATCGTCGACGTCGGTGCGCTGACGCAGTACGACGTCGTCTCCGCGTCCGGGCAGAAGCTCTCGACGGACCCCGTCACCGCGGACACCGTCAACGGCAGGCCGCTGCTCTACCAGGCATGGTTCCCCCGGCCGGAGGGAGAGCCCCGCACCGTGGACGTCCGTCTCCACGACGCCTGGCCCGCCTTCGAGGACGTGCCCGTGACCTGGGAGGGCGAGGAGTGAGGCGCCGTCACGCGACGGTGGCCGGTGCCCTGGCGGTCGCGCTCGTGCTGGGCCTGCTGTCCGGCACCCCGGCCGCGGCGAGCGAGGACGAGCAGGGCTTCGACCCGGGCGTCGACCCGCTCACCCTCGACGACCTCGGCGGCGCGCCCGCCCGGGAGGACCTCGACCGTGCGACGACCCGGTTCGACCCGGGGGTCGCGACGACGTTCGAGCTTGCCGGTGCCGTCACGTCGCTCGAGTACGTCGAGGTCGAGGCGGACGAGGTCGTCGTCACGCTCGAGACCGACGTCCTGTTCGACGTCGGCTCGGCCGAGCTCTCCCAGGCCGCCGTCGAGCGCGTGCAGGAGATCGCCGCCGAGCTGCCCGACGGTGTGACGGCGAGCGTCGCCGGGCACACCGACTCGGTGGGCGAGGAGGCGGACAACATGGACCTCTCGCAGCGGCGCGCGCAGGCCGTCGTCGACGCTGCCGCGACGGTACGACCCGACGTCACGTTCGAGGCGCAGGGGTACGGGGAGACGCGCCTCAAGGTCGAGGAGGGCGGTGACGACGTCGCGGACGACCGTGCCCGGAACCGCCGTGTCGAGCTCCGCTACTCCGGGACGACCCCGGGCGAGCGCGGCCTCGAGGTCGAGGAGCACGAGCTCGATCCCGTCACCGCGGAGCTCGTGCCGGGCGACCGCCCGCGCGTGGAGCCCGTGACGGACACCGAGCCCGTCGTCGAGAAGACGGTCGTCGTCCCGAACGAGGACGGCCGCCAGGAGGAGGTCCGCGTCGGCATCGAGCCGATCGTGGTCCGCGGATCTCTCATGCGCCTGCGCCTCCAGCTCACGCCGCTCGGCCCCGTGGACGGTGACGAGGAACGCATCAGCGTCTACGCCATGACGGGTGCAGGAGAGCTGCACCCGTCGGCCGTCGACCCCCGCGCGCTGGTCTCGTACGCACCGGTCCGCGGCAGCGGGGCACGCGAGCTCGAGACCGAGCCGCTGTTCGCGCGGACGAGCGTCGGACGCACGGTGGGCTACGAGGTGTACCTGCCGCGCCCGCTCGACGCGTCGCTCGAGTCGCTGTACGTGAACGTCGTCCCGACGTGGCCGACGTTCGAGGACGTCCCGATCCGCTGGGACTGACGTCCCTTTCACCCCGTCAGGCCCTCCCCGAGGCGGCTGACACCACGTTAGCGTTCACGTCACGCCCCCCGGGGCTTCGGTCGTGCCCGTCGACGTCGACGCGGTGACCGCGAGACGAGGACGACGCATGGCCCTGAGATTCAACGCCCCTCCCGGCTGGCCCGTGGCCCCCGGAGACTGGCGCCCCGAGCCGGGCTGGGCCCCGGACCCTGCCTGGCCGTCCGCGCCGGAGGGATGGACGTTCTGGGTCGAGGAGACCGCCGCGCCGCCGGCCGGGGCCACGCGGCCTCGACGCGGGCGCCGGGCAGCCCTGCTGACCGCGGCGGGCGTCGCCCTGTTCGTCGTCGGGCTCCTGGTCGGGCAGGGCAGCTCCGGCCGGGCGCTGGACGAGGCGAGGACCCTCGTCGCGCAGGCGGCCGACGAGCAGGACGAGGTCGAGGGCGAGCGTGCCGAGCTGGACGCCGAGCGGACCGCGCTCGAGGAGCAGACCGCCGCCGCGCAGGCGACCCAGGCCGAGCTGGACGAGCGGGCGACGGCGCTCCAGTCGTCGGAGGCCGAGGTCACGGCGCGCGAGGGCGCGGTCGCGACCGTCGAGGCCGAGCTGGCGACCCGGGTGACCGACGTCGAGGGTCGTGAGGCCGCTGTCGCCCAGGCGGAGGCGACCGCCGCGGCGGCCCGCTCGGCCCAGCAGACCCGTCCCAGCGCACCTGCGGGCGTCGCCGACACCGGCGGCAGCACGTCCACGTACTACCAGAACTGCGACGCGGTGCGGGCCGCCGGCGCGGCCCCGCTGCTCCGCGGCGAGCCGGGCTACGCCCCCAAGCTCGACCGCGACGACGACGGCGTGGCCTGCGAGTAGGTGGTCAGCCCTCGGCCGCGCCCGCGCGGCCGAGGAACGACCGCAGGGCCTCGGTGACGAGCGCGTGGTCGTCGCCCTGGGCGAGCCCGGACACGGTGACGACGCCGACGATCCCGACGCCCTCCACGCGGACGGGGAACGCGCCGCCGTGCGCGGCGTACTCCTGGAGCGGGAGGTCGTGCTTCTCGTTGAACGACGTCCCCGTCGCCCGGGCCCGCAGGCCCACGAGGTACGACGACGCCCCGAACCGCTCGACGACCCGCACCTTGCGCTCGAGCCAGGTGTCGTTGTCGGGTGTCGTGCCCGCGCGTGCGGCGTGGAACACCTGCTGCGGCCCCTTGCGGACGTCGATCGTCACGGGCAGGTCGCGCTCGTCGGCGAGCTCGACGAGGAGGCAGCCGAGCCGCCACGCGTCGTCGTGCGTGAACGTGCGGAGCACGAGGTCGCGCTCGTCCGCCTCGACGGAGGCGACGAGGGCGGCGAGGTCGTCGGGCGTCGTCATGCGGTCATCGTGGCACGATCGCGACGTGACGACGACGCCCGTTCCCCGCCCGGCACCCCTCGACCCGCTCGACCACGGCCTGCTCGACCGCGCGTCGGGCGTGCTGCTCGCGCAGGCGGCGGGCGACGCGCTCGGTGTGCCGTACGAGTTCGCGCAGCCGCCCGGGCCCGGGCACCGGGACGAGGTCGCGGTCATGCGCGGGGGCGGGCTCGGACCGTACGCGCCGGGCGAGTGGAGCGACGACACGCAGATGTCGGTGTGCGTCGCGCGCGTGACGGCGGCGCACGACGTCCTCTCCCCCGTGCCCGACGCGTTCGGGGCGACGCCGCTCGACGACGTCGCCGCCGCGTTCGAGGCGTGGCGCACCGGGGGCGCGTCCGACGTCGGGACGCAGACGGCCGCGGTCCTGCGCGACGCCGCCGCCCGCCGGGGTCCCGCCGCCGCACGGCTGCGCGAGGCGTCCGCGGCGCTGCACGCGGCGACCGGCCGCACGGCGGGGAACGGCGCGCTGATGCGGACGGGCGTCGTCGGGCTCGTCGCGCTCGGCGACCGGGACGCGACCGCCCGCGCGGCGCGCGCCGTAGCGTCCCTCACGCACACCGACCCGCTCGCCGCCGAGTCGTGCGTGCTGTGGTCCGAGGCGGTGCGCGTCGCGGTGACGGAGCAGCGGCTCGACGTGCGGGCCGGCCTCGACCTGCTCGACCCGGAGGCCGCGGCGCGCTGGTCGGCGTGGGTCGCGGACGCGGAGTCCGCCCGGCCCGAGGCCGACCTCCGGCAGAACGGTTTCACGGTGACCGCGCTCCAGGCGGCGTGGCGCGCGATCGCGACGACGTCCCCGCCCGAGCGCTCGCGGTTCGCGGGCCGGGACCACCTGGCGGCGGCGCTCCAGGCCGCGGTCGCCGTCGGCGGCGACACCGACACCGTCGCAGCGATCGCCGGGAGCCTGCTCGGCGCGCGCTACGGCGCCCGCGCGGTGCCCGACGAGTGGGCGACCGCCGTCCACGGCTGGCCCGGGATCGACCGCCGCGTGCTCACGGCGCTGGCGCGCCGCACCGCCCAGGACGGCCTCGTGCGCTCCGAGGCGCTCGTCCTGCCCGACGGCGACGCGCGCCCCGTGCAGCACTGCCCGCTGTGCGGGACGCTGCTCCGCGAGAACCCGCGCTACCCGCGGCACGTGTGCGGGTGGTGCGCGCAGGACGTCACCGACGAGGAGGGCCGTCCCGTCGTGCTGGCGAACGCGACCATCACGGGCGGGTACACCGCGCAGCGCCCGGACGGATCGCCCGCGTCGGCCGACGTGCTCGCGGGGAGGGTCTGGATCGACGGCGTCGCGCTCCGCGCGCAGGAGGCGCGGTTCGGCGGGGTCGTCGTGCAGCCGCTCGACGACCCCGCCTGAGCCGGCAGCGCGTTCGCGCCACCGGAAGGACGAGCGGCCTCAGCCGCAGGAGACCGCCAGGAAGGCGACGTCCTGGGCGGAGGAGGCGCCGCCGTCGGGCAGGGTGCCCGTGACGGTGACGGACCCGGCGTCGGCCGCGACCGCCCGCGTCGAGAACGACTGGTACGCGGCCTTGCCGGGCGCGACCGCCGCGACCGTGCGCGTGCCGAACGGCGTCGCGAAGGTGACGTCGGCCGGGAAGTCACCGGTGTTCGTCGCGCGGACCGCGACGTACGCCGTGCCCGCGAGGCAGCGGGCGCTGGTCTCGACGGCGAGCGCGGGGCCCGCCTCGTCCTCGCGCTGGAGCGTCACCCGGTCGACCACGCGCTGCGACCCGGTCGCGTACGTGGTGACGGTGAGCGACGTGGGCGTGACGTCGAGGTCGGAGTAGCTGGCCTCGCGCGACTGCTCCCAGCGCGCCGTCCACGGCTTGGCGCCGTCGAAGTCGTAGAACTTCGAGCCCGACGACGAGTTGCCCGTGAGGTAGAGGACCTGGTCCTCCTCCGGGGTGAGCACGTCGCCCTCGGCCGGCGCCGCGGCCGGGACGACCGGCGTCGCGCCCTCCATGAGGTACGAGCGGGTGTAGATGTGGTCGTGGCCCGCGAGGACGAGGTCGACGCCGAGGTCGCTGAAGACGGGCGAGAGCGCCTCGCGCATGCGCACCACGTCCGTGTCGCGCGAGTGGAACGCCTGGCTGTAGAGCGAGTGGTGGAACGTCACGACGACCCAGTCGTACTCGTCGCCGTGCGTGCCGACCACGTCGCGCAGGAACGCCTCGTGCCCCGCGATCTGCGTCGCGGACGAGTCGTTCGAGTCGATCGCGACGACGAGCACGTTGTTGTACGCGTACCAGTAGTCGCGGCGCTGCTCGGCCGAGAGGTTCGGCATCGCGTAGTGCTGGTCGAAGAGCGCCGACGCGGTGTCGTGGTTGCCGTCCTGGACGGCGAAGCGCAGCTCGCGCATCTGGCGCGGCGCGAGGAAGCCCGCGTACTGCTGGCTGCTGCCCGCGTTCTCCACCTGGTCGCCCGCGGAGATGAGGAACGCCGTGTCCGGGTGTCGCTCGGTCATGGTGTCGAGGTTGGCGGCCCAGCGTGCCGCGTCGTTCGCGGCGTTGCCGCTCGCACCGATCTGCGCGTCGCCGACGAACAGCGCGGAGAACTCGTCCCCGAACGTCCCCGTCGTGAACGTCGACGGCGCGGACCAGCCGGTCGCCGCGCTGCCCACGCGGTACGCGTACGCCGCGTCCTCCTCGAGCCCGGTGATCGTGGCGTGGTGGTACGTCGCGCCGTCCGCGGCCGCGCCGTTCCGGGACGACGACGTCGCCGCCGTCCGCCAGTCGACCTCGCCGCCCGTCTCGTCGACCCGGGCCCACTGGACCTCGCCCGCGCCGGGCAGCGTCGAGAACCACGCGACGTTGGCCTGCGTCTCGTCCGCGCCGACGTTCAGGGCGACGTCGCGCACCTCGCCGTGCGTCGGGACGAGCGACCGCACGTCGAGGTAGATGTCCGAGCTCGTCGGCGCGTCCTGGTAGAGCGCGACGGAGATCGTGTTCTCGCCGGGCTCGAACGCGTCGGCCGGGACGACGAACGTGCCCGTCACCGGGTCCGTACGGCCGTTGCCGTGGTACTGGAGGTTCTCCGTGATCTTCCGGTCGTCGTCACCCAGGCGCACGACCTCCTCGCCGTTCACGTAGACGATCGCCGCGTCGTCGTAGACGATCTCGCCCTCGAACGCCGGGACGCCGTCGAGGTCCGCCGCGGTGAGCTCCACGTCGGTGCGGAAGAAGAACGTGGGGACGTCCGTCGTCGTGCCCTCGATGTACTGGGTGAGGAGCGTGGTGATCGGGAAGGCGGCGCCGATGCCCGTCGCGGCGCCGCGCTTCGCGCCGAACGCGCCCGTCGCGGACTTCCACGCGGAGTCGTCGAACGCGGTCGTCGTCCACACGCGCTGGTCCGCGGCGGATCCAGCCGGGTTCGTGCTGTCGTCGAGGTAGCGCCAGGTCGTGCCGGACGTCGAGAGCAGGGACTCGTCGGCGGCGGCCGTCGAGGTCGCGGTCGCGGCGACGAGCGCCGCGCCGACGAGCGAGACGGCGAGCGCCGACGCCGCCGCGCGCGCGAGCGCGCCGGGCGGCCGGGAGGCGTGCGGGTTCATGGGTTCCTTCGCAGGTCAGGGGTCCGCGCGGCGACGACCGTCGGACCACCGTGGCGGCGTCGGACCCGTGGTGGGAAGCGCTGTCACCGTAGGCAGCGGGGATGGCGGCCGTGCGTCGTCGGGATGAACGCGCGGCGGCGGCCGGATGGCCGTCCTCCGCCCGGCTCGGCAGACGCAGGACGCCGCGCCCCCCGGAGGGGACGCGGCGTCGAGGCCTGCGACGAGGAGAAGGCGGCTCAGGCGCCCCGGCGCCGCCGGAGGACGAGGACGCCCGTGCCGAGCGCGACGAGCAGGAGCGCGGCGATCGCGACACCGGCGGCCTGCACGCCGGTCGTCGCGAGACCACCCGTGCCACCGTCGGCCGGTGCTCCCGGCGCGTCGGGCGTGCCCGGCACGTCGGGCGTCGTGGGCACGGTCGGGTCCGTGGGCACGGTCGGAGTCGTCGGAGTCGTCGGAGTCGGCGCGGGCGTGGGCTCGAGCGGCCGGTCGGCCGTGTTGGTCAGCGTCACGGCGACGTCCGCGGCGACCTCCAGCCGCACCGTCCCGTCGTCGCCCGGCTCGACCGCGCCCCCGTCGACCTGCCAGGTCGGCTCGCCCCACTCCACACCCTCGACCGCGGGGAAGCCGGGCTCCCCGAGCACGACCTCCGCCCCGACGGGAAGGTCGTCGAGCGTCGCCGAGCCGCCCACCGGGACCGTCAGCTCGCCGGCCGCCCCGTCGACGGCGTACGCGACGGTGAACGCGGTGCCCGCGGGGACGGCCGACGCGGCGTCGCCCACCACCCGCTTGGTCACGGTGAGGCTGCCGCTCTCGGCGGGCACGGTGCCGCACGGGATCGACCCGGCGAACAGGTAGGCGTGCGCCTCCCCGCCGAGCAGGGTGAGGTCGCGTGCCACGACCTGCCCGTCGAGCGGGGACGCCTCGACGGTGAGGTCGGCGGTCGGCGCGTACACCGACCCGTCCAGGCGCGCCCCGCCGGCACCGAGCGTGACCGGGCCGTCGAGCCGCGACAGGTCCCACATCACGAACGAGGCCGCCTTGCCGGCCTCGCCGAACACGGAGCCCTGGAGGTCGGTCGTCCCGGCCGGGACGGAGACGATCAGCGGGGCGTTCGCCGACGGGAGCACGCCGTCGGCGAACTGCACGGTGTACGCGTCCGCGATCGCCGCGTAGTCGACGACGTTCGGCCGCCCGGCCTCGAGCGCGGAGAGGACGACGCGGTCGCCGACGTCCTCCGTCACGGAGAGCACGTGCGCTGCACCGCTCGGCACGAGGTCGGCGAGGCACCGGCGGACCTCGGCGGCCCCCGTGGCACCCGTCTCGACGTACGCCGCCACGGAGCCGCGCTCCGTCGCCACCGTCGCGGCGCCGTCGGGCCACTTCTGGTTCGTGGCGTCGACGGCGGGCGAGTCGTCGAGCGACGTGCGGTACCGCACCCAGTCGGCGCGCTGGTACGTGCCGAACGCCGGGTCGTCACCCACGACCTTGAGGTAGCCCTGGAGCGCTGCACCCCGGTCCGCGGGCGCACCGCCGTTCGTGATCTGGACCGTCCCCGACGTCGGTGCGTAGCCGCCCACGAGGAGACGGGTGGGGTCGCCGTCGACGGTGGGGATCGTGTAGTCGGCAGTCCCGGCCGCCTGGTGGAGGATCGCGTACATGCCCCCGTCGGCACGGACGGACAGCTCGCCGCCGACCGCGACCGAGCCCTCCGTCTCGTGGTTGCCGAGGTGGGCGTCCTCGCGGGCGTAGACGCTGAACCCCCCGGCCAGGTCGAACGGGTTCACCGGTGCGTCGGCGGCGACGGCGCCCGACGCGGGCAGCACGAGCGCGGCGCCGGCCAGCGCGACGACGGCTGCGGCAGCGGTGCGGCGCCGGCCGGAACGAGTGGTTGACTGCGGCAACAGACGTGAGGGCAGCATCGAGCGGACAGCTCCATCGGGTGGGGTAGGGGTCGGTCCCGACGGACCGGGACCGGCCCGTCCCTCTCACCGTAGGCCGGACTGGACGAGCGTCCAGAACGCGTAGCGGGTGAAGTCGTGCCGGTGTGATCGACCCCACCTCAGCGTGCGCACGAGCGGCCGGACCTGTCGGTCATGTCGGGCTGCCGACCATCCCCGAGAGGCTGCGCGTGCGCACGGCCCCAGGTCAGGAGATGACGAGGCTCGCGATCAGCCCGTCGCGCAGGCGGACGGTGAACGTGCCCGGCCCGTTGTACCCGTCCCCCGAGACCGTGAGGTCGAGCAGCACCTCGTCGGGTGCGGCCCCCGGCCGCAGCCCGGAGACGTCGAAGTGCGAGCGCTTGCCGATGTTGTCCGTCCGGTCCCAGCTCGCGAGCTCGGCGCGGCCGCGGAAGCGGCGGCCCCCGTCGTCGAGGACGGCGTCCTCGGTGAACGCGGTCAGGAACCGGGCGGTGTCGCCTGCGTTCGTCGCCTCGACGAGGGTCCGCACCGCGGCCGGAAGGTCGTGCGTCACGTCGCTCATCCCCTCACTGTGCTCCCCTCGGTGCCCGACGACGACCCGGACGTGGTGCGACGCGGCGTCCGCGAGCCCGTGCCCGAGCCGGCCGAAGAGCGCGACGCTCGCCGTCCCGGGCCAGTCTGCGGGCAGCGCGGCTGACGGCAGCCCGGGGTCGGCGTACGGGATCGGCCGCCAGTCGTCCACGGCCCGCACCCACCGCGCGAACGCGTCGCGCGGCTCGTCCGCTCGCGCGGACGGGGCGCCGTCGGCCCCCGCGTCGTCGTGCCGGGCGAGGAACGCGCGGTGCAGCGCCGCGACCCGGTCGAGGTCCCACCACCGCGCCGCCGCGTCCGCGAACGACCCCGCGACGCGCGGCGGCCCCGCGAGGAACACCGTCGCGGCGTCCCGGACGTCCAGCGCCACGAGGATCTCCTCGACCTCGTCCACGAGGTGACCGGGCGTGATCCACAGCCCGTCCGCGACGCTCCCGGCGCCGATCCACGCGAGGTGACGGCGCAGCTGGTGCCGCGCGTCGCGCCGCTCCTCGGGCAACGAGTACGACACGAGGCACCACGGGTCGTCGTCGCCCTGCTGCCGGTAGCCGAAGATGCGCCGGTCGCCGCGCGCGAGCATCGGCCCGGCGTCGGGCGCGAGCCGGTAGCCGGCGCGGCCGTCGTCGAGCGTCTCGGGGACGAGCAGGCCCTTGGTCTTGACGCGCGAGACCGCGCTGCGCGCCCCCGCGGGCGGGACGCCGAGCGCGCCGAGCAGCACGACCAGGTCCGCCACCGCGACCGCACCCCCCAGGTCCCGGACGTACAGCCCGACGACGGTGCGCAGCAACGACGTCGTGCTCCCGGGCCGGGAGTCGAGGTCGTCGAGGATCACGCGGACCGGGCCGCGCCGGGCGCGGTCGTGCGGTCGAGGACCTCGGCCAGGGCGTCGCGCACCGCCTCGACGCCGACGCGCACCTCGTCGAAGCTCGTCGAGAGCGGGGACAGGCCGAGGCGCAGGCCGTTCGGGCGGCGGAAGTCGGGGATCACGCCGCGCTCCCACAGGAGCGGGAGCGTCGCCTCGAACGCGTCGTGGTCGACGGTCACGTGGCTCCCCCGACGCTCGGGGTCCCGCGGCGACGCGTACCGGGCGCCGAGCGGGAGCAGCAGGTCGTCCACGAGGGCCGTCGCGTGCTCGGTGAGCGCGACGGACTTCGCGCGGACCGCCGGCATCCCGGCCGCGTCGACGAGGTCGAGCATGTCCTGCATCGCGAGCATCCCGACGATCGCGGGTGTCCCCGAGAGGAAGCGCCGGACGCCGTCGTGCGGCGCGTACGCGGGGCCCATCTCGAACGGCGCCGCGCTCCCCATCCAGCCCTGGATCGGCTGGGTGAGCGCGCCCTGCAGGTCGGCGCGCACGTAGCCGAACGCGGGCGCACCGGGACCCCCGTTGAGGTACTTGTAGGTGCAGCCCGCCGCGAGGTCGACGCCCCACGCGTCGAGCTCGACCGGGACGGCACCCGCGGAGTGGCACAGGTCCCACAGGACGAGCGCCCCGGCGTCGTGCGCGAGCGCCGTGATCGCGGCGGTGTCGCTCACGTACCCCGACCGGTACGCGACGTGGCTCAGCAGCACGAGCGCGGTGCGGTCGGAGAGGACCTCCCCCACCTGCGCCGGGGTCACGCCGCCGTCGTGCTCGGGCGTTATCCACCGCAGCGTCGCGCCGTGCTCGCGCGCGACGCCCTCCAGCACGTACCGGTCCGTCGGGAAGTTCCCGGCGTCGAGCACGATCTCGTCGCGGCCCGCGACCTGCGGCGCCGAGAGCGCGGCGCGCACGAGCTTGTAGAGGATCACCGTCGTCGAGTCCCCGACGAACGTCTGGCCGGCCGCCGCGCCGAGCGTCACCGCGCCGATCCGGTCGCCCAGCGTCAGCGGCAGCTCGTACCACTCCTCGTCCCAGCCGCGGATGAGCCGCGCGCCCCAGACGTCGGTCGCGAACCGCGCGAGCCGCTCGGCCGACGCGCGCGTCGGCCGGCCGAGCGAGTTCCCGTCGAGGTAGGCGGTGACCTCCTCGGAGTCGACGAACGCGTCACGGAACCGCGCGAGCGGGTCCGCCGCGTCGAGCGCGGCCGACCGCGCGGCGTGGTCGGTGCGGGCGGTCGTGGCGTCGGTCGTGTCGGTCATCGCCGGTCCTCCGGGGTGCGGGGTGCGCGCGGCGCACCGTGGGGCTCGGGTCGCGCCACGACGACGGCGCGCGCGAACCACGCGGCCACGTCGTCGGGGTCGTCGAGGTCGGGCGGGTCGCCGGGGACCCAGGTCGCGGCGCCGCCGGGGTCGGGCACGGCGCCGTCGTGGGCGATCGCGCCGAGGAGCGCGTGCGGATCGAGGCCGGCCTCCGCGAGCGCCCGCAGCTCGCGAGCGTTGACGCCGGGCGGGAGCGGACCGTTGCCGAGGTCGGTGCCGTAGACGGCCGACCCGCCGAGCGCGACGAACCGTCGGACGTTGTCGATCGCGACGTCCTGCTCGGCCGTCGGGCTCCCCCACCCGTGCACGTCGAGCGTGCTCACCCAGCTCACCCGGCTCACCCTCGCCCCGCCGAGCACGAGGTCACGGTCGCCATCCGGCTCATCTCGCCCGTAACCCCGTGCTCGACCGGGTGGAAGGGCGTGCTCGGCGGGGCGGGCGCGGGCCATCGCCGCCAGGAGGTTCTCGGGCAGGCGCTCGCTGTACGGGGCGTGCGCCAGCCGGTCGACGCCCGCCTCGAACGCGCGGGCCGCCATCCCGCGCCCCTCCACGTGCGCGACGACGTCCCGGCCCCGCGCGTGGGCGTGGCCGACGAGCGCGGCGAGCGTGGCGTCGTCGGGCACGGGGCCGGCGTCGGCGTGCAGGGCGACCTTGAGGAACGACGCGCCCGCGGCGACCTGGCGGTCGACGGCGGCGACCGCCGCCTCGGGCGAGCCGACCTCCTCGACGGACCCGGCAGGTGCCCACGACCGGTCCGCCGGGTAGCCGCCGGGGGCGGTGAGGAACGCGCCCGCGAACGCGACCGCCGGGAAGCCGGGACGCCCGGGCCACGTGCGCGCGGCGTCGGGTACCCACCCGAGGTCGTGCACGACCGCGATCCCGCCGCGTCGCACCGCGACGGGGTCGACGAGGCCGAGGTGCACGTGCGCGTCCGCGAGCGGCGGGAGCCAGGTGCCGCCGTCGCCCGCCCGGCCGAGGCTCACGACCGCCCGATCTCGGTGCGGACGGCGAACAGCTCGGGGAAGAACGTGAGGTCGAGGGCGCGCTGGAGGAAGCCGACGCCGCTCGACCCGCCCGTTCCGCGCTTGGTCCCGATGATGCGCAGCACCGTCTTCATGTGGCGGAACCGCCAGAGCTGGAAGTTGTCCTCGAGGTCGACGAGCTCCTCGCACGTCTCGTACGCGGACCAGTACGTCTCCGGGTCGTCGTAGATGCGCCGGAAGACCTCGACCAGGTCGTCGTCGAGCGTGTGCGCGACGGTGACGTCGCGGTCCAGGACCCGCTGCGGGACGTCGTGGCCGTGCCGCGCGAGGTGGCGCAGGAACTCGTCGTAGACGCTCGGCTCGGCGAGCAGGCGGGCGAGCTCGGCGCGCGCGTCGGGCTCGGCGTCGAACACGTCGAGCATGCGCGCGTTCTTGTTCCCCAGCAGGAACTCCACCGCGCGGTACTGCCACGACTGGAAGCCGGACGCGTGCCCGAGGAACCCACGGAACTGCGCGTACTCGCTCGGCGTGAGCGTCGCGAGGACGGACCACTGCTCCGTGAGCGTGCGCTGCACGTGCTTCACGCGTGCGATGCGCTTGAGCGCGGCGCCCAGCTCGTCGGCGGCGAGCAGGTCGCGCGCGGAGAGCAGCTCGTGCAGCACGAGCTTGAGCCAGAGCTCCGTCGTCTGGTGCTGCACGATGAACAGCATCTCGTCGTGGTGCTCCGGGTCGCTCACGGGCTCCTGCGCGGCGAGCAGCGTGTCGAGGTGCAGGTACGACCCGTACGTCATCTGCTCGCGCAGGTCCGTGACGATGTCGGACTCGAGCGCGCGCTCGTTCGGCGCGGGCAGCGGTGCGTCGGCCATCCGTCGAGCGTATGTCACGAACGTGACGACCGCCAGGTCCGTGCGATGCATCGGGTGGTAGCGGTCAGTCGTCCGCCGCGGCGCGGCGCTCCTCCTCGTCGACGGACTCGCCCGTCGGGTCCTCCGCGACGAGGTCGTCGAGGAACGCGCCGCCCAACGGCCCGTCGCTCAGCCCGACGAACCGCCAGCCCGACGCCGGGTCCCCCTCGACCTCGACGAGCCCGGTGTTCGCGAGCGGGGTCCACGCGAGCCGGTCGACGTCGACGCCCGCGGCGCGCGCGCACGCCCACGCGCGGATCGCCGCACCGTGCGACACGACGACGGCGGTCTCCCACCCGGCCCGCGCGACGGCGGCGAGGGCGTCGTCGTACCGGTCGAGGAACTCGGTGCCGTCGGGGCCGCCGGGCACCCGCCGGTCGGGCTCGCCGCGGCCCCACGCGAAGACCGTCTCGAGGTAGAGGGCGTGGTCGTCGTGGTCGGCCGACATCTCCAGGTCGCCCGCGTCGACCTCACGCAGCCCGTCGAGCTCGAGCGGCTCCAGACCGTGGCGCTCGACGAGCGGCGCCGCCGTGAGGTGCGTGCGCACGAGCGTGGACACCGCGACGCCGTCGACCACCCGGCCCGAGAGCGCGTCCGGGACCGCCGCCGCCTGGCGCGCCCCGAGGGCGGTGAGGCCCGGGCCGGGCAGGGCGGTGTCGAGCAGGCCGGCGACGTTGGAGGGGGTCTGTCCGTGACGGACGAGGAGCAGGCGCATGGTTCTCCGGTTCTCGGGTGCGGGGTCTCCTGCCACCCTACGAGCCCGGGAGCGGGCGGCGCGTGGCACGCTGGACGCATGTCCCGCCGCGAGCTCGTCGTCCTGGGGACGGCCAGCATGGTCCCGACCCGCACGCGCAACCACAACGGGTACGTGCTGCTCTGGGACGACGAGGCGATCCTCTTCGACCCCGGCGAGGGCACCCAGCGGCAGATGACGTTCGCCGGGGTGTCGGCGACCGATCTCACGCGCATCGCGATCACCCACCTGCACGGCGACCACAGCCTCGGGCTCGCGGGCGTCTCCCAGCGCATCAGCGGCGACGGGGTGCGGCACCCGATCGGGGTGACCTACCCGGCGTCGGGCCAGCGGTGGGTGAACCACCTGCTCGACGCGAGCGCCCACTACCGCCGCGGGCACCTGGAGCTCCAGCCGCTCACGACGGACGGCGTGGTCCCGCCCGTCCCCGGCCGCCCCGAGCCGGGCTTCACGCTCCGCGCCGAGCGCCTCGACCACACGATCGAGGCCATGGGCTACCGTCTCGACGAGCCCGACGGCCGGTCGCTCGACCCTGCGCTCCTCGCCCGCCACGGGCTCGCGGGGCCGGTCGTGGGCGAGCTGCAGCGCGCGGGCCGCGTCACGACGCCCGACGGCCGGACCGTCACCCTCGACGACGTGAGCGGCCCCCGGCCCGGCCAGTCGTTCGCGTTCGTCATGGACACACGCCTGTGCGACGCCGTGCACCGGCTCGCGGACGGCGTCGACCTGCTCGTCATCGAGTCGACCTTCCTCGACCGCGACCGCGAGCAGGCGGAGCGCTGGGGCCACCTCACGGCCCGGCAGGCAGCGACGGTCGCGGCCGAGGCGGGCGTCCGCTCGCTCGTGCTCACGCACTTCTCGCAGCGCTACCCGGACCCGACGGAGTTCTGGCGCGAGGCCCGCGAGGTGTTCGACGGCGAGCTCACCGTCGCGCAGGACCTCGACCGCGTGCGGGTCCCCCACCGCCGTCGGCCCGCCTGACGCCGACGAGCCGACCGCCCGAGGACCACGGCTCTACCTCGCGGGACCAGGGCTCTACCTCGCGGGACCAGGGCTCTACCTCGCGGGACCAGGGCTCTACCTCGGCGAGGTAGAGGCCCGGTCGCGCGAGGTAGAGGTGGGGTCGCGGGGTCAGCGGGTCAGTCGCCGCGGGCGCGGCGGGTCGCGCGGTCGTTGGCGCGCTGGATCGCCTCGACGAGCTCGTCCTTGGTCATGGTCGAGCGACCGTCGACGTCGAGCCGGCGCGCGACGTCGAGCAGGTGCTCCTTGGTCGCGTTCGCGTCGACGCCGCCCGCGGTCTCGGCGCTCGCGTCGAGCCCGCCCTCTTCGGCGCGGTCGTCGGACGGGCCGGGCTCGTCCTTCGGCTCCCAGTGGTCGCCGATCTTCTCGTGCGTGTGCTTGAGCGCGGCGAACGCCACGCGCCGCGCGCGCTCCTCGGAGCCGTACTGCTCCATCGCGGCGTCGTAGGCCTTCGCGAACGTGCGCTGCGCCTTCTCGTCCGAGCGCTGCAGCGTGCTGGGGATCTCGGACTGCTTCGCGTCGCCGTCGCGCGTCGTCTTCGGCACGGGTCACCTCCTGCTGCCCGACGGCGGTCGCCGCCTCCCCCGAGCGTCCCGCCCCGCGCGACGGCTCGCGCGCCGAACGGGGGCGTGCCCGCCGGGCGCGGCCTACGCTGCCGGGATGTCGAGCGTCCTGCGGTTCCGCGGCCGCATCGCGGGCTGGGGCACGGCGTCCGGGACGCGGGTCGTCGTCGGGCGCTGGGACGCGTCGCCGTTCGGTGCGTTCGCCGACGTCATGGTCGAGCGGCCCGACGGCGAGCGCATCCTCCTCGCGCCGTCGCGCCCGGTCGCGGAGCTCGTCGCGTCGACCTACCGCTTCGACCGGGTCGTCCTGGTGCCGGTCGCCGTCACGGACGAGCCGACTCACGCGGCAGGCGCACCACCGGGCCGCGGCCGCCTGCCGGGCTGGCACGTGGTGGCCGGCCCGCTCGAGGCGCGGCTCGCCGTCGGGCCGCGGACGTTCCTGGGGCACGTGCTGCGCGCGGTGCCCCGCCGCGTCGCGACGTCGCGGCACGCGACCGTGCTCACCGACCCCGTCGCGCGCGTGCTGCTGCGCGGCGTCCGGACGCGGGGCAGCGCGGGGCCGGGGCGCACCGAGCACTACGGCGCGACGGACGTCCACGCGCTCCTCGCCGCGCGGACGCGGTGGGACGGCGGCTCGCTCGGCGGCCTGCGCGACGTCGTCCCGCCGGTCCGGTTCGGGTTCGGGTCGACCCCGACCTGGCCGAGCGTGACCGACGTCGTCACGACGATCGTCGTGCGCTGATCCCCCGGAGGCGGACGGGACGAGACGCGAGACCGGGGCCGCGCGCCGGACGACGAGCGTCTCGGCACACGACCCCGGTGCGACCGGACCGGCCCTCAGACCCCGCGGGCCGCGAGCCAGCCCGCGAGCCGGTCGGGACGGTCGGTGATGATCGCGTCCACCTCGAGGTCGACGGCGGCGGCCCAGTGCGCGGGCTCGTCGAGCGTCCAGACCGCGACCTCCAGACCGGCGTCGTGCAGGCGCTGCACGAGCCCCGGGTCCTCGAGGAGGAGCGCGCCCATCGGGTTGCACGTGACCACGTCGAGCTCGGCGCACCGCGCGAGCACGTCGTCGAGCGCCACGACGAGCAGCCCACGGCGCAGGCCCGGGTCGGCCTCGCGCAGCGCCGCGACCGTCTCGGGCCAGAAGCTCTGCGCCACGACCCGGTCGGCGATGCCCGCGAAGCGGATCGGCCCCGTGACGCGCCGCACCTGCTCGACGGTCCACGACCCCTTGAGCTCGAGCAGCAGGTCCATCCCCGGTCGCCGCACGAGGAGGTCGACGACCTCGGCGAACGTCGGCACGCGCTGGCCGCCGAACGCCGGGGAGAACCACGACCCGGCGTCGAGCGCCCGGATCGCCGCGCGGTCGAGCCGTGCGACCGTCCCGCTGCCCGACGTCGTCGCGTCCACGGTGTCGTCGTGGATGACGACGGGCTCGCCGTCGGCCGTGAGCTGCACGTCGATCTCGATGCTGTGCGCACCGGCCCGCCACGCCGCCTCGAACGCGGCGAGCGTGTTCTGCGGGGCGACCGAGCTGTTGCCGCGGTGCGCGATGACGCGCGGGGGCGCGGCCCGTCCCGGCGCGGCGTCCGTGGGCGCGAGGGCGGTCGCCGTCACAGGTACGGCTCCACGTTCTCGGTGTACGCGGTCTCGATGCGCGGCGCGACGGACTCGAACGCGGCCGCCGGGTCGGCGCCCTCGATGACGATCTGCTCGATCGCCTCGTTGAGCAGCGCGTCGGCGCCCGGGATGAAGACGCGCGCGTCGTCCTGCGGGCGCGCCTTGTCGGCGAGCTGGTCGACGGCCGTGCGGAACTGCGGCGTCGCCTCGTAGATGGCCTTCATGGTGTCGGACTCGACGGCCGACGTCCGCACCGGCATGTAGCCCGTGTTCTGCGAGAAGTACGCGGTGTTCTCGGTGTTCGTGAGGAACGCGAGGAACATCGCCGCGGCGAGCTGCTGCTCGGGCGACTTCGACGCCGGGATGGCGAGACCCGTCCCGCCCGTCGGGGTGCCGCCGCCGTCGGGGCCGTCGGGCAGGTAGGCCGTGCCCACCTCGAACGACGCCGCGTCGAGCGCGCCCTTGAGCGAGCCCGTCGAGCCGATGGTCGAGGCGATGAGACCCGACGAGAAGTCGACCATCGCGTCGTCCGCGGAGAGCGTCGCGACGCCCTTCTCGTGGAAGAGGTCGTGCAGGAACTGGCCGCCCGCGACCGACTCCTCCGAGTCGAGCGTGAGGTCGAACCCGTCGGAGTACGCGCCGCCCTGGCCCCAGATCATGTTCTCGAACCACCACGCGCCCCACGACGGGCCGGTGGACAGGCCGAGCGTCGAGCCGCCGGACGGCACGAGCGGCTTGAGGGACGCGTCCCACTGCTCGAGCTCCTCCCACGTCTCGGGGCCGCGGTCGGGCAGGCCGGCCGCCGTCCACAGGTCCTTGTTGTAGTAGAAGAGCGGCGTCGAGCGCGCGTAGGGCACAGCCCAGTGCTGGTCGTCGTACTCGTAGTCCGCGTAGAGCGCGGGCTGGAAGTCGTCCGCGTCGGCCTCGACGAACTCGAGCACGTCGTCGAGCGGCAGGATCTGGTCGTTGAGGTGGTAGCGGAACCACCAGACGTCGGACGCGATGACGACGTCGGGCAGCTCGTCGGTCTGCGACGCGGCCTGGAAGCGCTGCGCGACCTCGTCGTAGTTGGCGCCGGCGGTCACGAGGTTGACCGTGATGCCGGACTCCTCCTCGAACCGGTCGATGAGCTCCTGCTCGATCTCCTGCGACGTGCCGGGGTGGTTGCTCCACCAGGTGATCTCGGACGCGGGCTCGACGGCCGACCAGTCGACGGCCTCGGCCGTCGCGTCGTCGCCCGCGGTGCCGGCGCCGTCGGCCCCGGCGACGCTCGGGCCGGCGCACGCGGTGAGCGCGAGGGCGGTGACCGCCGTGAGGGCGGTGGCGGCGGCGCGGGCCCGACGGCGGCGCGCGCCGGGTGCGGTGCGGTGGGACACAGGTGCTCCTTCAGGTCGTGCACCGGGTCTCGGTGCGCTTCGGGGAACCCGGACCGCTGCGGGCGGGCCGGGGAGTCTGGTGTCGGGCGGGTGCGCGCCGGTCAGCCGGTGACGGCACCTGCGGTGAGGCCCGCGACGAGGCGGCGCTGCAGGACGAGGAAGACGACGAGGATCGGCAGCGTCACGACCACGGTCGCGGCGAGCAGGACGCCCCAGTTCGTCATGCCGTCGGTGTTCTGCAGCAGCGTGAGGCCGACGGGGAGGGTCATCTTGTCGGGCCGGTCGATGACGAGGAACGGCCACAGGTAGTCGTTCCACTCCGTCACGACCGACACGAGCGCGACGGCCGCGAGCGTCGGCGTGCTCATCGGCACGACGAACCGCCACAGCTTGCGCCAGTGCCCCGCGCCGTCGAGCTCGGCGGCCTCGAGGATCGAGCGCGGCAGCGTGAGGAAGTGCTGGCGGAACAGGAACGTCCCGAACGCGCTCGCGAGGCCCGGCACGAGGATGCCCTGGTACGTGTTGAGCCACCCGAGGCTCGCGACGAGCGTGTAGTTGGGGATGATCGTGATCTGCGGCGGGATCATGAGCGTCGCGATGACGAGCCCGAACACGACCTTCTTGAACGGGAAGTCGAGGAACACGAGCGCGTACGCGCACGTGAGACCCAGCGCGACCTTGAGACCCGCGCCCACGATCGTGATCCCGACGCTGTTGAGCAGCAGGCGCCCGAGCGGGATCGAGTCCGCGGCCTGCGCGTAGTTGTCGAGGTTCACGCTGCCCGGGAGCCACTGCAGCGGGACGGTGTACAGCTCGGCGGGCGTCTTCATGCTCGCGAGCACCATCCACACCAGGGGCGCACCGAGCACGACGGTCGCGAGCACCAGGGCGAGGTACCCGCCCGGCTGGAGGGCCCGGCGTCGGGCACGGGGAGCGCGCGGCGGGCGGGACGCGAAGGCGGCGGGCGTGGCGGGCGCCGTCTCGGGACGGGCGGGCGCGACGGTGCTCATGCGTAGTGGACCTTCCGCTGGACGAACCGCATCTGCACCGCGGTCACCGCGAGCAGCACGAGGAACAGGACCGTGGCGACCGCCGACGCGTACCCGGCGCGCCCGTTGACGAAGCTCTCCTCGTAGATCGAGTACATGAGCGTCGTCGTCGAGCCGAGCGGGCCGCCCTGCGTCATCGCCTTGATGATGTCGAAGGACTGGAGCGACGCGAGGAGCATCGTCACGACGAGGAAGAACGTCGTCGGGGTCAGGAGCGGCAGGATGATCGAGCGCAGCGTCCGCGCCGACGACGCGCCGTCGAGCGCGGCCGCGTCCTTGAGGTCCTGCGGCACCGACTGGAGTCCCGCCAGGTAGATGAGGGCGACGTACCCGAGGTTCTTCCACAGGTAGACGACGACGATCATCACCAGCGGCCACGGGCGCTGCGTGTACCACTGCGGCGACGCGACGCCGACCCAGCCGAGCAGCTCCTGGACCAGCCCGTACCGCGGGTCGAACATGAACAGCCACAGGATCCCGACCGCGAAGCCCGACAGCACGTACGGCGCGAACGCGACGGTCCGGGCGACGCCGCGGCCGCGCAGCCTGCGGTTGAGCAGCAGCGCCAGCCCCAGGCCGAGGACCATCGCGCCGCCGACCGTGGCGAGCGTGAACGCGAGCGTCGTCGTGACGATGCGGCCCGTCGTCGGGGCCGTGAACCACTCGACGTAGTTGCCCAGCCCGACCGGCCGCGCGACCGGCGACCCGAGGTTCCACTGGAGCGTCGAGAGGTAGAAGCTCTGCAGCAGCGGCCGGTAGACGAACACCAGCAGCAGCAGGACGTTCGGGCCCGCGAGCAGGAGCGCCCACAGCAGGTTCCGCCGACGGCGGCGCGCACCCAGGCGGCTGCGGTGCAGCGTCTGGACCTCGCGGTCGGTGCCCGACGACGTCGGGCCGGCAGGCGGTCCGGGGCGGGTGGTGCCCGGGCCGGCGGCCGGGGAGGTCGCGCCCGGGGACGCGCCTCCCGGCGCGCCCGAGGAGCCCGGAGACTCCGGGGTGAGAACGGTGGTCACAGCACAGGTCCGCTCGTCCGAGGGTGCAGGTCACGGCCGGCGCGGCACCCGTCCTGCGGGTGGGCGGCCACTCGGAGCATAGGAAGCGAAGGCGCCGGTTTTGCCCAGGAATGGGTGGGTGCGGGGACGGGCGTCGGGCAACGTTCACCGAGCCGTGCCCGCCGCGCCACCCGCACCTGTGGAGCGGTCACGTGGTGGAGACCTCATGACGCGTCGTCCACAGGGCGGGACGGGCGGTTCCGCCTCGCGCGGCGTTTCGCTAGGTTCGTGGCGTTCGCGCGGTGCCGCCCGGTCCGGGCCGCGCCGCCCGGTTCGCGGGCAGGGGGTCTGGTGAGTCGTACGCGTCATGCGCCGGTCGAGGAACGACCGGCAGGAACGGTGAGCGCCCGAGCGCTCCGGTCGAGGAGCAGTGCCCGACGGCGAGCGCTCGCCCTGGGCGTCGTCGTGACAGCCGGGTGCCTGGTCGCCGGGTGCACCGGCGGGGGTGACCCCGCACCGTCACCGCCGGTCGAGACGTCGGCCGAGCCGTCCGTCACGGAGCCGCGCGAGCCCGAGCCGACCACGACCGGGCCTCCGAAGCCCGAACGGCCCGCGGCCATGGAGCGCGACGACGCGGAGGGCGCTGCTGCGGCGGCGGAGTACTTCTTGTCGCTCTACGGTTACGTGCTCGCCACAGGCGACACCACCGAGTGGGACTTCCTATCCCACGCGGAGTGCGGCTTCTGCGCAGACACCTCCGATCAGGCCTCGTGGCTGCGAGAGAATGGCGGGAAGCACTCGGGCGGCGAAATGTCTTTGCAGATCGAAAACGCAGGAAAATACGCGCGCGATGCAGCGACCGGTATATGGCCGCTTGATGGAGTTGCAACTCAATCCGCGTTCTCTGTAACCGATGCGAGCGGCGAAGAGATCGCAAGCGGACCTGCAACGTTTCGGCCTGTCCGCGCCGAAGTTGGCCGCAACGAGAGTGAATGGGTGATTGTCGAGATCGCTCCGGCACCGGAAGGATGAGGGAAATGCTGAGAGTAGCGCTCGGCCTCTCACTCGCTTTGGGGGTCACTCCCCACTCCTTCCAGCACGTCGCGTTGACGCCCGGGGCGGTAGCTCTCGAGAGATCCAGCCAAGACCCACGCGGTGACTGGAGCGGGTTCGGCAAGATCGACAACCAGGAGGTGCGCGTCGAAGCTGAGCTAGCGACGCGCGGTGGTCAATCACATGAGGTGAGTGGCGCAAAAGGTGGCCCGGCTACTGAGCGGTACTACCGGTCTTCGCAAACAACCTGCGCGGTGTTCAACGGCCTCGACGACCCAACGTCCGATCTATCTGGCCGCTGCGCCGAGTGGGAGCGGCTCGTCACCGAAGGGCTCGAGTGCGACGCGAACTCCTACTACCTGGGCGCGTTGTACCGCCAGACCCGTGAGGTCGCCGCGGACGGCACGCCTGGCGAATGGTCGGCGGCAGGCGCACCCGTGGCCGACCAGTCGTGCGTGACGCCTGCTGACCTCGCTAACGAAGCAGCACGAGCGCTCGCCACCTTGACGCTCGCGCCGTCACCCGTCGTCGTGCAGCCACCGGACGGTTGGACGGTCGTCAACGTGCCGACGATCACCTACACCGAGCCCGGCGAGCAGGTGCTCGACACGACGCTGCTGGGCATCCCGGTCCAGATCCGGGCGACGCCCCGGTCGTTCACCTGGGACTACGGCGACGGGAGCGGTCCGGTGACGACGACCGACCCGGGCGCCGCGTACCCGCACCACACGGTCGCGCACACCTACGACCAGCCGGCGGACCGGGTGACGATCACGCTGACCACGACGTGGTCCGGGCAGTTCCGGATCACCGGCACCCCGAGCTGGACCGACGTCACCGGCACCGCGACGACGACGAGCTCCGCCGACCCGCTGCGGATCTACGAGGCCCGGTCCCGCTTGGTGACCGACGACCTCCCCGGCTCCTGACGAGATCGACGGGGCGACGTGAGCGGACGCACGACCGCGGTGCCGCCCATCGGCCGGGCGGCACCGCGGTCTGCTGGTCAGGAGGCGACTACGCGCAGGTGAGCGCCTCGTACGCGGCCGTCACCTCCGTCGTCGTGCCCGCGACGTCGGTGACCGCGACGAGCGCCTCGCCTGGCGCGAGCTCCCCGCCGCGCACCTTGAACGACTGGTACGCGCTCTTGCCGGGGTCCACCTGGGCGAACGCCCGCTCGCCGTGCGGGGTGGTGACGGCGAGGGCGACGGTCTCGTCGCCGTCGTTCGTCGCGCGGACGGCGAGGTACGGGGTGCCGCCGAGGCAGCGGGGCTGTGCCGTGACGGTGACCTGCGGGTCGACGGGCGGCGCCTCGGCCGGGAAGACGTCGAGCGCGTCGAGCTCGGTGTACCAGGTGAGCTTGGTCAGGGTGACGGTGTTCCACCCCTGCTGGAGCTCGACCTGGTGCGTGACGGACTGCCAGTTGCCCCACGTGGTGTGCGGGAAGGTGACGACGCCCGCGTCGGCGCCGTTGACCGTGACGGTGCTCGACGATGGCAGCGTGTACCCGCCGCGCTCCGAGCCGTTCGCGAACCGCACGCCGAGCGTGTACGACCCGGCCTCGTCGGCGTGCACCTGGAGGGCGACCGAGCTGTCGAGGAAGTCGAGCCCGCCGACCTTCTGCCCGCCCGACGCCCCGGCCGCGCTCCCGACGGAGCCGCGCGTGATGACGCCGTCCTCGAACTCGTACCGCGTCGCGTCGGACGGGATGACGGGCGGGGACGACGGGCGCGGGTCGCGCGTCGCGGGGTAGACGTCGAACGCGTCGAGCTCGGTGAAGAACGTCGCGCGCGTCAGCGTGATCGTGTTGGTGCCGGCGACGAGGTCGACGAGGTGCTCCGACGTCTGCCAGTTGCCCCACGTGGTGTGCGGGAAGACGACGGTCTCCGTCACCTCGCCGTTCACGGCGAGCGTCCCGGTGGAGGGGACGCGCGTCGAGCCGTCCTGCGAGCCGTTCGCGAACCGGATGCCGAGCAGCGCCGGCCCGGCCGCGTCGGCGTGCACCTCGACCGTCACGGAGGAGTCGGCGAAGTCCAGGCCGCCGACCTTCGCCCCGCCCGACGCCCCGCCGTCGGCCACGACGCGCGCGTTCGTCACGACGCCGTCCTCGGCCTGGTAGCGGTCGGACGCCTGCGGGACGGACGGGACGCCGTCGGCCGACCACTCGAGGTCCGCGACGTACATGGCGCGGTACGTGAACGCCGCGTTCCAGCCGTGGAAGACGATCGCGTCCGAGCCGTCCGGCGCGGTGACGACGTCCTGGCCGCCCGGGCCGCGCACGTCGCCCTGGAAGCGGTCGCTCGTCATGAGCTCCGTCGTCGCCTTGGTCCACGGGCCGGCCAGGCTCGGCGCCGTCGCGTACGACGTGCGGTAGGCACCGCCGTAGAAGTCGTTCGCGGAGTAGAAGAGGTAGTAGGTGCCGTCGCGCTCGACGACCGTCGGCGCCTCGACGACGCGGCCCTCGTACGCCGTGTCGACGCGGATCAGCTCGGTGGCCGGCCCGGTGAGGGTGGTGCCGTCGGGCGACAGCGGCTGGGCGAAGATGATCGCCGTCTTGCCGGTGCAGCAGTTCCCGTCGGCCTTCCACAGCAGGTAGAGCTGGTCGCCGTCGACGAACGTCCCGGCGTCGATCGCGCCTCCGAGGTCCTCGGTGCCGTCCTCGCCGTTGGGGCAGACGAACGGGTCGGCGCCGACGGGCTCGAACGGCCCCTCGGGCGAGTCGGAGAGCGAGAGGCCGATGCACTGGCGCGGCGACGTCGCGTCACGCGCCGTGTAGTAGAGGGCGTACCCGCCCTCGACCGCGGCGACCTCGGGCGCCCAGACGCAGCGGTCGGTGGCGCCGCCCGGCGAGAAGGTGCACGCCTCGCTGACCCAGGCGCCCAGGTCGGGGGCGACGTCGTTCGGGGCGCTCCACGTGACCAGGTCCGTCGAGGTGCGGTGCTGCACGTTCCGGCCCTGGTCGTTCGTCGCGTAGGCGTGGTAGACGCCGTCGACGAGCAGGATGTCCGGGTCGGGGAAGTTGGCGTCGACGACCGGGGAGATCGTCGGGGCGACGGCGGCGGAGGCTGCAGTGGGTGCGGCGGTCGCCGCTGACGGGGCGGCAGTCGCGGCGGCGGCGCCCGAGACCACCAGCCCGAGCGCGACCAGCGCACCCGTGACAGCGGTGGCACGCGTGCGCGCCCGGGACAGGGAGAGCTTCATGGGGTGTCTCCTCGACGGTGAGGGGCAAGAACCCGGGACGGCGTCGACCTCGGGGATTCGAGTCTCCCGGGCGGCTTCACACAAGTCAACAACTTCTCGCAAGAGTCAACAAAGTCCTCGCGGGCCGGTGGCACGCAGGAGGCGGTGCTCACGCCCGACGGCGGTCCGGCAGCCCCGCTGCGACACGCAGCTCTGCGTACGCCGCGCCGAGCGTCGCGACCGTGTGGTGCGCGTTGAGGCCGCTCGGGTTCGGGAGCAGCCACGCCCGCGCGGGGCCGACGCGCCGCTCCAGCGCGCCGGTCGCGGCGCGACGGTCCGCGAAGGCCGTGCGGTACGCGCCCAGGCCGAGCACCGCGACCCACCGCGGCCGGTACGTCTCCGCCGTCTCGACGAGGCGGCGTCCGCCCGCGACGATCTCGTCCGGCGTCAGCTCGTCCGCCCGCGCGGTCGCCCGTCGCACGACGTTCGTCATCCCCAGGCCCGCGTCGAGGAACGCGTCGCGCTCCCACGGCCCGAGCACCCGGTCGGTGAAGCCCGCCTCGTGCATCGCCTTCCAGAACCGCGTCCCCGGGTTCGCGAAGGGCAGCCCGACCGCCGCCGAGTACAGCCCGGGATTGATCCCGCAGAACAGCACGTCGAGGTCAGGCCGCAGCCAGTCCTCGATCTCACGGCCGCGCGCGGCGGCGAGGTCGTCGGCGGTCGGGCGCGCGTACGGCGGGTCGGTCGGCACCGGACCATCCTCGCCCGGACGTCAGCCCCAGGGCTGCCCGTACGCCTCGACGAGCTCGCGCACCTCGTCGTCGGTGAGGTGCCGCGTGTCGAGCCGGTCCCCCAGCAGCAGCCGGACGCGCGCCGCCTCCTCGATCTCGATCGCCCGGTCGACGGCCTCCGCGACCGTACGCCCAGCGGCGATCGACCCGTGGTTCTGGAGCAGGGCCCCGTGGAAGCGCAGCGCGCTCCCCCGCACGCGCTCGGCCTGCGCCGGGTCGCCCGGCGCGGCGTACCGCACGAGCGGCACGTTGCCCACGCGCATGACGACGTACGGCGTGACCGGCGCGAACGCCGTGTGCTCGCGCCACGGAGCGAGGCACGACGCCGCGACGGCGCTCGGCGAGTGGAGGTGCACGACGCAGCGGTACTCCGGGTCGCGCGCGTACATCGCGAGGTGCAGCGGCCACTCCTTGGTGGGCCGCGGCGTCGGGCCGTCGCCCTCGGTGACGGGGGTGCCGTCGAGCGTCGTGCGGGCCATCTGCTCGGCGGTGAGGGTCGCGAGGGACGTGCCGCTCGCGCTCATGCGCACCTCGTCGCCGACGCGCACGGACACGTTGCCCGACGTCCCGGGCGACATCCCGCTCGCGGAGAGACCGCGCCCGGCGGCGAGCAGCTCCTCGACCAGGTCGCTCATGCGAGCTCCTCCCACGCGGTGACGAACAGGTCCTCGGTGCCGAAGTTGCCCGACTTGAGGACGAGGTTGACGTCGTCAGCCCCGCGGCGGCGACCGCGCAGCCAGGACACACCCGGGCTCAGGAGCTGCCCGACCTCGAGCACGTGCACCCCGAGCCCCTGGACGACGCTGCCCGACGTCTCGCCGCCCGCCACGACGAGCTGCGTCGCGCCCGCCTCCGCGAGGCGTGGCGCGAGCGCGGAGAACAGCCGCTCGACCACGGCCGACGCGTCGGCGGTCACCGCACGTCCGCGCGCGACGTCGTCCGGCTCGCCCACGGAGTACACGAGCACCGGTCGGTCGGGCTGCTCGGCCCAGCGCTCGCGCGCCCAGGCGAGGAGGCGCTCGACCTCCGCGTCCGGGTCCGCGAGCGCCGCCGCGACGTCGACCTTCTGGTGCGGCAGGTGCGGCATGGCCCCCCGGACCTGCGCCTGGGTGGCGCGCGACGCGCTGCCCGCGAGCACCGCGCGTCGGCCCGGGACGGCGGTGATGTCGCCGAGCGTCGCGCCCGTCGGGTCGAGGCCGAGGGCCAGCCCGGAGCCGCCCGTGACGAGCGGGGCGTCGGACGTCGCGCGGGCGACGACCGCGAGGTCGTCGTTGTCGATGCTGTCGACGACGACGTACCGCGCGCCGCCCGCCTCGGCCGCGACGATCGCGCCCCGCAGCGCCTGCTCGCCGGCCCGCACGACGCCGACCGGCACCTCGGCGACCGGGTGCGCGGTCTGCGCCGCGAGCAGGTTCGCGACGCGCGAGTCCCACATGGGGTTGAGCGGGTGGTCCTTCATGGGGCTGCGGTCGAGCGGGTCGTCCCCCACGAACAGGTGGCCGCGGAAGACGGTGCGGCCCGCGTCGGGGAAGCCCGGGACGACGACGGCGCTGCGCGCGCCGGTCTCCTCCATGAGCGCGTCCGCGACGGGCCCGATGTTGCCCTCGGGCGTGGAGTCGAACGTCGAGCAGTACTTGTCGTAGACCTGCGTGACGCCGAGCGCGGCGAGCGCGCGGTAGGCCGCGCGCGCCTGCTCCACCGCCTGGGGGGCAGGCGCGGAGCGGATCTTCAGCGCGACCACGACGGCGTCGTGGTCGGCGAGGTCCGCGAGCTCGTCCGGCCCCGGGACGCCCAGCACGACGGCGGTCCGCAGACCGCGGGCCCTCCAGTTGCCGGCGAGGTCGGTGGCCCCGGTGAAGTCGTCGGCGATCGCGCCGCGCATCGGTGTCTCCTCTGGTCGGTCGGGTCGTCGGCCGGGTCGTCGGTCGGGTCGTCGGTCGTCGCGGGCGGCACGGTCGACGCGCCGGGGCGGCTCGGGGCCGCGGTACGGCGTCACGCGTCGCCCGAGCGGATGCGCTCGGCCCACTCCACGACCTGGGGGTCGACGTGGTCGAGCACCTCGGACGAGGCCTCGGCCCACTCGGCGCGGTCGATCTCGTGCAGCTCGACGCCGCGCTCGACCAGGAAGTCGACGTTCTCCTGCCGCTCGGCGATCGACGTCTCGCGGTACCAGGAGGAGACGTCGTCGATCTCGGCGTCGACGATCGCGCGGAGGTCGTCGGGCCAGCCCTCGTAGGCGTCGGCCCAGACCTGGAAGTGGAAGTTGCCGAACACGTGCTCGGTGAGCGTGACGTGCGGCGCGACCTCGTAGAACGAGTTGAAGCGCACGACGTCGATCGGGTTCTCCTGGCCCTCGACCGCGCCCTGCTCGATCGCGGGGAACACCTCGCTGAGCGCGAGCGGCATGGGGCTCGCGCCGAGCGCGTGCCACGTGTCGAGGTAGGTCTGCTGGGTCGGGACGCGCAGCTTGAGGCCGCGCGCGTCGGCGAGCTCGGTGACGGGACGCTGCGTGTTGAGCACGCGGCCGCCGCGGTACATCTGGCCGAGCAGCAGGAACCCGGAGTCCTCCCGGATGGCCTCGATGATCTCGTCGCCGAGCGGGCCGTCCCAGACCTCGAGGAACTGGTCCTCGTCCTCGTAGAGGAACGGCACGCCCTCGATCGCGGCGAGGTCCGTGTAGCGCTCGAGCGAGCCGACGGACTCGACGACGATGTCCACGGCCCCGAACTCCAGACCCTCCTGCATGTCCTCCCAGCTCCCGAGCTGGGAGGCGGGGTAGACCTCGATCGTCACGCGGCCGTCGGAGGCGTCGGCGACCTGCTCGGACAGCCGGTTGGCGGCGCGGTCCTGCAGGCTCCCGGCGCCGTACGAGTGGCCGAGGCGGAGCAGCAGGTCGGGCTCGGGGTCGGTCGTCGTGGCGGTGCAGCCGCCGAGGGCGAGCGCGCTCGCGACGACCAGGGCGGCGACGCGACGGTGCGGCGCGGTGGTTCTCTTCCCCACGGGAAGCTCCTTCGTGTGCGGGGCGGGCGAGGGCGCGGGACGCCCTCGCCCGCCGGGGTGCTGGTGCCGGTGGCGGGTGTCGACCGTCGCGCCGGCTAGTACATGCCGGTGAGGACGGGGACGTACGTGACGAGGAACAGCAGGGCGACCGAGACCCCGAGCCACGGGAGCATGTCGCGCAGCGCCCGTTCCGCCGAGATCCCGGCGATCCGGCTCGTGATGAGCAGGTTGATGCCGACGGGCGGCGTGATGAGCCCGATCGCGAGGTTGATGACGACGACGAGCCCGAAGTGGACCGGGTCGACGCCCGCGGCGGTGACGATCGGCAGGAGGATCGGCGTGAAGATGATGATCGCCGCGTTGCCCTCGACGACGGTGCCGATGAGCAGCAGGATCACGTTGGCGACGAAGAGGATGAGCAGCACGTTGTCCGTGAGCCCGAGCACGGCGTCGGCGACGATCTGCGGCGTGCCGCCGGTCACGAGCGCCCACGAGTAGGCCTGTGCCATGGCGATGATGAGCATGATCGCGGCGACGAGCATCGTCGTCTCGCGCATCGCCTTGACGACCCGCTGCCAGGACAGCTCGCGGTAGACGACGACCCCGAGGATCACGGCGATGAGGACCGCGACCGCGCCACCCTCTGTCGCGGTGAAGACGCCGAGCCGGATGCCGCCCAGCACGACGACCGGGATGAGCAGGGCCGGGAGCGCCTTGGCGGCGGTGCGCACGAGCTCGCGCGCGCCCACGCCGCGCTCGGCCGGGTAGCCCTTCTTGCGGGCGACGAGCCAGCCCGTGACCAGGTACACGAGGCCGAACCCGAGGCCGATGTAGAGGCCGTGGAAGAACAGCGCGCTGATCGAGACCTCGGCGGCGACGCCGTAGATGATCATCGTGATGCTCGGTGGGAGCACGAGCGCGACGATCGACGCCGTCGCGGTGACCGACGCCGCGTCGCCGGGCGCGTAGCCGCGACGCAGCATCTGCGGGATGAGGAGGCGGCCGACCGACGACGCGTCCGCGACCGCCGAGCCGGACATGCCGCCGAACGTGATGTTCGTGAGGACGTTGACGGCCGAGAGCCCGCCGCGGATGCGGCCGACGATCGCGTAGGCGAAGTCGATGAGGCGCTGGGTCACGCCGCCCGCGTTCATGAGCGACCCGGCGAGCACGAAGAGCGGGATCGCGAGGAGCGGGAAGGAGCGCATCCCGGCGACGAACCGCTGGGCGCCGACCTCGGGCGGCACGCCCTCGGCGGCGAGGCTCGCGAACGAGGCGAGGCCGACGGCGACGCCCACCGGGGCGCCGATGACGAGGATGAGGAGGAGGAGCCCTCCGAGGATGAGGGGCATGGGTCAGACGTCCTTGTCCTGGGAGGTGGGCGCGACGAGCTGCTCCGCCTCGGCGATGTTCGCCTCCACGGCGTCGTCGGGGGTGTCGAAGTCGCCGCGGAGCGCCTCGACGAGCTTCTCGACCGCGTAGACGCAGGAGAAGCCCATGCCGATCGGCACGACGACGTACATGGCGAGCAGCGTGATGTCCGTGCCCGTCGCGATGGTCAGGCCGGTCATGAGCTGGCGCGCGCCCGTCGGCAGCATCATCGCGGCGTAGACGGCGACGAGGCCGAACAGGCCCGCGGAGAGCGCGTAGCCGAGCGCGACGAACGCGCGGCGAACCTTCCCGCGGAGGCGGTCGAGGAGCAGCGTCACCGCGATGTGCTCGCTGCGGCGCACCGCGACGGGGATCGCCGTCATGACGCACCAGACGAACGCGAGCGTCGCGAACTCCTCGGACCACACGGTCGGGCTGTTGAGCACGTACCGCATGAAGACCTGGAGCACGAGGACGGCGCTCACGAGCGTGATCGCGACGCCCGAGACCACGAACAGCGCGCGCTCGGCGCCGGACAGGACGCCGCGCACGGCGCGGGCCGCGCTCACGGGACCATCACCAGCTTGACGATGTCGCCCGGCCCCTCGGCGGCCATGGTCGTCGTGATGGCGGCGCCCTCCTCCAGGGAGGTCGTGCGGGACACGAGCACGTCGGCGAGCCCGGGGTGGCGCGCGAGGACGTCGAGCGCGGTGCGGAAGTCGTCCTTCGTGTACATGGCCGTGCCGAGCAGGGCGATCTCGCGCACCTGGAGCTGCCCCACCGGGACCGGCACGGGCTGGTTGAACACCGCGACCTGGACGATCGCACCGCCGGGCGCGACGGCCTCGAACGCGCGCTCGACGAGCGCGGGCACGCCCGCGGCGACGAAGACGGCGTCGTACGAGCCGGGCTCGAGCGCGGCGTCGGGCAGGTGGACGCCCGTCGCACCGACCGCGCGCAGCACCTCGTGGACGTGCTCGCGCGGCTCGACGACGTCGACCACCGTGCTGCCGCCGTCGGCGAGCACGCGCGCGACGAGCGCGCCGATCGTGCCGCCGCCCAGCACGAGCGCGCGCTCGCGGCGCCGCTCCCCCAGCTGCGCGACGGCGTGGGCCGCGACCGCGACCGGCTCGGCGAGAGCGAGGTGCTCGTCCGCGACGCCGTCGGGCGCGGGGACCAGCGTGTACGCGGGCACGACGACGTGCTCGGCGAACGAGCCGTCCCACTCGGCGACGCCGAGCATCTGCTTCCTCGCGCACAGGTGGTAGCCGCCCGTCGTGCACAGGTCGCACGTGCCGCACGGGCGCTGCGGGTCGACGACGACGCGGTCGCCGACGACGACGTCGGCGACGTCCGGGCCGACCTCGGCGACGCGACCACCGGCCTCGTGGCCGGAGATCAGCGGCGGGACGCGGAACGGGTGGGTGCCGCGGAGGGCGGCCAGGTCGGAGCCGCACACCCCCGTGGAGGTGACGGCGAGCAGGACCTCGCCGGGGCCGGGGACCGGGCGCGGGATGTCGACCACGTGGGCGGTCCCGGACGTCTCGAATCTGATGGCGCGCATCGTGGAACAGCTCTTTCCCCGCGACTGGGAAGCCGCGTTGCTCTGCGTGCGGGTGAGGGGAGACCTGCCGGCACCGGTGCCCGACGTCGGACGCTCGGCTCGGCAGGTTGAGTGACTGTATCCTGTCATACCAGTTGAGCCAACCCCGTCTCACGACCGCGAGCAGGGACCGCGTCCGGGCAGGTCGTGGCCCCCGTGAGGCAGAATGGCGCGGTCGTCACCCCGAGGAGGAACGGTGCCCGAGCCCGATGCGACGCTGCCGACGAGCGGCATCGTGCGACAGCGCCGACTGTCCGACCAGGTCGCCGACGCGATCCGCGACGACATCCTCGCGCGCGAGCTCCAGCCCGGCGACCGGCTGCCCTCCGAGCGCGAGCTCTGCGAGTCCTACGGCGTCTCCCGCACCGTCGTGCGCGAGGCCGTCCGCGCCCTCACCGCCAAGGGCATCGTCACCGCCACGCCCGGCTCCGGCCTGAGCGTCGGGCGCACCAGCATCGACGACGTCGGCCAGATGCTCCAGATGTTCCTCCACCACGGCCCCAACGTGCCCTACCTCCAGCTCCACGAGGTCCGCGCGACGCTCGAGGTCGCCGTCGCCGGCATCGCCGCGGAACGCATCGACGACGCGGAGCTCACCGGCCTCGCCGACCTCGTCGACCAGCTCCCCGGGCACGCCGACGACATCGTCGCCGCCTCCAAGAACGACTACGCCTTCCACCGCGGCCTCGCCGTCGCGACCGGCAACGACTTCTTCGTCATGCTCTACGACGTGCTCGGCGAAGGGCTCATGGAGACGCGCGTCGCCACGTTCTCCTACGACCCGCGCCGCATCGACGTCGTCACGCGCGCGCACCGCGCGATCGTCGACAACCTCGACGCGCACCGCGCCGACGGCGCCCGCGCCGCGATGCTCGACCACCTCACCGAGGTCCGCGAGACATGGGTGCGCCACCAGGACGGCGCCCCGGCCTGACGGCGCTCGCGGCGACGAGTGGTGCGGCGGTCGCGGCGGACGCGCCGTGGGCGCGCGCCGCTAGGGTCGGGGCGTGATCAAGGTGCTCGTGGTCGACGACGACCCGATGGTGCGACGGCTGCTGCGGACCATCCTGCGGCCCGACGACATCGAGGTCGTCGCCGAGGCCGCCGACGGCGACGAGGTCGTGACGGCCGTGCAGGCGCACCACCCCGACGTCGTGCTCCTGGACCTGCGCATGCCCCGCGTCGACGGCGTGACGGCGACGCGCGCCGTGCGGGCGCTCCCCGACCCGCCCGGCGTCATCGCCATGACGTCGTTCGACACGGAGTCCAGCATCCTCGACGCCGTCCATGCCGGGGCGTCCGGGTTCCTGGCCAAGGACGCGTCCCCCGACGAGATCGTCTCTGCCGTCCGCGCCGTCGCTGCCGGCGACGGCGCGCTGTCGCCCCGCGCGGCGCGCGTCGTCATGGCGCAGGTCACCGCCGCGCCCGGCGCGGCGGGACGCAGGGAGGCCGCACAGCAGGTCGCGACCCTCACCGAGCGCGAGCTCGACGTCGCGCGACTCGTGGCGCAGGGCCTGTCCAACCCCGAGATCGCGCAGCGGCTGTACGTGAGCGAAGCGACGGTCAAGACCCACCTCTCCGCGGCGAGCGCGAAGCTCGGCGTCACGAACCGCGTGCAGCTCGCGGTGCTGGTGTCGCAGTCGGCTGGCAACAGCGCGTAGCCGCTGGCGGGAGCTGTCGAACCCGTCAGACGAAACGGGCACTCTCGGCGAACTTCACCCGACGGACACTTGCCCGTTTGCGGGCCGCCTGGTGAGCTGCCGGCATGGACTCTGCCGTCGAAGCCGCGCTGCGCACCCGCATCATCCAGTGGGTGCACGACCGGGCCGAGGCGAACGGCGGATTCCTCCACCGGGACGAGCTGCTCGACTTCCACATCGACGGCCGCAAGCTCCCGGTCATCGACTACTCGCGCGGCATCCGCAACCCGCAGAGCTTCTCCTCGACGCTGTCGATCGTCAGCTCGGCGAGCGGACCGTACGACGACACCGAGTCCGAGGACGGCCTCCTCCACTACGCGTACCGCGCCGGTGACCCGTGGAGCGGCGACAACCGCAAGCTGCGCGAGGCGATGACGAGCGGGATGCCGCTCATCCTGTTCCGCAAGGAAGTCCCGAACATCTACACCCCGGTCGCCCCGGTGTACGTCGTGGACGACGAGCCGGAGAACAGCCAGTTCCTCATCGCTCTCGACGAGGCCTTCCGGTTCATCCCGGACCCGGCCCATCTCACGACGCCGCAGCGCGAGTACGCGCTCCGGCTCGCCAAGCAGCGACTGCACCAGCCGGCGTTCCGCACCCGCGTCCTCGTCGCCTACGAGACCCGGTGCGCGATTTGCGAGCTCAAGCACGGGGCGCTGCTCGACGCGGCGCACATCGTCCCGGACAGCGAGAAACATGGACTGCCGACCGTGAACAACGGACTCGCCCTCTGCAAGATCCATCACGCCGCGTACGACCAGAACATGCTGGGCGTCACGCCTGACGGCGAGGTCCGGATCGCGCTCGAACTCCTCCGAGAGATTGACGGTCCCATGCTCAAACATGGGCTGCAGGAGATGCACGGGCGACAGCTCAGCGTGCCGCGTCGCTATTCGGAGCGTCCTGACCGAGAGCTGCTCGCCTGGCGCTTCGAGCGCTTCGAAACCGCATAGCGCAGCAGCGCACGACCCTCATTCCTCCCGCCAGAACTGAAAAACACATCTCACCGCCGTCTTGGCGTGTAGCGACTCCTCGCCCTGCCGCTCGAGGACGGCGGCCCAGTCGGTGTTGTCGTTGCCGAGAGGGGTGGCGACCTGGAATCGCGACGGCAGCTTGACGAAGAGCTTGACCTCACTCTGCTTCTCGAGCTGGTTCGCAAACGCCCGCTCGACGTCCGAGTCCGTAACAAGTGACTCGAAGACCGACTTGGCGAATCTCTTCGGCTCCCCGAGCTCGTCGACGATGACGTTCCTGCCTTCGCCAACGTAGCCGGCGAGGTCATCATCGGTGAAGAACTCGTGGGAGTACCACCGCTCATCGTCGGACCGGTCGGCGGGGATCGGCTCGTACTGCACGCCGTCGACTAGGAGCTTCTCCTCGGCGGTCGCGACGTCGGCCTCCCTGACCCGCGCTCGCGCGGCGAGGTCGCTGAGGACGCCGCCTTTTCCGGGAGGAGCTCGGCGAAGCGGTCCGTCCTGAAGTCGAACGTGCGCGAGCTCGTCCCCACCAGATGACCGACGAGCCGGCCGTACAGCTCGACGCGGAGGTCAGCCATCGAGCTTCTCCACGTCGTCCCCGCCTGCCCCGGAGAGGTCGTCGCCGACCGGTTCGTCGATCTCCGCCCACAACCGGACGCCCGTCGCGTCGAGCATGGCGAAGAGGCGATCCATGAGAAGGCCGGGCTTGCCGTTCTCCATCTCCCAGACCCACTTCTGCCCGATGCCGAGCTGGTCGGCCAGCTGCCGCTGGCTCGTCCCACGCAGCAGCCGACCCTGCTGCAAGGCGAAGCCGAGCAGCTCGGGACTCGTGATCTCGATGCGGACCGCCATACCGCCTCCGATGACGTCGATAGTGAAGTCATCCTAGACGACGTCGATATCGAAGTCATGGAGAATGAAGTCAATATCGACGTCGGCGCGGAGCGAGACGCAGCTGACCTCCGGGCGCGAGCCACCCCGCGCCGCCGTCCACCCAGCGCGCGGCAAACCCCACCGAGCGCACGCCGTGAGGGGATGCGGGCCGGTATGGTCAGCGACCGTCGAGCAGTCCCATCGCGACGCCGATCACCAGCACCGCCACGATGACGACGACGCACCACAGCACACCGACGAGCCCAGGCCGGGGCCCATCAGGCCGTCCGCCGCCGTCGGGCGATCTGCCCTCGCCCCGGGAATCGTCGGGCTGTCGGTCCATACCGCCAGGACACCACGCGGGCCGCGGGCGAGCGCGGGCAGGGAGCGGCCGGACCCCGCCGACGCGCGAGCCCCGGCACCGCTCCGTAGTCTCGCGGGATCCCTGGTTCCGGCGAAAGGTGACCCCATGACCGACGCCCCGACCCCTCCCCCGGCGACGGGCCGCATCGTGCTCCTCGGCGCGACGGGCTACACGGGCACGCTCGTCGCGCACGAGCTCGTGGCCCGCGGCGCCCGGCCCGTGCTCGCGGGTCGGTCCCAGGACCGCCTGGACGCGCTCGCCGCGGACCTCGCCGCGACGGCACGGACCGCGGCGGCACCGTCCGCAACGGCACCATCCGCAGCGCCCCGCCACCGCGCAGAGCCCACGGGCTCGCTCGAGGCCGGGAGCCCGTCGTCGGTCACCTCGGCGCGCACGCCGCTCGAGACCGCGGTCGCCGACGTCGACGACGCGCGGACCGTGCGTGCGCTGGTCGGGCCGGGCGACGTGCTGATCTCGACGGTCGGGCCGTTCGGGCGGCACGGCGGTCCGGCGGTCGAGGCCGCGATCGACGCGGGCGCGGTGTACCTGGACTCGACGGGCGAGCCGGCGTTCATCCGGCGCGTGTTCGACGAGCTCGGCCCGCGCGCCCGGCGCACGCGTGCGGCGCTGCTCACGGCGTTCGGCCACGACTGGGTGCCGGGCAACCTCGCGGGGGCGCTCGCGCTCCAGGACGAGGGCGCCGACGCGGTGCGCCTGGAGATCGGCTACTTCCCCACGGGCGGCGGAGTGAGCGGGGGCACGCGCGTGAGCGCGCTGGAGACGGCGCTCGAGCCGTCGTACGCGTGGCGCGACGGCGACCTCCGGACCGAGCGCGTCGCGGCGCGCGTCGTCACGTTCGACGTCGGCCCCGGACGGCGCGTGCGCGGTGTCACCGCGGGTGGGACGGAGCCGTTCACGCTCCCCGGCTTCGCGCCGGGGCTGCGCGACGTCGAGGTGGCGCTGGGCGTGTCCGGCCCCGCGGTGCGGCTCGCGCCCGTGGCGACGGCGGTCGCGACGGCCGCGCTGCGCGTCCCCGGGCTGGGCGACGGCCTGCGGCGCTTCGCCCGCTCGCGCAGCGGGTCGAGCGGCGGTCCGGACGAGGCGGCCCGCGCGGCGTCGCGCACGCACGTGCTCGCGGTGGCGCGCGACGCCGAGGGCAAGGTACTGCGTCGGGCCCGGCTCGACGGTCCCGACGCGTACGACCTCACGGCCCACTACCTCGCGTGGGGCGCGACCCGAGCAGCGGCCGGCGAGACGAACGGGACGGGAGCGCTAGGCCCGGTCCAGGCGTTCGGCCTCCACTCGCTGCTGGCCGCAACCCGCGCCGCCGGCACGACGGTGACAACCAACCGCTGACCACCACGCCCTCACCGCCCGTCGACCACGGGGTTGCCGACCAGAAACAGCCGCAAGAGGTCGCCATCCCCGTGTTCGCCTGGAGAGGGGTGGGCCCGGTGGGGCGGGGCGATCGTAGGATCGGGGTGATGTCTGACCACACGATGGGGGCGCCGTCCGCCCCTCATGACGAATCCCCCCTGCCGCCGTCCGCCGCGCTCGCGCGCAAGACCGCCGACCCGAAGGCCATCCTGCGGCTGGTGGGCAACGACGAGTCCGTCGACGACCTGCCGCGCACGCCCGAGGGGCTCATGGAGCCGCCGTCGGGCGTCGGGACGAAGATCCGCAACGGGGTGCTGCTCGCGCTGCTGTCGGGCGGGTTCGTCTGGCTCGTGACGGTCAACGCGTGGGACCACGACGGCTTCTTCCCGTGGTTCTGGAACGTCGTGTGGACGATCTTCCCGTGGGTCTTCCTCGGCCCGATGTGGGCGGGCTACGCGCGGTCGCTGCGCCGGTCGCGCGACGACGCCCCGCTCTACGCGCAGTACCACCGCGACCGCCTGGCGGCGACGCGCGAGGCCGGGGTCGTGACGGCGTCGGTCACGGATCGGACGGAGTCGGGCGGCGTCGCGCACTGCGCCGTGCGCGTCCGGCACGGGGCGCTGACGACGACGGTCACGCGCCTCGCCCCGGTCACGAACCTCCTCCCGTCGGAGGTCCCGCAGACCGGCGACCCCGTGGTCGTCTGGCGCCTGCCCGGGGAGCGGGTCGTGGTGCAGGCCCGCCGCGACCGCACGCGCGCGCTGCACGACGCCGCCCGGGCCGCGGGCGCGACCGTCGCCGACGCACCGGTCGCCGACGACCCGACGAGCGACGCGGAAGCCCCCGCGTGGGGCTCGCCCACGCGATCGTCGTCCTCGACGACGACCACGTACACGACGACCCGGATGACCCGCGGCGCGGGCACCCCCGAGGTGACCGTGCAGCACGGCGTCGCCGCGGCGCTCGCCGAGCTCGCGAGCCTGCACGCCGCGGGCTCCCTCACCGACGACGAGTTCACCGCCGCCAAGCGGATGCTCCTCGGCGGCTCCTGAACCGACGAGCCCCCGAGCCGCCGAGCACGAGGTTGCTGGCGGGATCGCCGCGAGAACGACAGCGACGTCGTGCTCGGCGCCGACCCGGCAGACTGTCCTCCGTGAGCAGCAGCCGCCGACCCCGGCAGCCGTACCGGCCGACGATGGTGTGGACCGCGGTGCGCGGCGGCGTCCGTGGTCGCGAGCGCCTGACGCCCGTCGTCGACTACCTCGCGGTGCTGCTGATCCTGCTCGCGCTGTGCGGCGGCGCGGTGGCGTTCGCGGTGTGGCTCCTGCGGAACGACGAGGGGTTCGCGGCCGCCCTGATCGGCATCGTCGCCCTCGCCTTCGGCGGCGGGCTGCTGGCGTACGTGCGCGGGCCGTCGAAGCACGCGGTCGTGCTGCGGCCGCACGAGGTCGAGCTCCCGGTGGGCCGCGCGGAGGTGGTCCGGGTCGTCGTGCGGTGGGACGACGTCGCGCGCGTCCACGTCGTCCGGGGCGAGGGGCGCCCGTCGCTCCGGGTCGAGCTGCACGACGGCGCACGGGCGCGCCACGCGGAGGGCGAGGACCTGCTCCAGGGTCGGCCCGCGCACGGACCGGACCCCGATCCCGTCGTCGTGACGGACGCCGAGGCGGTCGCGCGCGTCCTGCGGCACCTGCTCGCCCACCCGGAGGACCGCGCGCGCCTCGCCCAGCGCGGCGGGCTCGGGATCGTCCTGGCCTTCGTCCGTCCGGTGTACGGCGAGCCGCCGGCCTGACCGGTCCGCGCGGCGTCGGGCAGCCCGGCCGCCCTGCCCACAGCCCGACGGCGAGGCACGCCCCTCCCGGGCGTCCCCTCCCAGCGGGGCAGGCCGAGCACGACCCTGCGCGCGGTCGAGAACGACTCTCTCGTCGGGATACCGCCCCAGGCGACAGCAACGTCGTGCTCGGCGCACCGGGGGTGTCTCTCGGACCCGGGGTGGGCCGGGGACGACGACGGCCCGGGCCCGCTCCTGGAGGGAGCGGGTCCGGGCCTTCGCCGGTCGGACGTGCTGTGGGACGGGTGCTGTCAGCGGCGACCGATGTCGGACAGCTGGGCCGCCGTGATGACGAGGTCGCGCTCGGCGTCGTCGAGGACGCCGTCGAGGACGAGGTCCTCGGTCACGAGGCTGACGTGGTCCACGAACTCGCGGTGCGTCGCGTACTCGTCGTTCTCGGCGACGTGGTCGTTGACCGTGCAGCCGGTGCCGTCGTCGTAGTTCTGCACCGTGCTGTCGTGGCCGTCGATGATCACCGTCGGACGGATGTCCGACCCGACGCAGCGGTCCCGCACGAGCTTGAGGACCGTGAAGGTCACCTCGCCGCTCGTGACGTTGCCGACGCCGTCGACCGCGCGGTACCGGACCACGTGCTGGCCGTCGGCCGCGAACGCGACCGGGGCCGCGTAGCGCTGCCACGCGCCGTCGTTGGCCTGGAACTCGATGCGGTCCACGCCGGACTCCTCGTCGACCGCCGTGAGCGTGACGCGCGCGCTCGCGACGAAGTCGCCGTCGCGGGTGCGGCTGCCGCTGACGCCCGCCGTGACGACGGGGCCGTCGGTGTCGCCGCCGGGCTCCTCGCCGCCCGCGATGACGAACGTGACCGTCTTCGGGGCGGACACGTTGCCCGCGACGTCCGTCGCGCGGTAGGTCACCGTGTGCGACCCGGGGGTCCGCACGGAGATCTGCTTGGCGTACGGGGCCCACTCGCCGCCGTCGAGCTGGTACTCGACCGACGCGACGCCGGAGTCGGCGTCCTTCGCGAGGAGGCGCACGAACACGTTGTCGAGGTACTCGCCGGCCTCGTTCTTGTCGCCGCCCATGACGCGGTGGTCGACGGTCGGGGCGACGGTGTCGCCGCCCTGGCCCGCGACGACGTCGAACGTGACGGTCGCCGGCTCGCTGACGTTCCCCGCGACGTCGGTCGCGCGGTAGGCGAGCGTGTGGCGGCCGGGCTCGTCGACGACGACGGCCTCGGTGTACTCGGTCCAGCCCGCGCCGTCGAGGTCGTACTCGACGGACGCGACGCCCGAGCCGTCGTCCGTGGCGGTGAGCAGCACGGACGCGGAGCCGACGTAGGCGCCGTCCTCGTCCTGCTGGCCGCTGAGCTCGGTCGCGACGATCGGGGCCGTCGTGTCCTCCTCGGCTTCCGCCACCACGACGAACTCGGTGACGGTCTCCTCGGAGACGTTGCCCGCGACGTCGGTGGCCCGGTAGACGAGCGTGTGCTCGCCGGGCTCGTCGACGACGACCGGCTCGGTGTACGGCTGCCAGCCGGCGCCGTCGAGGTCGTACTCGACGCTCTCCACGCCGGACGCGTCGTCCGTCGCGGTCAGCGTCGCGGTGGCGGACCCGACGAACGCGCCGTTGCCGTCCTGCGTGCCGGTGACCTCGGCGGTGACGGTCGGGGCGGTCGTGTCGTCCTCGCCGCCGCCGGCGACGACGGTGAACGTCACGGAGCCGACCTCGGACACGTTGCCCGCGACGTCGGTCGCCCGGAAGGACACGGTGTGCTCGCCGACCTCGGTGAACGGCACCGTGGTCGTGTACGGGAGCCATGCGCCGCCGTCGACCTGGTACTCGACGGACGCGACGCCCGAGCCCTCGTCCGTGGCGTGGAGCATGAACGCGGCGGTGCCGACGTAGGCGCCGTCCTCGTCCTGCTGCCCCATGACCATGGGCTCGACGACCGGGGCGGTCGTGTCCTCCTCGACGTCGCCCTCGACGACGGTGAAGCTCGCGGTCTGCGCCTCGGACGTGTTGCCCGCGGCGTCGGTCGCGCGGAACTGGAGCGTGTGCGCGCCGACGGCGTCGACGACGAACGGCTCCGTGTAGGCCTGCCAGCCCGCGCCGTCGAGGTCGTACTCGACCCCGGCCACGCCCGAGTCGTCGTCGGTCGCGTCGAGCGTCACGGTCGCGCCGCCCACGTAGGCGCCGTCGCCGTCCTGCTCGCCGGTGACGAGCGCGGTCACGGACGGGGCCGTGGTGTCCTCGCCGCCGGTGCCGCCGTCGGTGACGACGAGCTCGCCCCACATCTCGCCGTGCCCGGGGATGGCGCAGAAGTAGCGGTACTTGCCCGGGGTGAAGGTGACCTGCGCCTCGTGCCGCCCGCCGTTCGCGTCGAACGGGCTCGCGAGGATGTTGAGGTTCACGTCGTGGTTGTAGCCGGGCGACGACGTGTCGAACGTGAGCGTGTGGCTCATGCCGAACGTGCTGCCGGTCGCGATGCTGTTCTCGAACACGATCGTGGCGGGGCCCGCCTCGGCCGTGGCCGGGAAGGCCTTGTAGTCGGTCACGCTGTTGTCCGCGGTCCACGTGAGGACCTGCTCGGCCGCGACGGTGGCGTCGGCGACGGAGAAGACGGACGACGGCGCTGCCGTCCCTGCGGGGGACGCGGACGCCGGCGCGACGGTGAGGACCGTCGTCGCGGTGAGCCCGGCGACCGTGGCGGCGAGGAACCGCCGCGCGCCGCGGCGGCGGACGCCGCCGGGACTGGTACGTCGTTCCATGAGGGTGCACTCCTCGGGGGGTGTCTCGGGGAAGGTTCTGGGAGTTCTGGGGTGCTGTCGGACTGCGGGGTACGGGCGGGGACGGCCTGACCGGCCGCCCCCGCCCGGCGGTGCTACAGGTCCGCGACCCGGATGTCGCGGAACTCGATGAGGTCCGCGTTCCCGTGGTTCTGGAGCCCGATGAACCCGCTGTCGAACTGGCGCAGGTCGGTCGGCGGGTCACCGGCGCGGGACGACTGCTGTCCCGGGGTGTTCTCCCACTCGTTGATGACGACGCCGTTGCGGATGATCGTGTACTGCTGGCCGACCACCCGGATCTCGTACTCGTTCCACTCGCCCTTCGGCTTCTCGCCGCCGGTGTTCAGGCCGAGCGGGTCGAAGTTGTAGACCGAGCCGGTCTTCTGCGGCTCGCCCGTCGGACCGTCGTAGATCTGGATCTCGTGACCGCACGAGATCGCGACCCACGCGGGCGACTGGTTGGCCGCGCACGGCACGTCGCCCGGGTCGTTCGGGTTCGGGAACCGGGTGAACACGCCCGTGTTGGCGTGGTGGTCACCCGCGGAGACGTCGCGGTACAGGAGCTTCACGGAGAAGTCCCCGAGCTCCTCGCCCGCGTACCAGAGCATCCCGAGGCCGCCGCTCGACTTCAGCGAACCGCCCGGCTCGAGCGTGAACTTGCCGCTCGGTGCCTGGAACCAGTCGTACAGCGACTCCTGCGTGCCGTCGAAGATCGTGCGGTACCCGCCCGGGTCCACGCCGATCTGGGACCGCGCCGCGGCGTCGACGAGGCGAGCACGCTCGCGCTCGTCGATCCGGCTGTCGTCGTACAGGCTCTTCGCGACCGACTCGACGTGCGCCAGGAACCGGGCGTGGGTGCGCCACTCCTTCTCGTCCTGGAACAGGTCGTTCATCGTGCAGGCGCCGAGGTCGAGGTTCTCGACCGTGGAGTCGACGTCGCCGAAGAACACGGTCTCGCGCTCGTCGGGCAGGGTGCACGACGGCGAGCCGTCGGTCGTGACGGTGGCCGTCGAGCCGTCCGCGTACGTGACGGTGAGCTTGGCCTCGTAGGTCCCGATGCGGGGGTACTTGTGCTTCGGGTTGGCCTGGCGCGAGGTCTTGCCGTCGCCGAACTCCCACAGGTAGGAGACGCCGCCGGACCGCGCACCCGTGAACTGCACCGTGAGCGGGTCGCCCTGGATGCTCGTCGCGGACGCGGCCGGGGCCGGGGTCGGGGCCCCGCCCTGGTACGTGATCCGCATGAGCTTCTGGTTCGGGTCGAGGCTGAAGAAGCCGCCCGCGTAGTCGACCAGGTACAGCGCGCCGTCCGGACCGAACTTCGCGTCCATCCAGCTCTGGAGCAGCCCGTCACCGCGGCCGCCCGGGATGATCTGGCGCAGGTCCTCCATGAACGCCGGGGCGCCCTGCTCCTCGACGGCGTCCGGGTCGACCGTCACCGCGACGCGGTTGTTCGAGTTCGACTGGTCACCGATGAACCACTTGCCCTCCCAGTACGACGGCCACGCGACGTCGGACTCGGGGTCGACCTGCGACTGGCGGTAGGTCGGACCGGACATGACGGCCTGGCCGCCGCCCCGCAGCCACGGGATGGTGTAGGTCGCCTCGTCGTCCTCGTACGTCGGGATGCCGTTGCCGCGGTCCGGGAAGACCGGTCCGCCGCCCGAGGGCGAGTACCAGATCATGTTGTCCCGCACCGGCGGGAGGTCCACGAGGCCCGTGTTGCGCGGCGACGTGTTCTTCGGGTTGTCGCAGTCGTACCAGCCGGTGAGGACGTTCGCGTCCTCGTTGCTCCGGTCACGGTACGGCTGCTTGTTGCCCATGCAGTAGGGCCAGCCCTGGTTGCCCGCGGACGTGATGATCGTCGCGGTCTCGTACTTCGCCGGGCCGAGCTCGGGGCTCGGGCTGCCGGCGTCCGGGCCCACCCAGGCCGCGGTCAGCCAGTCGGTGTCCGGGTCGATCTGGAGGCGCGAGATGTTGCGCACGCCCATGACGTAGATCTCCGGGCGCGTCTTGTCCGCGGGGTACTCGCCCACCGGGAACAGGTTGTCGTCCGGGATCGTGTACGTGCCGTCGTCCTCGGGGTGGATCCGCAGGATCTTCCCGTTGAGGTCGTTCGTGTTGCCCGACGTGCGGCGCGCGTCCTGGAAGCTGATCCCCGCGTACTCCTGCGTCCAGTTGTTGCCGGAGTACCCGTTCGACCCGCCGGACGAGTTGTTGTCGCCCGAGCCGACGTAGAGGTTGCCCTCGCTGTCGAACGCCATGCCGCCACCCGCGTGGCAGCAGCTGTGGATCTGCGTCTCCCACTCGAGCAGGTCGACCCGCGTGCTCTGGTCGATCGTCGGGGTCTCGGGGTCGTAGGTGAACCGCGAGACGGTCCGGTAGCCGACGCGACGCTCGCGGTCGATGTTCTCGTGCGGCATCCAGTACACGTAGAGCCAGTTGTTGGTCGCGAAGTCGGGGTCGGGCACGATGCCGAGCAGCCCCTCCTCGTTCTTCACGAGCTCGTCGCCGCTGCCGCGGTTGCCCATGACGTCGAGCGTCGTGAGCAGCTTCGCCTCACCCGTCTCCGGGTCCCACTGGTGGATCGTGCCGCAGCCGAGGCCCACGTTCGGGTCGCTCCACGGGACGATCGGGCCGGTCGCGCAGGCGCCGCGGCCGATGTAGAAGACCGTGCCGTCGGGGGCGATCGTCAGGCCGTGCTGCTCGCCGTTCTGGTCGAGCGTGCCGGCCGTGTTCACCTGGGAGAGGCGCTCCGCCTTGTAGTTCGACGCGATGGTCGCCTGGCAGTCGCCGCGCACCACGCCCGTCGTCCACTGGAGCGCACCGAGCAGGTGCTCGCGGAACGTCGCGTCCGCCCAGCTCTCGGGCGTGCCGCCCATGCCGGTGAAGAACGACCGGCCGCCGTCGTAGTCGCGGCACCACGAGACGGGCTGGAACGGGTTCGTCGTCGGGCCGGCGTCGGGGCCGGGCTCGAGCGTCGCGACCGTGTGCACGTCACCGGTCGGGTCGTCGGCCCAGTCGAGCCACCGGTCCTCGCGGTCCCACGTGAGCGGGAGGTCCGCCGTCGCGGGGTGCTGGCGGTCGACCAGGTCGACCGTGCGCTCCTCGAGCGGGATCTCCGGGTCGGGCTGCTCGACGGAGTCGGGGCCGAAGATCGAGAGCTCCGCGAGCTGGATCTCGGCGTCGCCGGAGTTCGCGGTGACGTCCAGCCGGTACCAGCCGTACGCGGTCTCGTTCGCGACGTCGAACGTGCGCGGCTGGAAGCGCTGCGGGAAGTCCTCGTCGGTGCGCGTGTCGAGGTCGACCCACGTCTGCCCGTCGGTCGAGCCCTGGAGCTTCCAGTTCTTCGGGTCGCGGCCCGCGGAGTCGTTCGCCGACGTGATGCCGTACTTCACCACCGCGACGGGCTGCTCCATGCGCAGCGTGAGCTGGCCCGTGCGGGCGAACGTCAGCCACTTGGTGTTGGGGTCGCCGTCGACGGCCTTGGCCGGCGTCTCGGCGGCCGGGCTGCGGCCGGTGCCGGTCGCCTCGGCGACCTTCTCCGCCGTCATCGTCGCGCCCTTGATCCGGGCGCCGACGAGGCCCTCGAACCACTTCGAGGCCTCCTGCGAGCGCGCGGCGTCGCGCACGCCGAGGAATCCGCCGCCGCCGTTGATGTACGCCTGGAGGGCGGCCTCCTGCTCGCCGCTCAGCTCGATGCCCTCCGCGGAGAGCATGACGACGCCGCGGTACTCGCCGAGCGTCGCCGCGCTGATCATCTCCGGGTCGGACGTCGCCTCGACCTCGAAGCCGTTGGCGGCCCCGATCTCGGTGACCGCCGCCGTCGCGTCGACGACGGGGTCGGTCTGCTCGTCGGGCGCGCCGTGGAACACGAGCACGCGCACGGGCGCGGCTGCGGCGGCCGGCGCGGCGGCGACGGACCCCGCCGCGAGGGACCCGCCCGCGCTGACCGCGGTGGTCGGTGCGGTGGCGCCGGTCTGGGCCGCCGCCGGGAGGACGGCGGCGCTCGCGACGAGCGCGACGCCCGTCAGGCCGACGGTCAGGGCCCGTAGTGCCCCCGGTCGGGAGCGCCCCCTCGTGGGGGGTGTCGATCGTCTGGAAAGCACTCTCCAACTCCTTCGTCATCGGTGCGACGCCCCCGGACGGACCGGGAGCGGTCCTGCTGGTGCGGGACGGGCCGGCGGCCCGCCCCGCCTCACCGCCACGCGGTCAGTGGCCGGCGTGGCCCGTGAGGTCGACGACGGCCGGGCCGGAGCCACCGCCGGCCGGACCGCCGGGGGCGGTGGCCGGGGCGCTCGTCGTCGCGGCGGTGCCGGACGGCGCGGCCCCGGACGGGGCCGACGTGGTGTGGCTGCCGTGCCCCTGGAACCGGTCGATCGACTCCTGCGCGCCCGGCGGCATCGACCCGTCGGCGTTGCGCACGAGGAAGATCCCCGCCATGCCGCCGTCGGAGTGGAACTGGACGTGGCAGTGGTACATCCACGCACCGGGGCCGACGCCGAGCCCGGCGACGACCTGGAACCCGAACGCGTCGCCCGGGTTGAGGTCCCGGTTGTCGACGACCTGGCTCGGGTCGTACTGGTCCGCGAGCAGGCCGGTGCGGTTGTTCGCCCAGCGGTGCGCGTGGAGGTGGAAGGTGTGGAGCTGGTTGCCGTGGCCGATGCAGATGAACTCGACGCGCTCGCCGAGCTTCGCCTCGAACATCGGCGTGTCCGGCGCGACCTTGTTGTTGATGGTCATGTCGTTGAAGACCATCGTGAACTGCTTCTGCGGCAGCACGTCGCCGACCCGGCGCACGACGAGCGCACCGTAGAGGCCCGCCGCGAGGCCCTGCGTGCCGTGCTCGCCCCACGCGTGGTCGTGGTAGTGCCAGTAGCCCGCGCTGCCGGGCATCCAGATGCCGCGGTCGCGCGCCATCTTCACGGTCGACCACGTGTACGTCCGCGTCTCGCCCGGCTCGTTGAACGAGTTGTTGAACGTGCTGCCGTCGCTGTTGACGTCGTAGTTGACGCCGTGCGGGTGGATGGACAGGCGCTTGTCCGTCGTGTTGACGAGCGTGATCTCGAGGGTCTCGCCCTCCCACATCTCGAGGATGGGCCCGGGGACGGTCGCCTTGCCGCGCTCGAGCCCGTACCCGACGAGGGTGTCGGAGATCCGCTCGGCGTACATGGTGATCTTGCGGACGCCGGTGGCTGCGGTGACGGTCGTCGCGGCGGCGGCGGGGGGCGCCGCGGCGACGCTGCCGCCGGCTCCGAGCAGGAGCGCGGCGGCGGGGCTGGCAGCGACGACGCCGGCCCCGGCGAGCAGGGCCCGCCTCGAGAGCGGCCTCGGCGCCGTCTCGGTCGTCGGGTCGGGCATGGGGGACTCCTTCCGGGCGTACGGGGTCGTCCGGGCGGTCCGCGGCGCGCCGGACCGGCGGGACGGCGGTCGCCGCCCCGCGTGCCGGCGCGCTCGGGCGCGCGGAGGTTCCCCGAGGTGGTGCGGGGGGACTCTGGGCAGCAGGACTGGGTGGTGTGGGGGTGTCCCGCGGTCGCAGAGGGTTGAGAGGGTGCTCGGTTGTGTGGGGCTCGACCCGGGTCGGTGGGAGACCGGCCGTGGGGCGAGGTCCGGGGCCGCCATGGCCCCCGCCGGGGTGCGCGTCGGTGCGTACCGCTCGGCTGTCGGTCCGGACGACGGGCTCCCCTGCGCCGACGTCCGGCCCCCTGGTGGGTTCCAGGGGCAACGAGGTTCATGACACCGCAGTCAGTGCATGGATGTCAACAGGTAGGCGAAAGTTGTGTCGACAACAAGCAAAAGTCCCCGGCCGATCGACACTTGTCCCCGGAGCGGCTCTCGACGGGCCTCCGACCCGTCCCGGACGGGTGTGCGTCGGCCGGTCGTGGTGGAGTGACCGCGTGACTCGCGACCTCCCCGCGTGGTCCGTCCGGGAGTCGGCCCTCGACGTCGACGACCCGGCCACGGCCGCGTCCCTCCTGTCCCTCGCCAACGGGTACGTCGGCGTCCGCGGCACGCTCGACGAGGCGGACCCCGACGACGACCCCTCGACCCTCGTCGCCTCCGTGCACGAGGAGTTCGAGCAGACGTACGCGGAACGCGCGTACGCCTACCCCGAGGTCGAGGAGCGCCTCGTGCCGGTCGTCGACGCGTGGCGGGTCGGCTGGTCCGTCGACGGCGAGCCGGTCGACGTCCGGACCGACGACCCCGCCGGTCCCGACGGGACGGTCGAGGCGCACGAGCGCGTGCTCGACCTGCGCCGGGGCGTGCTGCGGCGCGAGCTGCGCTGGACCGCGCCGTCGGGCGGGAGCGTCACCCTGCACAACGAGCGGCTCGTCCCGCTCACCCGGCGCGAGGTCGTCGCGTCGCGCTGGCGCGTGCACGCGCACGGCGACGTCACCGTCACCCTGCGCCCGGTGCCCGGCTGCGCCCACGGCGGGCAGGACCCCGGCCGCGAGGCGCCCGGGCTGGTCACCGTCTCGTGCCGGCACGACGCCGAGGGGTCGTCCGTGCGGCAGCGCACCGTGCGCTCGGAGCGCGGCGTCGCCGTCGAGACCGCGCACCTCGCCGACGCGGCGGACGGCGTCCGCCCGCGCTGGCACCACCGCGGCGGCGCCGCCGTCCTCACCGTCGACCTGCGCACCGACGAGTGGCTGGAGGTCGTCGTCCTCGCCGCCTACGCGGGCGGCGCCGACGCCGACGCGCTCCCCGCGCACGCGCACTCCGTGCTCGCCGCGGCCGTCGACGCGGGCTGGGACGCGCTCGAGCGCGAGCAGGCCGACGCCCTCGCCGTGGTCTGGGAGCGGGGCGACGTCGAGCTCGACGGGGACGACGAGATGCAGCAGGCGCTGCGGCACGCCCTGTTCCAGGTGGTCCAGGCGTCGGCGCGCGTCGAGGGCGTGGGCGTGCGCGCCAAGGGCCTCACGGGCACCGGCTACGCGGGCCACGCCTTCTGGGACTCGGACACCTTCGTGCTCCCCGTCCTGGACCACGTGCTGCCCGACGCCGCGGCCGCGCACCTGCGCTGGCGGCACGCCACCCTCCCCCACGCGTGCGAGCGGGCCGCCGAGCTGGGCCTGCCCGGCGCCGCGTTCCCGTGGCGCACCATCAGCGGACGCGAGTCGTCGGGCTACTGGCCCGCGGGTACCGCCGCGTTCCACGTCGCCTCGGCCGTCGCGCTCGCCGCCGTCCGGCACGTCGCCGCCACGCACGACGACGAGCTCGCCCGGGACGTCGCCGTCGACCTCGCGGTGCAGACGGCGCGGCTGTGGGCCGGGCGGGGCCACCACACCGCCGCCGGCTTCCGCATCGACGGCGTGACCGGGCCCGACGAGTACACCGCCGTCGTCGACAACAACACGTACACCAACCTCATGGCCCGCAAGAACCTGCGCGCGGCGGACGAGCTGTGCGAGCGGTTCCCGGAGCAGGCGGCGCGGCTGGACGTCACCGCCGACGAGCGCGCGGGGTGGCGGCGCGCGGCCGACCGGATGGTCGTCCCGTACAACGCGGAGCTCGGCGTGACGGAGCAGTCGCAGGACTTCACGCGCCACGCCCACTGGGACTTCGAGTCGCGCGGCACCGCGCGGTTCCCGCTCGACGACCACGTGCACTACGTCGAGCTGTACCGGCGGCAGGTCGTCAAGCAGGCCGACCTCGTGCTCGCCCTGCACGCCGCACCCGAGGAGTTCACGCCCGAGCAGCGCCGCCGCGACTTCGACTACTACGAGCCGCTCACCGTCCGCGACTCGTCCCTGTCCGCGCCCGTGCAGGCGGTCGTCGCCGCGGAGATCGGGTACGTCGAGCTCGCGTACGACTACGCGCGCGAGTGCGCGCTCCTCGACCTGTGCGACCTGCGCGCGTCGACCGACGGCGGGCTGCACGTCGCGTCGCTCGCGGGCGCCTGGACGGCCGTCGTCACGGGGATCGTGGGGCTGCGGCACGACGACGACGGGCTCCGCCTCGCGCCCCGCCTCCCGGCGCGGCTCACGCGGCTCGCGCTCGCCGTCCACCACGGGGACGCCCGGGCGCGCGTCGAGGTCCGGGCCGACGGCGTCACGTACCGCCTCGAGTCCGGCGAGCGGCTGCGGGTCGTGCACGACGACGAGCCCTTCGAGCTCACGCCCGAGCACCGGGTCCTCGAGCGACCGCTGCTCGCCGGCATCCAGGACCCGCCGCCCGCGCAGCCGCCGGGGCGCGCACCGCTCTTCGCCGCCCCGTAGGTGGACGTCCCCGCGACGGGCCCGGTGGCCGTGCGCGGAGGTCCGCTACGTCGGCAGCCGCTCCTGCTCGCCGCGCGCGCCGCGGAGCCCGGCGGCTCCCGGACCGGTCCCGCCCGGCGGGGCGAGGCGCCCGGCACGCCGGTGCGCGGCCCGGTACTGCGAGGGCGCGAGGCCGTACTCCGCGGCGAACGCCTGCCGCAGCGCCTCCGCGGACCTCAGGCCGCACTCGCGGGCGACGGTGGTGACCGGGTGGTCGGTCGACGCGAGCAGATGGGCCGCCGCCTCGGTCCGGGCTCGCCGGACGTACCGCGCCGGCGTGCGGCCGAGGTGCCGGACGAACAGGCGCGTGAGCTGCCGCTGGCTCACGCCCGCGTGGGCGGCGAGGGCGGGGAGCGAGAGGTCTCCGTCGAGCCGCGCGGCGACGAGGTCGACCACAGCCCGGACGCATGCGTCCCGCACCTGAGGGGCCGCCGTGAAGACGCTCATCTGGGCCTGGTTCCCCGGACGCTGGAGGTACGTCACGAGCGCGCGGGCCACCCTGCGGGCGAGCTCCGGACCGTTGTCCTCCTCGACCAGCGCGAGCGTGAGGTCGAGCGCGCTCGTCACGCCCGCCGACGTGTAGACGTTGTCGTCGCGCACGTAGATGGGCGCCGGGTCGACGCGGACGGCGGGGTACTCCTGCGCGAGCCGGTCGGCGTAGCGCCAGTGCGTGGTGGCACGACGCCCGTCGAGGAGACCCGTCGCCGCGAGGACGGTCGCGCCCGTGCAGACCGACGCGACCCTGCGGCTCAGGGCGGCCACCCGGCGCACGTGCGCGACGACGAGCGGGTCGGCACCGGCCTCCTCGTGGCCGAGCCCTCCGGTCACGACGACCGTGTCGACCGGCTCGACCCACCGCTGGAGGGAGCCGTGGCTCGCGAGCGTGAGGCCCGAGTCGCACGCGACGGGTCGCCCGCCCGGGGTCAGCAGCACCACCCGGTAGGGCGGCGCAGCGCCCACACGGTTCGCGAGGACGAGCGTCGAGGTCACGCACGCGATGTCCAGGAGCTCCGCGCCGGCGTAGCCGACGACCGCCACCAACCGCTCCGCCATGAGCCGTCACCCCCGGGTTCCCGACGTCCGGTCCACGGATCCGGACACCGTCCACGATACCCCCGGGGAGTACCGCGGCCCCAGGGTGAGGCTGGTCCTCCCAGGAGAGCGCGGTCGCCCGACCGCGACCGCCACGAGAGACGAGGACGTCATGAGCACTCCACGCACCACCCCGCAGACCACCGGACCGCGCTCCGGAACCGCGCGGGGGACGAGCACCCAGACGAGCACGGGGACGAGCACGGGGACGAGCACCGGGACGAGCGCCGCCCGGGCCGTCGTGGCCCGCTGGCCCGCCGCGCTCGGCCTCGGCGTCGCCGTCCTGCTGCTCGCGATCGGCGTGGCCGACCGCACCACCCTGGCGATCGGCGTGAGCGCGGCCGCGCTCTGCTACGTGGCCGCAGCAGCGCTCGGACGCCCCTGGGTCGCCTGGGTGAGCATCCTCGGCGCCTCGCTCGTCGTGGTCGCGAGCGAGGTGGCGGGCATCCCCTGGTGGGCCGGCATCGGGCTCACCGCGCTCGTGCTGCTCGGGATCGGCGTCGCGCGCGGCGCAGCACGACCGACGCTCCCCCAGGCGGCCGCACTCCTCGGCTACGGGTCCCTCGCTGTGGTGGCGCTCGCCGTCGACCCGGGCATCGGTCTCGTCGTGGCAGGGCTGACCCTGGCCGGCCACGCCGCGTGGGACGTCGTCCACCACCGGCGCGGCGAGGTCGTCCCCCGGCCGATGGCGGAGGCGTGCCTGTACTTCGACGTCGTCCTCGGCCTGGGCTGCCTCGCCCTCGCCGCCCTCCGCTGAGACGCGGGGGCGCGTCCGGGACGCGCCGTCAGCCCGCGAGCGCCTCGCGCAGGGTCGCCGCGAACGCGGCCGGGTCGTTCGCGGGCGACCACTCGTTGACCATGAAGCCGCCGTGGTCGCCCGGGAACGTCACCGGATCGACGCCCAGGAGGGCGGCGAGGGCGGCACCGCCGCGCCACGCGAGCGTGCCCTCGCCCTGGGCGCTCACGGCGGGGACGATGCGGGTCGCCGCCGCGCGCAGGGCGTCGCCGTCGGGCGCCCACGACGGCATGGTGGCCAGGTTCCGGCCGAGGAGCAGGTCGTCGCGCGACCCGTCGTCCTCCGTCGGGAAGCCGAACATCGCCGGGTCGGGCGCCGGGCGGTCGAGGTAGTCCGCGGGCAGCGGCCCCACGTGGCTGACGAGCGCGACGAACTTCGCCATCGCGGGCCCGAAGCCCTCGCGCCGGTACGTCTCCACGACGTCCGCCTGCACCGCCGTCGCGGTCTCGGCGTCCTCCAGCAGCGGCGTGATCGGCGGCTCGTGCGCGACGAACGTCCGCACGTCGCCCGGGTGCCGCTCGATCCACGAGAGCCCGACGACGCCGCCCCCGCTCGACCCGAACACGTCCACCGGGCCGAGGCCGAGCGCGGCCACGATCTCGTGCAGGTCGTCCGCGTGCCGCTCGACCGACACCTCGCCGTCGGCGGCGAGCGTGCTGCGCTCGGTGCCGCGCGGGTCGTACGTGACGACCACCCGGTCGTCGAGGAGGTCCACGAGCTGCCCGAACCCGGACGCCGCCATGGGCGAGCCCATGACGACGAGCGGCGGCAGGTCGCTCGTCGTCGCGGGGGTCCGGACGTCGTAGGCCAGGACGGCTCCCGGCACGTCCAGGGTGTGGCTCGTGCTGCGGGTCGTGGTCTCGCTCATGGCGTCCTCCGTGTCGTCGTCCCGCCGCGCGTCGCGGCAGGTCCCGTGCGTAGAGACGACGCCCGGGACCGGAACTGAGCGGTCCTCGCGGCCCCGCGTTGCCACTACCCTCGCAGGATGCCGTCATCGAGGACCGTGCCCGCCGTCGTCGCCGCGGGGACGCTCACCGCGGTGCTCTGGGTCGTCACCGGCCGTGCCGCGGACTGGCTCGCCGGGGCGGGGCACACCCTGCCCGCCGGGCTCGTGCGGACGGTCCTGCCCCACCCGACCGGCGTCGTCACGGGCGGTCAGCAGGTCTCGGGCAGCACCGTGCTCACGGCCGCCCTCGCGGGCGGGCTCGTCGCGCTCGGCACGCACCTCGTGCTGCGGCGCCTGCCCGCGGGCGAGGGCCGCGGGGCGGCGTTCCTCGCCGTGTGGGGCGCGGCCGTGCTCGCCTCCGCGCTCGCCGCGACGGCGGCGTGGTTCGCGGGCGTCACGCTGGCCTGGCGCGCGGACACCGTCACCCGGTTCGTCGCGACCGCGCTCGGCGGCTGGTGGGGGTTCGTCAACGGGCCGCTCGTGGCCGTGACGGTCGCCGTCGCGCGCGCCCTCACCGACCGCCACGACGACCCCGCCGGCACGCGCCACACCCGGACGCCGACCCGGGTCCGCGCGTGGCCCGCCGCGCTCGCCGCCGGCACCGCGACGGGCGTGCTGTGGGCGGCCGCGGGCGTCGGGCGCACGACGCTCCCCGGCGCGGCGGACCCGCAGTCCCCGTGGGGTGTCGCCCGCGACGTCGTGCTGCTGCCCTCCGCCCGGATCTCCGTCGACCGCGCGGCGCTCCTCGCCGACCCCGTGCACCTGCTGCTGCCCGTCGGCGTCGGGCTCGCGGTCGGCCTGCTCACGGCGCTCGCCGCGCGGCGGCTGCCACCCGTCGAGGGCCGCGCGGCGCTGCTGCTCGCGGTGTGGCTCGCGTGCGCCGGGGGCGCGGCCCTCGCCGCGGCGGTGCCCGTCGTCGCTTCCACGCTCGCCGCGGGCGGCGTGCTGCCCGACGCCGGCCGCACCCTCCCCGTGCTCGAGTCGGGACTCGCCTGGGGGATGGTGTGCGGGGTCCTCGTCGCGCCGCTCGCGGTGGTCGTGCACCGGCACGCGGGGGCGCGACCGCTCGCGGAGGCGGCCACCGCGGACGAGCCGTGGCCCGCGCCGGTCGCGCCCGAGGGGTCCGCCCCCGGGGAGCCCGCGCCCGAGCAGGCGGAGGCGCCCGACGCCGTCGACGCCCCCGCGCCCGACGACGCCCGGCACCCCGACGAGGTCCCCGCACGCTCCTGAGGGACGGCGTTCCGGCACCCGCCACCCCGGCGTCACCCGGCGGTCGTCGTCCCGACACCCGGGCCCCCTAGCGTCGACCGTGACCAGCAGACCGGGACGAACCGGAGAGGGCACAGCGACGATGACCCTGACGATCACGCTCGTACGCCACGGGCAGACCTACCTCAACGCACGACGCCACCTGCAGGGGGCGTGCGACTCCCCCCTCACCCGCACGGGACGCGCGGGCGTGCGCGTCACGGCGCAGCACCTCGCGCGGCACGACTTCGCGGCTGCCTACTCCTCGCCGCAGGGCCGCGCGGTCCTCACCGCGATGGAGATCCTGCGGCACCACCCCGACCTCCCGCTCACGGTCGACCCCGACCTGCGCGAGCTGTCCTTCGGCTCCTACGAGCGGCGGCCGGAGTCGCACCTCGACGCCGTCGAGCCGTGGGCCGAGCTCGTGCCGCGCATGCTCGCGGGCACCCACCCGGGCGTCGGCGGCGGGGAGCCGGGCCGGGACTTCATGGCGCGCGTGCGCGCGGTGTTCACGCGCGTCGTGGCCGCGCACGACGACGCCTCCTGTCCGGGCGCGACGCGCGACCGGCACGTGCTCGTCGTCGGGCACGGCCTGACGCTCGGCGCCTGGCTCGCGACGCTCTCGCCCTCCGGCCTCGTCGCGCTGCCCAACGCGTCCGTCTCGACCGTCGAGGTGACCGACGGCGTCCCCCGCCTCCTCGCGGCCGGGGTCGACGTCGCCGGCCACGGCCACGTCGCCGCCCGCCCCGCCCCGGCGCGCACCACCCCCCTCCTCCCCGCCTGACCGCCGCCCCGCCCGATCCCCCCGGCGGAGAGACCTCCGCCGAACACGGGGTTGTGGTCGTTCTCCGGCGGAACACGCCGCCAACCCCGTGCTCGGCAGGGATCAACCCCGTGGTCGACGGCGGGCGGCGGGGGCCGACGTCGCACGGCTCCTGACGGGCGGGACGGGGCCGGGCGGGTGAGGCTCGAGGGGATGCCGTGGGGGCGGCGGCGTCCCGACACCTGACCGTCCCCGGGGCGTCGCCCGGCGTCCACCGGAGCGCAACGCCGCGTTCCTAGGGTCGCCGGGGCAACCGACCCGACGCTCGGAGGACCCGATGACGACCACCCGACGCCGCGCCGTGCGCGGCACCGCCGCCGCACTGGCGGGGACCCTGCTCGCGACGACGCTCGTCGCCGCCACGGCCACGACCGCGACCGTGCCGTTCGCGGCCCCGGCGGCCGCCGCACCCGGCGACGTGCTGCTCGCCGAGTCGTTCGACGGCGACGACCTCCCCGAGGGCTGGACGCCCGTGCTCGGCGACTGGCAGGTGCGCGACGGCCGGCTCGTCGGCGACGCACCCGACGGGTCGTCGCCCGCGCGGATCGTGTTCGGCCACTCCGCAGAGAACTACCGGCTCGACGCGACGCTCCGGTTCGAGAGCGTGGACAACGCGTCGCGCTGGGCGGGCGCGATCCTCGACGTCGCGCCCGACGGCACGACCCCGTGGTGGCAGGCGGTCCTGCGCACCACGACGACGGCGCCCAACGGCGTCGAGATCGCCCAGCGCACCGCCGCGGACGCCTGGAACGTCCCGTACACCGGCTCGGCGCCGACCGACGCGGCGACCGGGCGCGACGTGCACCTGTCCGTCGAGGTGCAGGGCGCGGCCGTCACGTACGCGCTCGAGGGGCGGACCGTGCTGGAGGGGCGGATCGACCGGTCCCGTGACGGCGCGCTCGGCTTCGTCACGGCCGGGGCGACCGTGAGCGTCGACGACGTGACCGTCACCGAGATCGAGCCCGCGTCGTACGTCGGCGGCGACGGCGAGCTGCCCGTCACCGTCGCGCACCGCGGCTACTCGTCGGTGGCTCCCGAGAACACGCTCGCCGCCGTCGCGGCCGGGATGCGCGCGGGGGCGGAGTACGTCGAGGTCGACGTGCACACCACGGCCGACGGCGTCCCCGTCGTGCTGCACGACCAGACGGTCGACCGCACGACCGACGGCACGGGCGACGTCGCCGTCCTGGCGGGCGAGCAGGTCACCGCGCTCGACGCCGGGTCCTGGTTCTCGCCCGCGTTCACCGGGCAGCGGCTGCCGTCGTTCGCGCAGCTGCTCGACCTGCTCGAGACCGGGTCGTCGACCCTGCTCCTGGAGATCAAGGGGCCCGAGACGTCCGCGGAGGTCGAGCGCGTCGTCGACATGGTCGTCGAGGCCGGGCTCGAGGACCGCGTGGTGCTCCAGTCGTTCGACGTCGACGCGCTGCGCGCCGCGCGCGAGCACGCCCCGCAGATCCCGCGCGGGCTGCTCCGCGGCGCGCTCGACGCCGACCCCGTCGCCGTGGCGCAGGACCTCGGGGCGGTCATGTACAACCCGTCGGCGAGCGCGCTGCTCGCGCGTCCGGGCGTCGTCGCCGACCTCAACGCGGCGGGCGTCGCCGTCATGCCGTACACGGTGAACTCCGCCGCCGACTGGGCGCGCCTCACCGAGATCGGGGTCGACGGCATCATCACCGACCGCGCGGGGGCGTTCGTCGGGTGGAAGCAGGCGCGCGAGCAGGAGGCGCCCGCGCCCGGCGCGCCGACGGTCACGATCGTCAGCCCCGCGGAGGGCACCGAGGTCGAGCGGGGCGGCACGCTGGTCGTCGCGGCGAGCACGACGGACGCGGACGAGGTGGTCGTGACGCTCGACGGCGAGCCCGTGGACAACGGGGCGGTCGTCCCGGCCGCGGACCTCGCGCTCGGCGAGCACACGGTGACCGCGACCGCGCGGGGCGCGGGCGGCGAGGCGACCGCGGAGACGACCGTCGTCGTGACCGTCACGCCGGAGGGCCTGCGCTCGCGCCTCGCGGCGCTCGACCTCCCGCCCGGCCAGCTGACGAAGGCGCTCGACGCGGTCGAGGCCGGGCGGTGGGCGTCGGTGCGGAAGGTCGTGGAGAAGTTCGTGCGCGACACGGCCACGCGCGAGCGTCTGCTCGAGGAGGTCGACCACCTCGACGGCCGCTGACCGGGCAGCCTGACCGGGCGCCTGACATCGACCGGGCCGCTGCGCGCAGCGGCCCGGTACGTCGTCCGTCCCCGGTCGGAGCCGACCGGGGACGGGCGCTCACGCGTCGGCGAGGAAGCGCCGCCGCTCCCCGCGGGCGGACCCGGCCCGCGCCCAGCCGGTGAGAGCGAGGGCGCCGCCCGCGACCCACGGGACGACTTCCCACCCGGGCGGTCCGTCCGACCCGACGACGGCGCCGTCCGTCGCGAGGATCGCCGCCCCGAGGCCGAGCAGCGCGAGGCCCAGCACCAGCAGGACGACGTCCCACGCCGCGCTCCCCGCGCCGCGCCGGGGCGCGCGGGCGACGAGAGCTGCCTTCTCGGTCGCGGTGAGCGGCGCCGTCGGGCCGAGGGGCTGGACGCGCTCGGCGCCGTGCCGGAACCGCGCCGGGTCCTCGACGGCCTCGACGAGCGCGGCGGGCAGCCCGAGGAGGTAGGCGAGGTCGGCGACCGGGTCGCCGGGCCAGGTCGACGCGGCGAGCAGGGCGCGCAGCCGGCCCGGGTCGCGCGGGGCGCCGAACGCCTCGACCAGGGCCTCGTACGCACCCTCGGGGCCGGACGTCGAGAGGTCCGTCCAGGTGTCGTTCCAGCTCCCGAAGACCCACGGGCGCCCCGGCGTGCTGAGCGTCCAGGCGACGCCGCCGCCGGTCCGCTCCAGGCTGACGACGACCTCCCCGGCGCGCAGGCCGCGCTCGATCGTGGACCGGGCGCGGAACTCGCCCGAGAGGGCCGACCGGAACGCCTCCTGCGCCGCCTCGTCCGACGCACCGAACCTCGGCACCTCGGGGCGTGCGGCGCTCCAGACGACGGTGCGCTCGCCGGTCGCGCGCACCCACGCCGTGCCCGCCCGGCGCACGGCGGCGCGGACGAACGCGGCGTCCGCGCGGACGAGCTGCACGACGGCGTCGGGCGCCGCCGAGTCCGTCGCGGGCAGGTCCGCGACCGCCGCGAACGCCTCGAGGAGGTCGTCGGGGTGCTCGAGCGCGCGCAGCCGGTCCGCGGCGGTCGTCGCGTCCCGCAGCCCGACGAGCGCGCCGACGGCCGCGAGCACGGCGCCCGGGTCGCCGTCGAGGCGCATCGTGTGGTCGGTGGTCGAGCCGGGCTGCGCGGGGGCCCAGGTGACGACGACCGGCGGCGCAAGGGCGTCCGTGCGGGCGGCGAGGATCGCGCTCACGCCCTCGGGCAGCAGGTCCGAGCCCGCGTCGAGCTGCGCGACCCACGGGACCGGCACGAGCGCGTCGACCTGCGCGAGGGCCTCCGCGGCCGACGTCGGGGCGTCCGCCGCGTCGGTCGCCGTGCCGTTCTCGGTGTCGACCTCGGCGAAGGTCCAGCCCCGCTCGTCCGTCGGGCCGACGCGCCCGTACTCGAGGTCCGCGGCGCGGAGACGGTCGACGACCTGGGCGTGCGGGCTGCGCGTGACGACGTTCACGGCGTCATGATGCCGCACCCGCCGCGACCCGGCGGTCAGCGTCCGGTCAGAAGCCCTCGGGCGGCGTGAACTGCGAGAGCGTGAGCACCGCACCCTGCGGGTCGCGGAGCTCCGCCTCGCGCGTCCACCCCGTGTCGGCCGAGGACAGCACCACCGCACCGGCGCGCTCGGCCGCCGAAGCCGCGGCGTCCCGGTCCGCGACGGCGAACGTCACGGTGTGGCGTGCGGGTCCGGGCTCCTCCAGGACGCCCGCCACGACGTCCCGGAAGCCGGGCGGCGCGCCCGCCTGGTTCGCGTCGATCTCCGGGTTGACGGTCCGCGCGAGGTGGTCGCCGTAGCCCTCGACGCGCGCCATCCCGGCTCCGAGGTCCGGGCTCACCTCCCAGCCGAGCAGCGGGCCGTAGAAGTGCAGGGCCCGCGCGACGTCGGGCGTGCGCAGCACGCTGAAGTTCCACGTGCCCGGCTCGTTGGCGCGCTGCGCACCGAGCCGCGTGCCCGGCTGCCACAGCCGGAACGTCGCGCCCTGGGGGTCGCGCACGGTCGCCATGCGCCCCGGCGGGCCGACCGTCGTCGGGCCGTCGAGGACCTCGCCCCCGAGGTCTGGGACGCCGCGCGCGGAGGCGTCCACGTCGTCGACCGCGACGTACGTGATCCACCCGGGCTCGCCGCGGCCCGTCGCGACGGCCGCGACGTCCTGCCCGCCGAGCGAGGCGACGACGTACCGCTCCCCCGCGCCGGGCGGGAGCCGGTCCTCGAACTCCCACCCGAAGAGGGCGCCGTAGAACGCGAGGGCGGCGTCGACGTCGGGCTGCTCGGTGTCCACCCAGCAGGGCACGCCGTGCGGGTAGGTGCGGACGGGTCGGGACGGCGAGGTGTCCATGTCTCACGGTCCCACCGGGCACTCACATCGTCACCCCGGCCCGGCGCCGGGTGTTTGCCCGCGCGACACCTTCCCGACCTTCCGGGCGTGGGCACCCGTGCGTACGGTGGCGGGGAACCTCTCGACGACCACCGTCCCCCGACGACGAGGAGCCACCGTGTCCACGAGACCGTCCAGCCCGACCGCGCGCCGCACCCGACCGCGCACCGCGCTCGTCCCCGCCCTCGCGGCCGCCGCGGCCCTCGCCGTCGCGGGCGCGGGCGCCGTCGCCGCCCCCGCCGCCGCGCACGGCGACCGCCACGGCCACGACCGCGGGACGCTCCGCGTCGCGACGTACAACGCGAGCCTCAACCGCGCCGCCGCGGGCGAGCTCGAGGCCGACCTCTCGACCCCTGACGACCCGCAGGCCGCGACGATCGCCGAGGTGCTCCAGCGCACGCGGCCCGACGTCGTGCTGCTCAACGAGTTCGACTTCGTGCCCGGCGGGCGCGCCGTGGACCTCTTCCGCGACCACTACCTCGAGGTCCCGCAGGGCGGCGCCGAGCCGATCGAGTACCGCTACGCGTACGTCGCGCCGTCGAACACCGGAGTGCCCAGCGGGTTCGACCTGAACGACGACGGCGTGGTCGGTGGCGGCGACGACGCGTTCGGCTTCGGCGCGTTCGAGGGGCAGTACGGCATGGTCGTGCTGTCGCGGTACCCGATCGACACGCGCGGCGTCCGCACGTTCCAGCACTTCCTGTGGAAGGACATGCCGGGAGCGCTCCTCCCGGACGACCCCGCGACGCCCGCGCCCGCGGACTGGTTCACGCCCGAGGAGCTCGACGTCGTGCGGCTGTCGAGCAAGTCGCACTGGGACGTCCCGGTCCGCGTGGGGCGGCAGACCGTCCACGTGCTCGCGTCCCACCCGACCCCGCCCACGTTCGACGGCCCCGAGGACCGCAACGGCCGCCGCAACCACGACGAGATCCGGTTCTGGGCGGACTACGTGACGCCCGGCAAGACGTCCCGCTACGTGTACGACGACGCGGGCCGGCGCGGCGGGCTGCGCCCGGGCGCGAGCTTCGTCGTCCTGGGCGACCAGAACGCCGACCCGCTCGACGGCGACTCCGTGGACGCCGCGATCGACCAGCTCCTCGACCACCGGCGCGTCCAGGACCCGGCGCCCCGGTCCGCCGGCGCGGCCGAGGCCGCCACGCTCCAGGGCGGGGCGAACGCGACCCACCGGGGCGACCCCGCGCTCGACACCGCCGACTTCGCCGACAGCGCCCCGGGGAACCTGCGCGCGGACTACGTGCTGCCGTCGCGCGACCTGCGGGTCCGCGACGCGGGCGTGTTCTGGCCCGTCCAGGCCGACCCGCTCTCGCGCCTCACCGGCGTCTTCCCGTTCCCGAGCAGCGACCACCGGCTCGTCTGGGTGGACCTGGCCGTCCGCGGCTGACCCCCCGGTCCGACGTCGCCCCGGGTGCTCGTCGCCCCGGGTGCTCGTCGCCCCGGGTGCTCGTCGCCCGGGGCGACGAAGGTGGACCCGCGCCGCCCGCAGGTGCACACTCGGAGGTCTGTGCTCACCGCCGACGCACAGCAGACTCCCGGCCGGCGCCTCGCCGGTCGCACGGCACGCCCCCGGCGCGCCACGTCGTCCGGCCCGACGACCACCTCACCCTCGTCCCCGGGGCGACGCCCGCGCCGACAGCAGCGCGCGCCGGCTCCCCTCGCACCCGCGGGACCGCCGGACCAGGAGCACCCATGAGAAGACTCCGCACCGCCCTGCCCGCCGCCGTCGCCGCCGCGACGGCCGCCCTCGTGCTCGTCGCGGGGCCCGCCGTCGCGCACGGCGGCAAGCCGTCGCCGCGCCCGCCGACCGTGACCGACGTCGCGACCGGCCTCGTCACGCCGCTCAGCCTCGCGGTCGGACCGCGAGGCACCACCTACGTCACCCAGAACTTCCCCGGGCTGCTCACGGCTGTCGGCCGCGACGGCACCCCGACCGTCCTGTACGCGTCGCCCGACGGCGGCGAGGTGGGCGGCGTCTCCTACGACGGCCGCCGGATCACGTTCACCGAGACACAGCTCGGCGAGGAGGGACCGGTCGCGTCGGAGGTGTCGACGCTGCGCACCGACCGGCGGGGCAACCCGACGGGCGCGCCGGTCGTGCTCGCGGACACCTTCGCGTACGAGCAGGCGAACAACCCCGACGGCGGCGTGACGTACGGCCTGCGCGACACCGACCCGGCGTGCGTCGCCCAGGTCCCCGCGTCGCCCGTCCCGCCCCGGTACACGGGGATCGCGGACTCCCACCCCTATGCGACGACGTCGTCCCACGGCACCACGTACGTCGCCGACGCGGGCGCCAACGCGATCCTGTCGGTGAGCGACCGCGGCCGGGTACGGACCGTGGCCGTGCTGCCCGCGCAGCCCGCGGTCGTCACCGCCGAGGCGGCGGCGGGCCTCGGGTGGCCCGCGTGCGTCGTCGGGCAGACGTACTGGTTCGAGCCCGTCCCCACGGACGTCGAGGTGGGGCCGCGCGGCGTGCTCTACGTGACGACGCTCCCCGGCGGGCCCGAGGACGCGAGCCTCGGTGCGCGCGGGGCGGTCTACACGGTGGACCCGTGGCGCGGCTCGGTGCGCCAGCTCTCCTCCGGGTTCCTCGGCGCGACCAACCTCGCTGTGTCCGGCGACGGCACGGTCTACGTCGCCGAGCTGTTCGGCGGCAAGATCTCGCAGGTCGGCAAGCGCGGACCCAGCACCCTCGTCGAGGTCCCGCTCCCCGCAGGCCTGGAGTGGGACGGCAAGGGCCTCCTCGCGACGACGAACGCCCTCCCGGCGGACGAGACGACGCCGCCCGACGGGCACCTCGTGCGCATCGACCTCGGCCGGCACCGCGGGCGCTGACGCACCACCGGCCCCGGGCGTCGGACCGACGCCCGGGGCCGGTCGTCAGGCGCGGGCCGCGGCGACCGCCCGGCCGAGCGCGTCGACGCTCACCGCGACGTCGGCGTCCGTCGTCGCCCAGGAGCTCACGGAGACGCGCAGCACGGCGCGGTCGTGCCAGCGCGAGCCGGACATCCACGCCGTCCCGTCGTCGAGCACGCGCCGCACGACGTCCTGCGTGCGCGCGTCGTCACCGAACGCCGCGCACACCTGGGTGAAGACGACGTCGTGCAGGACCTCGCCGTCGAGCGCCCGCACCGCGTCGGCGAACGTCGCCGCGTGGCGGCAGAACCCGTCCACGAGGTCCGCTACGCCCGAGCGGCCGAGCGCCCGCAGCACGGCCCAGACGGGAAACGCGCGACCGCGCCGCGAGAGCTCGGGCACCTTGTCCAGGGGGTCGCCCGCCGCGCTCTGGATGAGGTAGTCGCCGTGCATGCCCATCGCGGCGCGCAGCGGCACCGGGTCCGCGACGATCGCGAGGCCGCAGTCGTACGGGACGTTGAGCGTCTTGTGCGCGTCGGTCGCCCACGAGTCCGCGCCCTCGTACCCCGCGACGAGGTGGCGGTACGACGGCGACGCGGCGGCGAAGAGCCCGAACGCGCCGTCGACGTGCACCCACGCGCCGTGCCGGTGCGCGGCCTCGACCGCCGGGCCGAACGGGTCGAACGCCCCGGAGTGCACGTTGCCCGCCTGCAGCACGACGATCGTGGGCGGCGAGGTAGAACCCCCGTCCCGCGAGGTAGAGCCCCGGTCTCGCGAGGTAGAGCCCCGGTCTCGCGAGGTGGAGGCGGGGTCGGCCAGCGCCTCCTCGAGCGCGGCCACCGAGACGCGGCCCTGGTCGTCCGCGGCGACGACCTCGGGCGCCCCGAGCCCGAGGTAGGACAGCGCGAGGTCGACCGACTCGTGCCGCTCCGCCCCGACGAGCACGCGCACGCGCGGCGCACCCGTGAGGCCGTCGCGCCGCACGTCCCACCCCGCACGGCGCAGCACCTCGCCGCGCGCGGCGGCGAGCGCCGTGAAGTTCGCGGTCGTGGCGCCGGTGACGAACCCGACCGCACCCGACGCGGGCAGGCCGAGCAGCTCGAGCAGCCACGCGCTCGTCACGTCCTCGACGGCCGTGTGGGCCGGGGTCACGGTGCGCAGCGCGGAGTTCTGGTCCCACGCGCTCGTGAGCCAGTCGGCCGCGAGCGCCGCCGGGTGGCTGCCGCCGATGACCATGCCGTAGAAGCGGCCCGACGGCATCGCGGTGAGGCCCGGTCCGCACGCCGTGGCGAGCAGGTCGACGACGTCGGCGGCCGGGCTCGGGCCGTCGGGCAGGTCGGTGCCGAGCGCGGCGACGACGTCCGCGACGCCCGCTCGGGGCGGGACCGGGCGCGTCGCGAGGGAGTCGAGCCACGCGGCGGCGTGCTCGTGCGCCCGCAGGAGGGCGGCGTCGCGATCGTCCATGACCGCTCCTGACCGGGCCGGACCGACGCCGGCCCTCCCGCCAGGCTGGACCCGCGGCGGCGGTCGGTCAACCGCTCCGCCGGGATCCGGCACGTCCGTACTTCTTACGCCCAGGCAATCCCCAGGCAACACAGAGTCCCTAGCGTCGGGCGGGCCAGATGTTCCCCCGACGGAAGGCCCCCTGTTGAGAACGTTCACCCTGACCCTGTCCGGCCGCGCCGTCGCGGCCGTCGTCGCGCTCGTGCTCGCGTGCGCCGCCCTCGCCGCGACGGTCGCGTACACCGTCGCCGACTCCCGGGCGTCGGCCGCCGCCGCGCGCGCCGAGGGTGCCGCGGCACCGGTGCTCGCGGCCGGGACCGCACCGGCCAACCCGCTCGGCATCACGTCCGCGCAGTACGCGACCGCGACGGCGACCGCCGCGGCGGAGAAGCCGAAGGTCGTCGTCGTCGCGACCGGCGGCACGATGGCCGGCAAGGCGACCGGCCGCGACACGTTCACGAGCTATCGCGCCGGCACGTACCGCATGGAGGACATGCTGAACACGCTGCGGCCCGAGCTCGACGCGGTCGCCGACGTCACCGCCGTCCAGTTCGGCAACGCCGGCTCGTCCGGCTACTCGATGGAGCAGTTCCACGCGCTCACGCTCGAGGTGGAGAAGCAGCTGAAGACCGCCGACGCCGTCGTCGTGACGACGGGCACCGACACGCAGGAGGAGTTCGCGTACTGGCTCGACCTCACCGTGCGGTCGCGCAAGCCCGTCGTCACGTCCGGCTCGATGCGCCCGTGGGGGTCGGGCGCCGGGCCGGACTCGAGCCTCGTGTTCGGCACGGACGCGCCTGCGAACCTCTACAACGCGATCAAGGTCGCCGCGTCCCAGCAGACGTTCTGCTTCGGCACGGTGCTCATGCTCAACGACGAGATCCAGGCGGCCCGCGAGGTCACGAAGTCGAACTCGTACCGCACCGACACGTTCCAGACGCGCGAGTACGGCGTGCTCGGCTGGATCGACGGCGACAACGTGACGCTCGGTCGCGCCCCGGCGCGTGTCCTCGCGTGCGACACCGAGGAGTGGTTCACGCCGTTCGACCTCGCGAAGGTCGACCCGAAGAAGCTCCCCCGGGTCGAGATCCTCATGTCCTACCAGCAGGCCGGCGGCGAGGCCGTGACGGCGTTCGCGAACGCGGGCGTGCAGGGCATCGTCACCGCGGGGACGGGCGCCGGCGGCATCTCGTCCGCCATGGGCCAGGCCCGCACCGCCGCGGTCCGCGACAAGGGCGTCTGGTTCGTCTCGACGACGCGCACCGGGTCGGGGTCGTCGTACGGGGGCGGCAACGGCATCATCGCCGGCGGCGACCTGACGGCCGTCAAGGCGCGGCTCCTGCTGCTCCTGTCGCGCGCCTTCACCGACGACTTCGCGACCGCCCAGGGCTGGTTCACGACGTTCGGCAACGCGTCGTTCGACCAGTCCGCGACGGCGGCCACGGTCGGCGCCGAGCCGGGCTCGACGACGGTCCGCTTCTCCGGCACCGCGACGCCGTCGTGCAAGGCCGCGGGCAAGCAGCTCTGGCTGACGGCGTCCGTGACGAACGAGGACACGGTCCCGATCGACGTCCACGTGCAGACCCCCGCGGGCGAGCACACGTTCTCGGCGGTCCCCGCCGGGGAGTCGGCCGAGAAGACGCTCGCGGTGAAGGCGAAGACGCTCGACGCGGGCGAGATCACGCTCGTCGCGACGAAGGACGTCGACGGGCGGGCCGTGCAGACGGAGGCGACCGCCGCCTACCCGGAGACGGCATGCCGCTGACCTCCTGACGCCCAACCCCACCCCGCCGAGCACGAGGACGGCGACCGGATCCGCACCGGTCCGGTCGCCGTCCCCGTGCTCGGTGGCGTCGTGGGCGTCACGGTGGGCGTCTCGGCCGGGGGCCGGTGGCTCTGTCCGGTGCACCTCCCCACGGTTACGCAGGCCTCCTCACGAATCCCGTAGGGTGGGCGCGGCCGCGGCGTCGCGGCCGCCGCCGACGAGGGGGATCCCGTGACCGACCCGACGACCACCACCGCACCGACGACGTTCGTGGTGACCGAGCAGCAGTTCGACGCGATGTTCCCGGAGCGGAACCCGTTCTACACGTACGCCGGGCTCGTCGCGGCGACGGTCGCGTACCCCGCGTTCGCGACGTCGGGCGGCGATCGCGTGGCCCGGCGCGAGGCCGCGGCGTTCCTCGCGCAGGTGAGCCACGAGACGCACGGGCTGGAGCACGTCGTCGAGGTCAGCACCGCGAACTACCCGCACTACTGCGACCCGGCGCAACCGTACGGGTGCCCCGCCGGGCAGGACGCCTACTACGGCCGCGGCCCGCTCCAGCTGAGCTGGAACTTCAACTACCGGGCGGCCGGGGAGGCGCTGGGGATCGACCTCCTCGCCGACCCGTGGCTCGTCGAGCAGGACCCGACCGTCGCGTGGCAGACCGCGCTCTGGTACTGGAACACCCAGCCCGGCACGGCCTCGATGACGTGCCACGACGCGATCGTCGGCGAGCACGGCTTCGCCGAGACCATCCGCTCCATCAACGGCCCGCTCGAGTGCGAGGGCGGCAACCCCCGCCAGATGAACAACCGCGTCCGCCTCTTCCGCCACTACGTGGAGATCGTCGGCACCACGACGGGCGACCACCTCACCTGCTGACCGCCAGCGAGCCCCGCGCCGAACACGACGTCGCTGTCGTCATCAGGCTGATGACGACAGCGACGTCGTGTTCGGCCGCGTGCAGGGTCGTGCTCGGTCGACCGCAGCGGTCAGGGGCAGGTGAGCGCGGCGTACGGGACGACGGCGGTGCGGCCGTCCGCGGTCGCGGTCGCCTCGCCTGCGGGGACGGTCGTGGCGCGGACGGCGAACGACCGGTAGGCCGACGCGCCAGGCGCGACGTCCGGGACGACGTGCGTGCCGTACGGCGTCGCGAGCTCGACGTCGACGGGCGCGTCCCCGGTGCTCGTCGCGCGCACCGCGACGTAGGCCTTGCCCGCGAGGCACCGTGCCTCGGCGGTGACGTCGAGCGCGGGGCCCGCGGCCCCGGCGTCGGGCACGACGGCCTCCCACGGCGTCCGGGCGACGAACACGTCGGCGGCGCCCGCGTTCGTCGTGCCCGCGGGGGCGCCGTACGTGAGCCCGGTGAGCAGCGCGGCGCCGTCGCGACCGTCCGCGGCGGGTTCGGGGGCCGCGAACAGGTTCGCGTCGTCCCACTCGTCCGCGCCGTCGCGCTCGCGCGACCCGGTCTGCGTCGCCTCGCCCGGGGTGCCGTCGGCCGCGACGGGGAACGTCACGACGTCGACCCCGCCGACCGCCGTACCGAGCGCGCCGTACGTCGTGCCGACGACGAGCACCGCGTCGTCGGCGCCGAGCACGCCCGTCACGCCGCGGTCGTCGGTCGACGTCCCGACCTGCGTCGTCCACAGGACCTCGCCCGCGACGTCGAGGGCGCGCACGACGACGTCGTTGTCCCCGAGGTTGCCGTCCTCGCCGAGCGCCCCGCGCGTGTGCCCGACCGCGACGACCGACCCGTCCGAGCGCGCCACGAGACCGTTGACCTGGTCGTTCTCGCTCGTCGCGACGGCGCGCAGCCACTCCCGCTCGCCGTCCGCGGCGTAGCGCGCGACCCAGCCGTCGTTCGCGCCCGCGCGCTCGGCCCCGGGCATCCCGCCGCCCGAGACCCCGCCCACGTACACCGCGCCGTCGGGCGAGGCCGCGACCGCGAGCGCCTTGTCCTCGCCGGGGCCGCCCACCTGGCGCAGCCACAGCAGCTCGCCCGCCGCGGAGACCCGCCCGACCAGCGCGTCCTTGTCCCCGGCGCTCGGCGCGTCGCCGACGGCGCCGCTCGTGTACCCGGCGACGTAGGCGCCGCCCGAGCCGTCGGGTGCGACGGCGTAGAAGCGGTCGGCCGCGCCGGGGTCGCCGGTCTGCAGCGTCCACGCGCGCTCGCCGTCGGCGGTGACGGCCGCGACGAACCCGTCGTCGCGCGTCGTGCCCGCGTGGACGCCGTCGAGGTCCCCCTTCGTGTACCCGGCGACGAGCACGCCGCCGTCCGCGCCCGGCACGACGCCGTACGCGCGGTCGTCCGCGGCCGTCGCGACCGCGTGCCGCCAGACCTCGGCGCCGTCGGCGTCGCGTCGCACGACGACCGTGTCGAGCCCGCCCGCGGGCTCGTACCCGTCCCACGCGCCGGCGAGGTTCAGTGCGACGGCGGTGCCCCCGTCGGGCAGGGCCGCGACCCCGCCCGCGCGGTCGTCGCCCGCGGAGCCGAGGAGCTCGGCGTCCCACGGCACGGCGGGCGTGGTGCGCAGGCGCGCCGAGACGTCGACGACCCCCTCGCGGAACGCGGGCCGCCAGACGTCCCAGTCGTGGCCGCCGTCGAGCACGCGCAGCTCGGCCGTCACGCCCGGGGCGCGGCGCGCCTGGTTGTAGAGGCGCGCGGACTCGAAGTCGATGTCGTGCGTGGCCTCGGCGGGATCGGGGTTGGCCCACTCGTCGTCGCCGACGGCGACGAACAGGTGCACCGGGAGCGCCGGGTCGAGCGCCGCGAGCGCCGCCGGGTAGGACAGCGCGGTGTACCGGTCGGCGTCGAACGGCGCGGTCCCGACGCCGTAGCCGCCGTGGTCGCGGGCCGACGAGTCCGCGGGCGGCTGCGGCACGTACACGGCGGGGCTCAGCACGATGCCCGCGGAGAACGTGTCCTGGTGGGCGAGCGTGAACCGCAGCGCACCCGCGCCGCCCATGGAGTAGCCGCCGACGGCGCGCGCCTCGCGGTCCTCGACCGTGCGGTAGGTCGCGTCGACGTGCGCGACGAGGTCGCGCGTGAACGCCGTCTCGACGGCGGTGCCGGCGCCGGTTCCCGTCGCGTCCCCGGTGTACAGCGAGTCCGTGTACCAGGAGCCGCGGTCGTTCCACGGCGCGTCGGGCATGACGACGACCATCGGCTGGATCTCCCCCGCCCCGATGAGCTCGTCGAGGTCGCCCGTGACCTGCTGCCACGCGGCCTGCGTGTCACCGCGGCCGTGCAGCAGGTAGAGCGTCGGGTACTCCTGCGCGGCGTCGTCGTAGCCGGGCGGCAGGTAGACCGTGTAGTCGATCGGCCCGGCCGCGGAGTCCGCGACCCGCCCCGTCTCGACCGTGCCCTGCTCCGCGGCGGTCGCGGGCAGCGCGAGCGCCGACCCGCCGATCGTCGCGCTCACCGCCAGCGCGGCGAGCGCCGCCGTCGTCCCGGGCCGCCGGTGCGGCCGTCGTGCTGCGTCCATGGTGTCTCCTCGTCGAGATCCGGTGATGACTGCCCCCCTCCCCCTTCCCTCGTCCCGCCGAGCACGACGTTGCTGTCGTGGCCGGGCCGATGACGACAGCAACGTCGTGCTCGACCGGGAGGAGGGTCGTTCTCGCTAGCCGGGCGCGGCGCGGCGCGCGCCTCGGCCGCGTTAGCCGGGCGGGCGGCGGTCCGCCAGCGCCAGCACGGTGCGCGCGCGCTCGACCATCGCGACGTCGAGGAACGTGCCGTCCGCGAGCGCCACGACGCCCGTGCCCGACGCCGCCGCGTCGCCGACGCGCTCGACGACCTCGCGCGCCCGGTCCACCTCGTCCGGGGTCGGGAGGAACGCGTCGCGGATCGTGTCGAGCTGCGCGGGGTGGATCGCGGTGCGCCCGCAGAACCCGAGCGACCGCCCGGCGCGGCACGACGCCGCGAGCCCCTCGAGGTCGCGCACGTGCGTGAACGCGGACATCGCGGGCGACGGCAGCCCCGCCGCCCGGGCCGCGACGACGACCCGGCCGCGCGCCCACGCGAGCCCGGCCTCGTCGTCGACCCGCAGGTCGGAGCGGAGGTCGGCCTCGCCGAGCCCGAGCGACGCGACCTGCGGCGACGCCGCCGCGAGCTCGAACGCGCGCTCGACGCCGAGCGCCGACTCGACCAGCAGGTGCAGCGCGCGCCCGGGCAGCGCCGCGGCGAGCGCGCGCACCTCGTCGGCGGACTCGACCTTGGGCGCGCGCGCCCCGACGGCGAGCGGCAGGCCCGCGAGGGCTGCGACGTCGTCGGCGTGCCACGGCGTCGCGGGGTGGTTGATCCGCACCTGGGCCCCGCGCGCGGCCGCCGCGTCGTCGAGCAGCGCGACGGCGTGCGCCCGCGCCTCGTCCTTGCGCGCCGGGGCGACGGCGTCCTCGAGGTCCACGAGCACGACGTCGGCCGCGGACCCGAGCGCCTTCGCGACCCGGTCGGGCCGGTCCGCGGGGACGTACAGCAGCGTCAGCGGCGGCGCGGCGCCCGGCCGGTCGCCCCGCCCCGTCACACCGCCCCCTCGGCCCGGAGCTCCGCGACGCGCTCGGGCGAGAACCCGAGCTCGCCGAGCACCGCGTCGGTGTCGGCGCCGTGCGCGCGGCCGGTGAAGCGGATGACGCCGTCGTTCTCGGACATCCGGAACAGCGGGCCCTGCATGAGCATCGGCCCGAGCTCGGGGTCCTCGATCTCGTGGATCGTGCCGAGCGCGCGGAACTGCGGGTCGTCGACGATGTCGTGGGCGTCGTAGATCGGCGCGACGGCGGCCTGCGCCTCCTCGAACGCGGCGACGACCTCGTCGCGCGTGCGCTGCGCGATCCAGCCGCCGACGGCCTCGTCGAGCAGGTCGGCGTGCTGCGCGCGCTCGACGCCGCTCGCGAACCACGGCTCGTCGACGATCTCGGGGCGCCCGACGAGGCGCATGACGCGCTCGGCGATGGACTGCGCCGACGTCGACACGGCGACCCACTGCCCGTCGCGCGTGCGGTAGGTGTTCCGCGGCGCGTTGTTCGCGGACCGGTTGCCGGTGCGCGGCTGCACGGTGCGGAGCTGGTCCCAGCGCGTGATCTGCGGCCCGAGCATCGCGAGGATGGGCTCGATGATCGCCGTGTCGACGACCTGCCCGTGCCCGGTGCGCTCGCGCGTCGACAGCGCGACCATGACGGCGAACGCGGTCGCGAGCGACGCGACGCCGTCGGCGAGCCCGAACGGCGGGAGGGTCGGCGGGCCGTCGGGCTCGCCGGTCATCGCGGCGAACCCGCTCATCGCCTCGGCGAGCGTGCCGAACCCGGGGCGGGTGCGGTACGGCCCGACCTGCCCGAACCCGCTCACGCGCGCGAGCACGAGCCGCGGGTTGCGCGCGGACAGCTCGTCGTAGCCGAGGCCCCAGCGCTCGAGCGTGCCGGGCCGGAAGTTCTCGATGACGACGTCCGCGTCGGCGACGAGCGCGAGGAACACCTCACGGCCGCCGTCGCTCCCGAGGTTCGCGGTGACGGTGCGCTTGTTGCGCCCGAGCGTCTTCCACCACAGGTTCACGCCGTCCTTCGCGGCGCCGTGCGTCCGCGACGGGTCGGGCTTCGTGGGGTGCTCGACCTTGACGACGTCGGCGCCCAGGTCGCCGAGGTGCATCGCCGCCATGGGCCCGGCGAACAGCGTCGACGCGTCGACGACGCGCAGGCCCGCGAGCGCGCCGGCGGCGGGGTCGCGCGAGACGCGCGGCGCGTCCGTCATGCCGTCACCTCCGTCGCGTCGTCGGCGAGGTCCCACGCGCAGCGGAATCCGACGGTCGCGCCGCGCGCGAGCCCCAGGCCCGGGACGAGGAGCTTGACCGCGTAGTCCGCCGCGTGGCGCCCGCCCTCGACGTACCAGTCGGAGCCCTCGGCGCGGTGGTCGCTGCCGCCCTTGAGCATGACGAACCGGGTCCGGCCGTCGGAGTGCTCGGAGCCCGTCCAGCTCCACACCGCGGGCTCGCCGCGCGACCAGCCGGGCTGCTCGGCCGCGAGCTGCCACTCGTCCTCGGTGGGCAGGCGTCCGCCGCGCCACGCGCAGTACGCGTGCGCGTCGTCGAGGTCGACGAAGGTCACGGGCTCGTCCTCCGTGCCGGGCGCGGGACGCCCGTCGACCCAGTGCGCGAGGAAGCGGTGCGCGACGGCGGGCGCGTACCCCGTGGCGGCGAGGAACTCCGCGAACTCCGCGTTCGTCACGTCGCGGCCCACCGCCACCGGGGCGGCGAGCTCGCCGTCGCGCTGGAGGGTCCGCGCGTCGTGCAGGCGCGGCGGGAGCGGCTTCCACTCGTCCACGTACGGCGCGCCCTGGTACATCCCGGTCTCGCGCGCGCGGTACCGGACGGTCAGCACGTACGGCCCCGCGGGGACGACGACGGCGCCCGCCCCGGGCACGCCCGTCGCCGCGGGTGCCGCGACGGTCTCGGCCGCGGGAGCGAGACGCCGCGCGAGGCGGTGCGGGAACCGCGCGTCGGGGTCGTGCGGCGCTCTCTCGTCGAGCGCGGCCACGACGTCGCGCAGGTGCGGCAGCCACGCGGGCTCGGGGGCGCCGTCGGCCACGTGCAGCACCGCGGCGATGCCGCGGCCGGGCACGCGCCCGGGCGTGCCGTCCGGGAGCAGCGGGCCGTCGTGGTCCGTCTCGCCGCGGTTGACGACCGTCCACAGGGTCACGCCGTCGAGCTCCCAGCGCGACGCGTAGACACCGGCCTCCTCCGCCTCGGGGGCGAGCTCCGTGAGCGGCGTCCACTCGCCGTCCAGCAGGAGCGGACGCGCGGCGCGCTGGACCGTGACCAGGCGCTTCACCGTCGCCGCGTCGCGCGCCGACCAGCCGACCCACACCCCGAACACGACCTCCCACACCATGACGCCCACGCCGTTGAGCCACGCGGACTGGAGCTCCTCGGAGTGGTCGCGGTGCCAGCGGCGCACGTGGTGCTGCATGTGCCGACGCTCGTACCAGTGCGCGCGCAGCACGCCGGGCACGGGCGAGTCGGCGAAGAACTGCGCCCACGACGACGAGTGGTCCTCGATGCGCTCGACCGGGAGCTTGGACTCGCCCTCCAGGACGATCCCCGGGCGCGCGGCCTCGAGCCGCGCCACGAGCTCCGGCTCGGCCTTCTTCAGCGTGTCGAGGAAGACGCCGTCGGCGCCGAGGTCGCGCACGACGGCCGCGAGCTCGGTGAGGTCGTCGTCGCCGCGACGCGTGCCGACGTCCCACGGGTTGTAGTCGACGAACACGTGCAGGCCCGCGTCGTGGAACGTCCGCACGAGGTCGACGATCCCCGGGACGTCGCGGTAGAAGTCCCACTGGTTGCGGTCGTCGATCCCGATGACGGGGTACGCGTGCCACAGCACGACGGCGTCGAGGCCGCCGAACCGTTCGCGCGCGTCGGCGAGGAACCGCTCCGGCGTGAACCGGTGCTCCTCGAACGAGTACAGCAGCTCGTCCCACAGCCAGACCTGCGCGACCGTCGAGCACCCCGCGGCCCACGCGGCGTCCGGGCGGTCGTACGCGGCGCCCGTGTACCCGTGGCGGCGGCGCGCGTCGTCGCGCCAGGCGGCGAGACGCTCGCGCCAGGCGGGGCGGTCGGCGGGGTCGGCCGGGCCGACGAAGATCTTCGCCTCGTCGAGCGCGAGGGACTGCTCGGGCGTGAGCGGCCCGTCGAGGGCGACCTCGGTCGGCAGGTCGATCGGACGCGGGACGAGCGGGTCGAACGTGTAGGTCATGGTGCCTTTCCTCGGCGGGCCGGGCCCGCGGTCGGACGTGCTGCGGACGGGCTCAGGTCGGTCGGGCGGGGTTCTCGGCGCGCTCGGCGAGCGCGACGACGTCCGCCGCGTCGGGCACGGCGTCCTGCGCCCCGGGGCGGGTCACCGCGAGCGCACCCGCGGCGGCGGCCAGCCGCGCGGCGTCGGGCAGTCCCGCGCCGCGCGCGAGCGCCGCGGCGAGGACGCCGCAGAACGTGTCGCCCGCGCCGGTCGTGTCGACCGCCTCGACGGCGATCGCGGGGACGGTCGTGAGCAGGGGCCCGGCCGGGCGGCGCTCCGCCACGAGGCTGCCCTCTCCGCCGAGCGTCACGACGACGGCCGGCACGCGCTCCAGCAGCAGCCCCGCGAGCGCGCTCGGGTCGGCGTCGCCGGCGGCGCCCGCCAGGTCCGCCGCCTCGTGCTCGTTGACGACGAGCACGTCGAGCGCGGCCCAGACGTCGTCGGGCAGGTCGCGCGACGGCGCCGCGTTGAGGACCAGCAGCGCGCCGGGGCGGCGTGCCGCGGCGGCGGCGCGCACGACGTCGAGCGGGATCTCGAGCTGCGCGAGCACGACGTCCGCCGCGGCGATCCGCTCCGCCTGTGCCGCGCCGACGGTCACGTGCGAGTTCGCGCCGGGCGCGACGACGATCGCGTTCTCGCCGTCGGGCGAGACGGTGATGAGCGCGGTGCCCGTCGCGGCGTCCACGCGCTCGACGAGGTCGGTCCGCACCCCGCCGCGGTCGAGCGACGCGAGCAGCAGGTCGGCCGCGTCGTCGTGCCCGAGCGCGCCGACGAACGTCGTGCCGGCACCGCCCGCACGCGCCGCGCCGACCGCCTGGTTCGCGCCCTTGCCGCCGGGGTTGCGCCGCAGCTCGCCGCCGAGGATGGTCTCGCCGCCGCCGGGGTGGCGCGGCACGTCGACGACGAGGTCGACGTTCGCCGACCCGACGACCACGACCCGTCCCGACCCGCCCGGGACCGTGGCGCCCTGCTCCCCGTCCGCCGTCCTGCTCATGCCTGTGCCTCCTCCGTGGGACCCTGCACGGCTCCCCCGGCCACCACGACCGGGACCGTCGCGAGCGCGACCGTCCGCGCCGCGAGGTCCACGATCCTCTGCTCGCCGCCGGGCAGCGAGGTCGCGATGTGGCCGTCGAGCGGACGTGTCCACCGCTGACCGATGCCGTCGACGCCCTGCAGCGCACCCACCACGCCGCCGACCGTCGCCCCCGCGGAGTCGGTGTCCCAGCCCGCGGTGACGGCGATCGCGACGCTCGCGCCGAAGTCGCCGCGGCCGTCCGCGCCGCGCCCCGCGGTGAGCGCGTAGGCGATCACCGCGGCGTTGTCGAGCACGTGCACCCAGTGCAGGTCGCCGTACGCGGCGTGGATCGTGTCGAGCCCGGCGCGCACGCCCGCCTCGGACGCGTCGCCGTCGCGGCCCGCGTCGCGGCCGAGCCGGATCGCGGCGGCCAGACGGCTGCCCGGCGGCACGACGGCGTCCGCGGCGTCGAGCACCTCGTCCACCGTCTCGCAGACCATCGCCGCCGACGCGAGCGCGGCCGCCCACATCGCCCCGTACACGCCGTTGCGCGTGTGGCTCAGGCGCGCGTCCGTCCACGCGAGGCGCGCGGCCTCGCGCACGTCGCCGGGCGAGACCCAGCCGAGCACGTCCGTGCGGATGAGCGCGCCGATCCACTCCCGGAACGGGTTGTGGTGCGTCGCCGTCTCCGGCACCGGCCGCGCGTCGAGGATGTTGCGGTACGCGGCGCGCTCGGCCGTGAACACCCGGCCCGCGGGCAGCGCGTCGAGCCAGAGCTGCGCGACGTCGTCCGTCGTGAAGCCGCGCCCGTGCCGCTCCAGCAGGGCGAGCGCGAGGATCGGGTAGTTGAGGTCGTCGTCCTCGGGCATCCCGTCGATGTTCTCCTCGAGCGACGTCGGGGCGCTGCGCCGGTTCCACGGCCAGCGCGCGGCGACGTCGTCGGGCAGCCCGACGGCGGTGAACCAGCGGTCGAGGGGCCACCGGCCCGTGGCGCGCAGGATCTCCTCGATCCCGGCGCGCGGGATCTTCTCCACGGGCTTGCCGAGCAGGCAGCCCGCCGCGCGCCCGGTCCACGCGCCGAGCACGCGGTCCGCGTACGCGGCGTCGGCGGCGGCGGTCCCGGTCGACGCACCGGCCGCGATGCCGCCGGAGGACCCGACGGCGCCCGGGCGGGTGGGCAGGCCGGGCGCCGCCGGGAGCGTGGCGAGGATCGCGTCCCAGTCGTCGGGCTCGTGCGGCGCGGGCGCCGCGGGCAGCGCGTCGAGCTCCACGAGCAGGTCGCGTGCGAGCGCGCGCAGCTCCGGGGTCGCGGGGACCGGGCCGGCCCCGCTCACCGCGGGGACGGGGTCGCCGCCCGCAGCGGTCCAGCGCTCGCGCACGTCCGCGAGCGCCGCGGGGTCCTTGCCCTCCGCCGCGGCCTGGACGAGCTCGTGCGCGAGCAGGTCCTCGGGCTGGGCCCAGGTCAGCCTCACGCCCGCTCACCCGCCTGCGCGGCGAGGGCCGCGCCGTCGACGGGCGCGCTGCCGAGCTCGGCGAGCGCGCGCAGGCGGGCGGTCGCGCGCTCGCGGTCGGCCCGCAGGATGTCCTGCGCGGCGGACGCCATGAGCCGCCCGGTCTCCCGGACGTCCATGCGGCTCGCCTCCTCGATCGCGTCGAGCCACTCGTCCGGCACGACGGCGGTCCCGCCGAGGCCCGCGCACACCGCACCGGCCATCACGGCGATCGAGTCGGCGTCGCGCCCGTAGTTCACGGCGCCGAGGACCGCGCCACGGAAGTCGCCGCGGTGCCCGAGCACGAAGCCGAGCGCCGCGGGCAGCTCCTCGATGGACTTGGTGCGCGACGGGCGTCGCGCGTCCATCGACATCTGCCGGTACGCGGGGCCGACGGAGTCGAACGGCGCGACCGTGTCGCGGACCAGCCGCGCGAGGGCGCGCTCCTCCTCGTCCGTGGTGGGCGCCGTCGTCCAGCCGTCGAACGCCTCGACGACGGCCTGGAGCGCGGCGGCCGTGCCGTCGTGCGCGACGTCGAGCGCGGCGTGCACGACGTCGTCGACCGTGGCCCCCGGCGCGACGGACGCGGCGACCATGGCCGCGAACACGCCCGCGGCCTCGCGGCCGTAGCTCGACTGGTGCGCCCCGGTGAGGTCGATCGCCTCGGCGTACGCGCCGCGCGGGTCGCCCGCGTTCGCGAGGCCGACGGGCGCGACGTACATCGCGGCACCGCAGTTGACGACGTTCCCGACGCCGGCCTCGCGCGGGTCGACGTGCCCGTAGTGCAGGCGCGCGACGATCCACTTCTCCGCGAGGAACACGCGCTGGAGCAGGAGGGCCGTGGACTCGAGCTCGGGGATCCAGCGCGGCTCGCCGATCATGAGGGGCACGAGGTCCTCGGCCATCGCGTACGCGTCGAGGTGCTCGCGGCGCTTCGCGTACACCTCCACGAGCGCGCGCGTCATGAGGGTGTCGTCGGTGATGTGCCCGTCGCCCTTGTGGTAGGGCGCGATCGGACGCGCGTCCTGCCAGTTCGGGTACCAGGGCTCCACGATCCCCGTCACGCGGCCGCCGTGGCGCTCCTCGATCTGCTCGGGCGTCCAGCCCTCCGTGGCGCCTCCCAGCGCGTCCCCCACCGCCGCTCCGGTGATCACTGCCACCGCTCGGTCGTCCAGCCAGGTCACGATCCACTCCCTGTCGATCCGTCTCGGCGCGTCGCGCCGGTGCGACCCGTGCGGGTCGCGGTTCCCGGCCGGGCGGTCGCGTGCGCGGCCGCCCGGCCGCTGCTGCTCGGTGCTCGCCGCGACCCGGTGTCGCGGAGCCGCGGCGAGCGACCGAGAGTGCTACTTGGTGATCTCGGCCCAGCCCGACTCGAGCTCGGTCGCGAGCTGGTCGGCGTCGATCTCCTGGGCGAGGAACTTCTGGTACGCGGGCGTCGCGACGGTGTCCTTCCACTGCGCGTACGCGTCGACGAACAGGTAGGGCGCCGAGGTGAGGTACTGGCCGGAGGAGAGGATCGTCGACCAGCCGTTCTCGTCGCCGAGCGACTCCGCCATGGCCTCCTGGGCCGACGTCGTCGCGGGGATGAGCGCGTCCGCCTCGTTGAGCGCGGCGAGGTTCTCCGTCTGCGTGAAGAACTCGATGAACTCCGCGGACTCCTCGACGTGCTCGGAGTCGATGTTGACCGAGAGCGTCTGCGGGTTCGCGGCCTGCTCGGCGCCGTCGGGGCCCTCGAGCGGAGGCAGCACGACCCAGTCGAAGCCCTCGGGCGCGTCGTTCGCGATGTTCGCGGCCTGGAACGAGCCCTGGATCGTCATCGCGACGTCGCCCGCGTAGAACGACGCGAGCGTCTCCGACCCGGACTGCGTGAGGGTCACCGGCAGCACCGTGTTGTCGGTGTGCGCCATCGTGTCGACGAGCTCCGGCAGGGCCATCTCGCCCTCGCCGACGGTGATGCTCGCGTCCGCGCCGGTGCCCTCGAAGTACTCGCCGCCGAAGCCGGGGGCCATCGCCATGAACGCGGCCGTCGGGCTCGCGAGCCCCCACCCGAGCCCGTACGCGCCGTCCTTCGTCGTGGCCTGCGCGATCTGGCGCAGCTCGTCCCACGTCATCGTCTCGCCCGTGGGGATCTCGACGCCGGCCGCGTCGAGCATCGTCTTGTTGGCGAAGACCATGTACGACTGCAGCTCGGTCGGGTACGCGATGACCTGGTCGTCGACCGTCACCGCGTCGAGGATGCCCTCGGGGATGTCCTCGCGGCGCTCGTCGGACATGTACTCCGAGAGGTCCGCGAGGTACCCGTCGACCGCGAACGGCACGATGCTCGCGGCCTCGTAGTGGATGATGTCCGGCGCGGCGCCGCCGTTGAACTGGGTGATGAGCTTGTCGTAGATGCCGTCCCAGCCGGCGGGCACGATCTCGACCTGGACGTCGGGGTTCGCGTCGTTCCAGTCGGCGACGATCTTCTCGGTCGCCTCGATCGCGGCGGGCTGGTCGGACAGCGACTGGAACTTCAGCGTCACCGTGCCGCCGTCGGTGCCGTCGTCCCCGCTGCCGCCCCCGCTGGAGCAGGACGCGACGAGCAGGGTCGTGATCGTGAGGCATGCGGCGATGGACGCACCACGAGTCTTCATGGTTCTACCTTTCGGGTGGGGGTGGGGTCGAGAGAGCCTGGGGGCGAGACCGGTCGAAGGGGTCACGGTCAGCCCTTCACCGCGCCGGAGAGCAGGCCGCCGGTGAGCTTCTTCTGCATGATCGAGAAGAAGACGATGCTGGGGATGGCCGCGAGCACGGAGCCCGCGGCGAGGGGGCCGAGCGCCACCTTGCCCTCGCCGCCGATGAACATCTTCAGCGTGATGGGCAGCGTGTAGTTCTCGGGCGACTGGAGCAGCACGAGCGCGAAGAAGAACTCGTTCCACGAGGAGACGAAGCTGAACATCGCGGTCGCGACGATGCCGGGCATGAGCAGCGGGAAGACGATGGTGCGCAGGACCGTGAGCCGGCTCGCGCCGTCCATGGAGCCCGCCTCCTCGAGGTCCACCGGGATGGCGCTGACGTAGCCCTGCATCATCCACAGCGCGAACGGCAGCGTGTACGTGGTGTGGACGAGCGTCAGGCCGACGAGCGAGTCCGTGAGCCCGATGGTCCGCAGGATGAGGAACAGCGGCAGGATGATGAGGATCACCGGGAACACCTGGCTCACGAGGATCCAGCCGACGCCCGCCGCGCGGATCTTGCCCCGCAGCCGGGCGAGCACGTACGACGCCGGCAGCGCGATGACGATGACGAGCAGCGTCGAGACGACCGCGACGATCGCGCTGTTCCACGCCGAGCGGACGAGGCCCTGGCGGGCCAGCGCCTGGGAGTAGTTCTCCCAGTGCCAGTCCTGCGGGATCAGGCTCACGGTGAGCGAGTTGAGCTCGCCCGAGGACTTGAGCGAGGCCGAGATCAGCCAGAGCAGCGGGAAGCCGAGGAACAGGATGTAGAACCCCAGGGCCGCGTACTGGGCGGGGCGGACGAGTGCGCGCACGGGTCAGCTCTCCTTCTCGGAGCGGAACTGCGACCGCAGGTAGATCGCGAGCAGGAGGACGACCACGACGACGAGCACGACGCCCATCGCGGCGGCGTAGCCGATGTTCCGGTTCTTGAACGCCTCGAGGTACGTGAAGAGCATCGGGAGCATGGTCCGGCCGCCCGGGCCGCCCTCGGTGAGCACGTAGACCAGCGAGAACGAGTTGAAGTTCCAGATGAAGTTCAGCGACGTGATCGAGGTGATGATCGGGCGCAGGCTCGGGAGCGTCACCGCGGTGAAGCGGCGCCACGCGCCCGCGCCGTCCATGGCCGCGGCCTCGTGGAGCTCGTCCGGGATCTGCTGGAGCCCGGCGAGCAGCGTCACGGTGGTCTGCGGCATGCCGACCCACACCCCGACGACGATCACCGCGGGCAGCGCGGTCGAGAAGTCCGCGAGCCAGTTGATGTCGTCCGGCAGGCCCAGCGCGCCGAGGAACGCGTTGAGCGGGCCCGCGTTGGGCGAGTAGATCATCTGCCACATGATCGCCACGACGACCGGCGGCATGGCCCACGGGATGAGTGCGAGGACCCGCGTCAGCCCCTGGAGCCGGAGCCCCGAGTTGAGCAGGAGCGCGAGGCCCATGGCCGCGACGAGCTGGAGCAGCGTCACCGAGACGGCCCAGATCATGCCGATCCGGAACGAGTCCCAGAAGAACGAGTTGTCCGCGAGGCGCACGAAGTTGTCGACGCCCACGAACTGGTAGTCCGGCTGGCGCACGAGCCGCGCGTCGGTGAACGCGAGCGCGACGCCCATGACGAGCGGCGCGACGCTGAGCACGAGGATCGGCAGGAGCGACGGCATGACGAGCGCGATCGCCTCGCGCCGCTTGGCGCGGGCCATGCCACCGGTCCGGCGCACCGGGCCGCGGTCGGGGCGGAGGGCCGCGCGGCGGGGGTCGCCCGCGAGGGTCGGTGCGCTCACCGGGAACCACCCCCGGGTGCGGTCGACTCGCGCACGACGAGCCGCGGCCCGACGGCGGTGTGCCGGCCGGGCTCCGCGTCGCCGTCGACGAGGTCCACGACGAGCTGCGCGGCGACGCGCCCACGCTCCGTCGAGCCGAGCGAGACGCTCGTCAGGCTGGGCTGGAACACGCGGCCGATCTCCGTGTCGTCCATGCCGGTCACCGCGACGTCCTCGGGGACCGACAGGCCGCGCTCGCGCACGGCCCGGATGGCGCCGATGGCGAGGAGGTCGTTGGCCGCGACGATCGCGTCCGGCCGGGCGTCGCCGTCCGTGGCGTCGAGCAGCGCGCGCGTCGTCGCGAGGCCCGCGGCGACGGTGAAGTCCAGGGCGGGCGCGACCTCGACCCGCTCGGCGTCGAAGTCGGCGGCGCGCGTCGCGGCGTCGAAGCCGCGCTGGCGCGCCTCACCGGGGGTCGTGTCGAGGGGCCCGTTGAGGAACGCGATCCGGCGGCGGCCGAGGCCGAGCAGGTGCCGCACCGCCTCGCCGATCCCGCCCGCGGAGTCCGTGGACACGGAGTCGATGCCGCGGTCGGCCAGGGTGCGGCCGATGACGACGACGGGCACGGGCGCCTCGCGGATCTCCTCGACGAGCTCGTCGTCGGTGCGCAGCGGGCTGAGGATCATGGCGTCGACGAAGCCGCTCGACAGGCTGCGCACGAGCTCGACGGTGGACCGCGTGGTGTCCCCCGTCGTCATGACGACGACGCGGTAGCCGTGCGGGGCGAGGACCTCGTGGATCGCCGTCATCATCTCGACGTAGACGGGGTTGCCGATGTCCGCGACGGCGAACGCCACCTGGAACGTCTTCTTGAGGCGCAGCGAGCGCCCGATGGCGTCCGGGCTGTAGCCCAGCTCGGTGGCCGCGGCGCGCACGCGCTCGACCATCGCAGGGCTCGCGCCCGTCCCGTGCAGCGCACGGGAGGTCGAGGCCAGGGAGACCCCGGCCCGTTGTGCCACCTGGATCAGCGTGGCGCGTGATGACGTCACTGTCGTCCACCTCGTCGTCGAAGGACCGTCGTTCTGGAAACGTTTCCAGGCTGACGACCTCGACAGTCCTGGAAACGTTTCCGGGTTGGCGGACACTCTCGCACCCGCCGAGCCCGGACGTCAACCCCCGCCGCACACCCCCGCGCCGAGGTAGAGCTCCGGTGCCCCGAGGTAGAGCCCTGGTCCCGCGAGGTAGAGCCCTGGTCACCACCCCGGCTCTACCTCGCGGGACCTCGGCTCTACCTCGGCAGACCTCGGCTCTGGCTCGGGCTCCCACGGGTACGGGGTTCCGCGTAGGGGGGTTGTCCACGACGCGGGGCCCCGGTCAGGCTCGAACCGACCCGACCACCGACGAAAGGTGCACCGATGCACACGCGAGCCCCGGCGTCGTCCTCCCCCGCGGCGCCCACGACGGCCGCCGCCCGGCCGATCTCCCGCCCTCTCGCCCTGCTCCTCAGCCTCGTCCTCGCGCTCGCGGGAGCGCTCTCGTGGTCCGTCGCGGGCCCGGCGCAGCAGGCGCAGGCCGCGACGTGCGCGGCCCCCTGGAGCGCGAGCGCCGTCTACACGGGCGGCGCGGTCGTCTCCCACGGCGGCCAGAACTGGAAGGCCGGCTGGTGGACCCAGGGCGACACGCCCGGCACCACCGGCGAGTGGGGCGTCTGGCGCAGCCAGGGCGCCTGCGGCGGCGGCACGAACCCCGGCAACCCCGGGAACCCGGGCAACCCGACCGGGTTCGTCGTCTCCGAGGCGCAGTTCAACCAGATGTTCCCCCACCGGAACCCGTTCTACACGTACCAGGGCCTCGTCGACGCGCTGTCCGCCTACCCGGGCTTCGCGACGACGGGCGGCACCGAGGTCGCCAAGCGCGAGGCCGCGGCGTTCCTCGCCAACGTCAACCACGAGACCGGCGGCCTCGTGTACGTCAAGGAGATCAACACCGCGAACTACCCGCACTACTGCGACACCTCGAAGCCGTACGGCTGCCCGGCGGGCCAGTCCGCCTACTACGGCAAGGGCCCGATCCAGCTGAGCTGGAACTACAACTACAAGGCCGCGGGCGACGCGCTCGGCATCGACCTGCTCAACAACCCGTACCTCGTCGAGCAGAGCTCCGCCGTCGCGTGGAAGACCGGTCTGTGGTTCTGGAACACGCAGTCGGGCGCGGGCTCGATGTCCGGGCACCAGGCGATCGTGTCGGGCGCCGGCTTCGGCGAGTCCATCCGCTCGATCAACGGCACGATGGAGTGCAACGGCGGGAACCCGGCGCAGGTGCAGTCGCGCATCGCCGCGTTCCAGCGGTTCGCCCAGATCCTCGGCACGACGACGGGCAACAACCTGTCCTGCTGACCCGTCCCGCACGCCCGACGGCGGCCCGTCCCACCCCGGGGCGGGCCGCCGTCGTGCGTGGTGCCGCGTGCCGGGCCGGACGGGTCAGAGCTGCGCGAGGAGGCCCCGCATGCGGTCGATCTCGCCGCCCTGGCCGGCCGCCGTCTCGGCCGCCATCTCGTTCGCGAAGAGGTCCTCCCCCTCGACGAGCACGACGTCGACCATCGCGAGCGCGCCCTCGTGGTGCTGGATCATCCCCTCGAGGAACAGGCGGTCGAACTCCGGCCCGCTCGCGGCCTCGAGCGCCGCGAGCTGCTCGTCCGAGAGCATCCCGGCGGTACCGTCGCCGTGGTCGTGGCCCGCACCGTCGGGCGCGCGCGGGCCGGTCCCGCCCGCGTCCTGCGCGCCCTCGGGCACGGCGAGGCCGCGGGCCTGCAGCCACGACGCGAGCGCGTGCACCTCGGGGCCCTGCGCGGCGGTGACCCGCTCCGCGAACGACCGCACGGCGTCGGACCCGGCGCGGTCGGGTGCGAGCGCGGCGATCTCGAGCGCCTGGAGGTGGTGCTCGATCATGCCCGTGACGAACGCGGCGTCGGCCTGGTTCCACGAGCCCTCGTCGGGCGCCCCCGCGTAGTCGTCGGGGGCGACGGTCGTCGCGTCCTCCCCCGGCCGCCCGGGCTGCACGACGACGCTCGACGGCGTCGAGGTCGGCTGCGGGTCGGGCGTGCACGCCGCCAGCCCGAGCACGGACCCGAGCGCGAGACCGGTCGCGGCGACGCCGCAGGTCAGGGCACGCGTGACGGTGCGGGGCGCTGTGTTACGGCTGGGAAAAATCTGCACCTACCCTGTTCCCTCCGTGTAAAAGATCATCGCGAACCGCCCGGTTTGAGTGGTCCAGATCACATTTGCCCGCCAGAATTTGCAGCACCCTACCAAGGAGGTGTTTCCCTCGTGCATCGAAGAACGCACCGGCAGACGCACCGGCACCGGAGCCGGGTCCTGCTCGCCTCGTCCCTGGCGGCGACCCTCGCCGTCTCCACCCTCGCGGTCGCCACGACCGCCGCCGCGGAGCCGTCCGACGGCTCCCCCGAGGCGGTGGCGGCACTCACCGACCAGGCCGCCGCCTCGCTCGCAGACCTCCCCGCACAGCGCCTCGCCCCCCTCGCCCAGGCCACCGACGTCCTGGCACCCGGGGAGACGGCCGGCAGCCCCAACCTCACGCACGTCGCCAACATCCCGAAGAACGGCGACTTCACGCCCGAGGGCCAGTACAGCACCGACCTCGCGTTCCAGGGCCGGTACGCGTTCGCCGGGAACTACGGCGGCTTCACCGTGTACGACGTCGCGAACCCGACCGCCCCGCAGCAGGTCGCGCAGGTCGTCTGCCCCGGGTCCCAGAACGACATCTCGGTCTACGGCGACCTGCTCGTCCTCAGCACCGACTCCTCGCGCAGCAACGACTCGTGCGAGAACGTGGCCCAGAGCGCCACGGTCAAGGACTCGTGGGAGGGCATCAAGGTCTTCGACATCTCCGAGCCGACCTCGCCGCAGTACGTGGCGTCGGTCGAGACGCAGTGCGGCTCCCACACGCACTCGCTCGCGCCGTCGCAGGACGGCGAGGAGCTGTTCGTCTACGTCTCGTCGTACAGCCCGAACGCGGCGTTCCCCGACTGCCAGCCGCCGCACGACCTCATCTCCGTCGTGCAGATCCCGCTCGACGACCCCGCCGCGGCGGAGCTCGTCTCGACGCCCGTCCTCTTCCCGGACGGCGGCAACCCGGGCGGGAACGGCTCGAGCACGACGTCGGGCTGCCACGACATCACGACCTACCCGTCGAAGGACCTCGCGGCGGGCGCGTGCATGGGCGACGGCATCCTGCTCGACATCTCCGACCGCGCGCACCCGGTGGTGACCGAGGTCGTCCGGGACACGACGAACTTCGCGTTCTGGCACTCGGCGACGTTCAACAACGCCGGCACCAAGGTCGTCTTCACGGACGAGCTCGGCGGGGGCGGGGCGCCGACGTGCAACCCGACCGTCGGGCCCGAGAAGGGCGCGGACGCCATCTACGACATCGTGGGCGGCGAGCTCGTGTTCAAGAGCTACTACAAGATCGAGCGCGAGCAGGCCGCGACGGAGAACTGCGTCGCGCACAACGGCTCGCTCATCCCCGTCCCGGGTCGCGACATCATGGTCCAGGCCTGGTACCAGGGCGGCATCTCGGTGTGGGACTTCACGGACTCGGCGACCCCCGTCGAGATCGCGTGGTTCGACCGCGGCCCGCTGTCCGCGGAGCGGCTGATCCTCGGCGGCTCGTGGTCGGCCTACTGGTACAACGGCGCGATCATCTCGAACGACATCCAGCAGGGCCTCGACGTCCTGCTGCTCGACGACCCGGTGACGAACGCCGCGAGGTCGGTCGTGACGGACGAGTTCAACCCGCAGGCCCAGCCGACGTACACCGAGCCGCCGGCCTGGTCGAAGGGCACCGCGTACGCGGGCGGCACCACGGTCACCTACGGCGGCGCCGTGTGGCGCGCGCAGTGGTGGACGAAGGGCCAGACGCCCGGTGCCGACGCGTGGGGCCCGTGGGAGGAGATCGCCGGGGTCGACTCCGCCGGGGTCGGCGCGTGGAAGCCGAGCCGCGTCTACGTCAAGGGCGACAGCGTGACCTACGAGGGCACGACGTACACCGCGAAGTGGTGGACGCGGAACCAGGCGCCCGGCGACCGCTGGGGCCCCTGGGACCCGCAGGACTGACGCACGCGCGACGGCGCCCGCTCACCGGTCGGTGGGCGGGCGCCGTCGTGCGCGGCCCGCGCCCGCACGTCCCCCGTAGGATGCGGCCGCATGACCGGGAACCCCCTCGACGACGACGCACGCTGCCCGTGCCTCTCCGGCGACACCTACGGGTCGTGCTGCGGCCGGTACCACGCCGGGCTGCGCCCCGGCCCGGACGGCGCCGCCCCGGGCCCGCACGCACCGACCGCCGAGGCGCTCATGCGCTCGCGCTACAGCGCGTTCGCCGTCGGCGACGCCGAATACCTGCGCGCGACCTGGCACCCCTCCACCCGGCCCGCCGACCTCGACCTCGACGACGACGTCGAGTGGCGCCGCCTCGACGTCGTGCGCACCGAGGCGGGCGGCCCGTTCGACACGACCGGGGTCGTGGAGTTCGTCGCGCACCACCGCTCGCGCACCGACCCGGCCGACCGCGGCCGGCTCCACGAGGTCAGCCGGTTCGTCCGGGAGGACGACCGCTGGTCCTACGTCGACGGCACGGTCGCCTGACGGCGCCGCCGCGCCCCGCCCGCCGCGTGCCTCCGGCGGCTCAGGCGACGCGGTGGCGCAGCGTGCCGACCCCGCCGACCTGGAGCGCGACCTCCACCCCGCCCTCGACGGGCACGGCGGACCGGTGCGCGCCCGTGAGCACGACGTCGCCCGGCCCGAGCTCGAGGTGGCGCGTGAGGAACACGAGCTGGTCGACGACGTCGTAGGAGAGCCCCGCGGTCGTGGACCGCGCCCGCTCCACCCCGTCCACCGCGACGACGAGCGCGGCGTCGTCGAGCGTGGCGGCGGTGTCGATCCACGGGCCGAGCGGCGTGAACCCGGTGCCGTTCTTCGCGCGCGTCATCATCGCGTCGAGCGGCACCTGGTCGTCTGCCGTGAGGTCGTCGGCGACGGTGCAGCCGAGGATCGCGCCGGGGACGTCGTCGGGCCGCAGGCGGTGGCACGGACGGCCCACGACGACCGCGGCCTCCGCCTCCGCCACCAGGCGCCCCAGCGCGCGGTCGTGCCGGACGACCGCCCCCGGCCCGACGACGGTCCGCGCCGACTTGAGGAACGCCTGCGGGGGCAGCGCCCGACCCTCGGGCCCGCTGTTGTGCGCCATCCCGACGACCACGCGCGGGCGGCACGGCGCGAGCAGGGCGCCGTCGAGGCCGGGGTCGTCGGCACGGACCCGCACACCGCTCGGCGCGGGCAGCGCCGGGCGGCCGTCGCGACCCGTCGCGGGCTCGGGGACGTCCGCGACGAGCACGTCCCAGGCGTCGCCGTCGAGCACGGCGGCCCGCGGGCCGTGCGCGGTGCGGATCCGCGCGATCCTCACGACGACCCGGCCCGGTCGGCCGCCGCGGCGACCGGCCGGTCCACGAGCCGCAACGGCACGCGCGCGAGGACGATGCCCCGGCGCTGCCAGGTGTAGGCGACGAGCAGCGTCTCGCCCTCGGCCGTCGCCGACGGGTAGGAGTACTCGCCGCGTCCGTCCGTGACGATCCCCGTGTCGCCGGCGGCGAACCCGCTCGGCGGGCCGACCTCCCGCAGCGCGGGCACGGGGACGCCCGGGAGCGTGGCGGGCGCCTCGGTCCCGTCCTCGAGGTCCAGCACCCGGTGCCAGGTCAGCCCGTCGTCGTCCGAGACCGAGACGCTCAGCGGGCACCGCGCGCCCCACTCCTCGCCGACCGGGTTGTGCACGAGGGCGACCCGCCCGCTGGGCAGCCGGACGGCCGTGAGACCCGAGTTGTTGTTCGGCAGGCGCGTGGCCGCGGCGGCAGCCCACGTGCGGCCGTCGTCGGCGGACGTCGTCCGGTAGACGAGGCCCTCGCTCGACCGGCAGACGGCGACGAGACCCGACCGCCCCGACCAGAGCGCCGGCTGGATGACCCCGGCGCCGCGCAGCCGCGACCGGTCGATCGGGACGTCCGCGAGCGTCCAGCTCGCCCCGGCGTCCTCGGAGCGGTCGAACCGCGCCCCCCAGGCGGGGTCGGCTCCCCCGCTCTCGACCGAGGACGGGGCGAGCCACGCGCCGCGCGGCGTGACGACGGGCGGGTTCTTCACCGGCCCCCGGCCCCCGCTCGTGTCCCCGGGGACGAGCTCGCGCGGTGCCGTCCACGTCCGGCCGTGGTCCGTGGACGTGCAGTACCAGGTCACCCAGCGCGAGATCCGCTCGCCCCGGTGGGCGAAGAGCCAGAGCCGCCCGTCAGGAGCGACGGCGAGCACGGGGTTCCACCACGCGACGTCGTCGTCCTCGCCGAGCACGACCTGGGGCTCGCCCCAGACGCCGTCCTCCTCGGCGACGAGCCAGATCGCGTTGTCCGGCGTGCCCTCCCGGGTGCCGGCGAACCAGGCCACGAGCGTGCGACCGCCCGTGCGGGCGACGGTGGACGCGTGGCACTGGGCCCACGCCTCGCCGTCGCCCGACACGAGCAGGCGCTCCACGGACGTCGTCACCGGACGGTCTCGCCGACGACGTTGAGGTCACGGCGGAAGGTTTCCGGCGTCTTCCACACGGTGAGCATCGTGATGAGCGCGCCGACCATGACGTACAGCGCGACGAGCTGCCAGCGCGACCCGTCCTCGCCCGCGAGCGCGGTCGCGATGAACGGCGTCAGGCCGCCCGCGACGATCGACGCGATCTCGCGCCCGGTGGCCGCGCCGGAGTAGCGGCGGTCCGCCGGGAAGAGCTCGGCGAAGAAGGCCGGCTGGATGGAGTTGATGGCGTTGTGCCCGAGGTTCAGCATCAGGACGTACCCGAGCACGATGAGCACGAAGCTGCCCGTGTTGAGCAGCCCGAAGAACGGGAAGGCCATGACGAACACGACGAGGGCCCCGAAGAAGTAGACCGGCCGGCGACCGATCTTGTCGGAGATCCAGGAGAAGATCCCGTGGGCGGGGAACGCGAGGACCGCCATGATGAGGATCGCGGTGTTGAGGCTCTCCTTCTCGATCCCGAGGTGCTGCGGGCCGTAGCTGAGCACGAAGACCGTGAGCAGGAAGTACGGCAGGGCCTCGGCGAAGCGCAGGCCGACGATGCGCAGCAGGTTGCGCCAGTCCTCGAGGAAGACGCTCGCGAGCGGCCCGCGCGTGGGCGCCTGCGACGCGGGCTCGGCGGCCGCGGCGACGTCGCGCTCCTGGCGCTCACGGATGGCGGCCTGGCTGGCCTCGAGGTTCTCGACGGTGAGCGAGCGGTTGCGGCCCTCCTTCTCGAGCCCGGCGACGGCTTCGGTGAAGACCGGCGTCTCCTCGAGCGAGCGGCGCATCCACAGGCCGACGGCGAGCACGACGGCGGAGAGCCAGAACGGCACGCGCCAGCCCCACGACTGGAGCTGCGCGTCGTCGAGCGTGTACACCCAGGCGAACACGAGGGTGATGAGGATCTGCGCGGAGAAGCCGCCGGTGTTCGGCCACGACGTGTAGAAGCCGCGGTGCCGCGGGTTGGTGGACTCGAGCACGATGATCATCGACCCGCCCCACTCGCCGCCGACGGCGAAGCCCTGGACGAGCCGCAGCACGACGAGCAGGGCCGGCGCGAGGAGGCCGATCGAGTCGTAGGACGGGAGGAAGCCGATGAGCAGGGTCCCGGTCCCCATGATCGCGAGCGTGAGGACGAGCGTGGACTTGCGCCCCTGCTTGTCGCCGCGTCGGCCGAAGAACATGCCGCCCAGCGGGCGGGCCAGGAACCCGACGGCGAACGTGCCGAGGGACGACAGCGTGGCGACGAACGAGCTCTCGGACGGGAAGAACACGGCGGGGAAGACGATCGCGGCAGCGGTGCCGTAGACGAGGAAGTCGTAGTACTCGAGCGTGTTGCCGACGAAGCTCGAGAGCGTGACCTTCCAGGCGTACCGCCTGCTCGTGAGCGGGGCCGCGGGTGCGGTGACGGACATCGTTGTTCCTTCGGTGCGGGGTTCCGCTGATCTCAGTGTGGGGGCTCCGGGTCTCAGCGGCGAGGGCCCGGGCCCCTCCCGCGGCACCCGTCCGGGGTGCCGCGGGTCGAGCGGTCGGAGCGTGCGTCAGGCGGCCGCGAGCTCCTGCCCGGCCGCGGCGAGGGCCGCGCGGATCTCCGCCTTCACGGCGTCGGACGGCGGGTCGACCGGCATGCGCGTCGTCCCGCCGGGCAGCCCCTGGACGTCGAGGCCGTACTTGAGGCGGGAGATGCTGGGCCCGAGAGCGGCGACGAGCCGCTGGACGACCGCCTGCGCCCGCACGACGGCGGCCGCGTCGTCCGCGGCGAGCGCCGCCCGCAGGTCCGCGAACGCGCGCGGCGCGACGCCGGAGACGCCGGACACGGTCCCGCGCCCGCCGGCCGCGACGACGTGCGGGAGGTCGGCGTCGTTCCCCGACCAGAGCGCGAGCCGCGGTGCTGCGGAACGGTACGCGTCGACCCGGGCCGAGGCGGCACCGGACGTCTTGACGCCGTCGAGACCGAGCTCGGCGAGCACGGCGAGGAGCTCGGGCGAGACGTCCGAGCACGCGACGTCCGGGAAGACGTAGGCGTAGAGCTCGCCGTCCGTCGCGGCTCGCAGCGTGGCGTAGTAGCGCACGACGCCCTCGTCGCTCGCCGTGAGGTAGTAGGGCGTGATGGCGGCGAAGCGCCGGACGCCGGCGTCCTCGGCCGCGCGCAGGTGGCCGAGCGCCTCGTGCACGGAGGCGGCACCGACGTGCGCGATCGTCCGGTCCGGGCCGAGCACGTCGGCGGCGGTCCGCACGAGCGCGGCGCGCTCGGCGGCGTCGAGGGCCGGGAACTCACCCGTCGTCCCCACGGCGAACACCCCGTCGACCTCCGGCTCCACGTGGGCGAGCAGCACGCGCAGCGCCCCGAGGTCGAGCGCACCCGACGCGTCGTAGGTCGTGACGGGCGGGGTGATGATCTCCGGTGCCGTGGTCATGGCACGTCTCCTTCGGTCTCTCGCGTCGCTGCGCGGGCGCTGCTTCGCGCCGCCGTCAGCATGGCACCGTTTACTGTTAACAGTCAACCGTCAACGAGAAGACGCTCCCGCGACACGACGACGCCCCGGCCTGCCGAGGCAGACCGGGGCGTGCGGGAGCGGGCTCAGCGGCGCGGCTGCTGCAGCGCGTCCTTCATGCGGCGGCGCGAGCCGGCGAGGTGCTCGTCGAGGTAGGCCAGCGCCTCGTCGAGGCGCGGCGTCCGGATCGCGTCGAGCAGCCGCTCGTGGTCGGCGCACGACGGGTGCAGGTCGACGTCCTGCTTGTTCGTCTCCTGGAGCATGACCGCGAACGTGGGCTCGATCTGCTCCCACAGCGTGCGCAGGCGGCGGTTCGGCACGGCGGCGTACAGCGTGGAGTGGAACGCGAGGTCGTGGGCGGCGTACGTGTACCAGTCGCCGGCGTCCGCCGCCTCGCGCATCCCGGCGAGAGCCGCCTCGCTCGCGGACCAGTCGACCTCGTCGGCGTGCTCCGCCGCCGCGCGCACGGCGACCGCCTCCAGGGCGCTGCGCACGTCGTACAGCTCGTCGACGTCGTCGGCACCCACGCCGCGCACGACGTACCCCCGGCGCTCGGACTCGACGAGGTGCTCGGCCGCGAGGACCCGCAGCGCGTCGCGGACGGGCCCGCGCGACACGTCGTACTGCCGCGCCACGCCCTCCTCGACGAGCCGCTCCCCCGGCGCCAGCTCCCCCCGGACGATGGCGACCCTCAGGACGTGGGCGAGACGATCCCCCAGCGACCCCGCACGCACCGTGTCGACCGACACCCTCGCCCCTTCGTCCCCACACCCGACGGGGCCGGCGGCCGGCCCCATGACCGGACCATTGTGCCGCAGGCGCGCGGGAGGGACCCGGGCGCCGGGCTACGCTCGCGGGCATGACCCGCATCGTCGACGTCGCCCGGCACGCCGGCGTGTCCACGGCCACCGTCTCCCGGGTCCTCAACGGCAAGACCGTCCGGCCGGAGCTCGCGGCCGCCGTCCGCGCGGCGGTCGAGGACCTCGGCTACGCCCCGGACCGCACGGCGCGGTCCTTGCGGCGCCGGTCGAGCGACGTCGTCGCGCTCGTCCTGCCGGACGTCGAGAACCCGTTCTTCACGGCCGTCGCGCGCGGCGTCGAGGACGTCGCGCAGCAGGCGGGCTACTCCGTCGTCCTGTGCAACACCGACGACGACCCCGCCAAGGAGGAGCGCTACCTCGCGGTCGCCGAGCGCGAGAACATGGCGGGCGTCGTCCTGGCCCCGGCCACCGACGCGCCCGAGACCGCCGCCCTGCGCGCCCGCCGTCGGGCCGTCGTCGTGATCGACCGCCGGGTGGGCCAGGACGTGGACCAGGTCGTGTTCGACAACGTCGCGCTCGGGCGCCGCGCCGCCGTGGAGCTCGTCGACCGCGGCTTCCGCCGGGTCGCGTGCGTCACCGGGCCGCGCGGCACGAGCACGGCGGTCGAGCGCGCGGAGGGGTGGCGCGAGGCGCTCGCCGAGGCAGGGCTCTCCCCCGACGGGCTGCTCGTGCACGCGAACTTCCGCGTCGACGGCGGCCACGGGGCGGCCGTCGACCTGCTCGCCCGGTCCGACCCGCCGGACGCGATCCTCGCCACCAACAACCTCGTCGGCGTCGGCGTGCTCCGGGCGCTCGCCGAGGCGCACGGCCGGCCCGCGGCGTCGGCCGCGGACGCACGGGCCCGCGGCGACGACGACGGACCCGCCGTCGGGGTCGGCATCGTGGGCGACCTGCCCTTCGCGACGTCGCGCACGTCCGACGTCGCGCTCGTCCCGCTCGACCCCCGGGCGCTCGGCACGACGGCCGCGCGGATCCTGCTCGACCGGCTGTCCGGTGCCGACGACCCGGCGCGCCACGTCGTCCAGGGCACGCCCGCCGGGCCGTGAGCCGGTCTCAGCCCGCCGCCGGGGCGCCCGCGGCGGCGGGCAGCACGTCGGACGCGCGGCCGGCCTGACCGAACAGCACCATGCGCTCCTCGACGAGCCGCTGCGCCCACTCCCGGCCGAGCGCGAGGTAGCCCGCCGGGTCCACGTCGCCGGGCGACGCGGCGAGCGCGACGCGGACGCCCGCCGTGAACGCCATGTAGTGGTCCATGCCCTGGTTGATCTTGCGCACGCCGAGGCTCGCCGCCCGGGCCTTCTCGGCGTCGGGGACGCCCCACGACTCCGGCAGGTCGCCGCCGTGCGTGTTGATCGTCGCCCGGAGGTCGGCCGGGAGCCCCGACGAGCCGTGCATCACGAGGTGCGTCCCCGGCACGCGCCGCGCGATGCGCTCGACGAGGTCCATGTGGAGCACCGAGCCGTCGGGCGGGCTCGTGAACTTGTAGGCGCCGTGCGAGGTCCCGATCGCCACGGCGAGCGCGTCCACCCCGGTGCGGCGCACGAACTCCTCGGCCTGCTCCGGGTCGGCGAGGACGATCTCCGCGTGGCTGCGCCCGTCCTTCGAGCCGCCGATCGTCCCCAGCTCGCCCTCCACGGACACGCCGTGCGCGTGCGCGTGCTCGACGACGCGCCGGGTGACCGCGACGTTGTCCTCGAACGCGGCAGGGCGGCCGTCGGGCCCGAGCGAGCCGTCGATCATGACGCTCGTGAACCCTGCCGCCACGGCGCGCGCGCACGTCGCCTCGTCGGGTCCGTGGTCGAGGTGCAGCGCGACCGGGACGTCGGGGTACGCCGCGATCGCCGTGCGCAGGGCGGACCACCACAGCGCGTCCGAGGCGTACGGGTGGGACCCGGCCAGCGTCTCGACGATGACGGGGCTCTCCGTGGCGCGCGCGGCGTCGAGCACCGCCGTCGCCATCGCGAGGTCCGCGACGTTGAAGGCGCCGACGCCGTAGCCGCCCCGGGCGGCGGCGTCGAGCAGGGTACGGTTCGTGACGAGGGTCATGGCTGACCTTCCTGTCGTGTCGTCGGGAGCGTGCCGCCCGGGCGGACGGCGGCGGGTGCGGGCGAGCGACGGGCGGAGGCGACGTGACGCAGGACGACGACCGGACCGCGGGAGCGGGTGGCCGGTCCGTGCGGCTCGCCGACATCGCTGCGCGCGCGGGGGTGTCCATCAAGACGGTGTCGCGCGTCGTCAACGACGAGCCGCACGTCGCGGCTGCTACGCGGCGCCTCGTGGAGGACGCGATCGCCGAGCTCGGGCTGGAGGGCGAGTCCCGCCCGCGCGGCCGCAAGCGGCGCACGGGCGTGGTGGGGCTGGTCTTCCCGGACGTGCGCAACGACTACTTCGCAGCCGTCAGCCGCGCGCTCCAGGAGCGGCTCGCCAACGTGAGCCCCACGCTGCTGTCGGCGGACTCGGACGACGACCTGCACACGGAGGAGGCGATCCTCACCGCGTTCCGTCGGCTCGACGTCGACGGCATGGTGATCTTCCCGACCGGCGCCCCGGGCCTCGTGGAGTTCGCGCAGTCGGTGCCGACCGTCGTCGTCGACCGCACGGTGCCGTCCGTGCGCGGCCTCGTCGACCACGTGCTGCCGGACGCGCGGCACGCGGCCGAGCAGCTCACGCTGCACATGATCGAGCAGCACCGCGTGCAGCGCGTGTGCCTGGTCGCGGGCGACCTCGCGGTCTCGACGCTGCGCAACCGGCACACCGCGTTCCAGCGCGTCGTCAGCCGGACGGGGACGGAGAACCACGTCCTTGCGGGCCTCACGACGTCGGAGGAGGCGGCGACCGCCGCGTACTCGCTCTTCCGGACGCTCGAGCCGCCGTTCGGCGTGCTGGCGACCAACAGCCTCATGTTCTGGGGCGTGCTCACCGCGGCGCAGCGCCTCGGCCTCAAGGTGCCGTCCGACGTCGTGCTGACGACGTTCGACAACGTGCCCGGCGTCGGGACGACGGGCCTCGTGCCCACGAACGCCGTCGCCCCCGCGGCGACGCTCGCCGCCCGGACGGTCCAGCTCCTCACGGAGCGCATGAACAACCCGTCGCTGCCGCCGCGCCTGCTCGACATGGACTACGACATCGCCTACGGCACGACCTGCGGGTGCGTGCCGATCGACCCGGCGCGCAACGTCCTCGGCTAGGCGGCCCGGCCGGGCGGTGCGCCCGACCGGACCGGGTCGCTGCGCGCCAGGTGCGGTCACAGCGTGTGCGTGATGCCCAGCGAGGCGTAGTCGAGGACGATCGGGTCGTCCGTCACGGCGCGCGCCGCGGAGAGCACCTTCGCCGCGCTCTCCACCGCGACGCTCGTCTTGAACGCGTCGCGCAGGTTCGGGCCGACCGTGAGCAGGCCGTGGTTGGCCCAGACGACGGCGTTGCGGTCCTCGAGGTAGCGCGCCATGTCCCGGCCGAACTCGGTCGAGTTGCTCAGCGCGAACGGCATGACGGGCACGTCGCCCTTGGTGTAGATGACCATGTTGACGAGCGCGCCGCGGATCGGCTCGCCCAGCACGCCGAACACGTTCGCGTACGTGGGCTCGGTGTGGACGATCGCCTGGACGTCGGGGCGCGCGGCGTAGACGGCAAGGTGCACCGTCACCTCCGACGACGGCTGGAGCCGCCCCTCGACGACGTTCGCGTCCTCGTCCACGACCACGAGGTCGTCCGGCGTCATGCGGTCGTACTCGAGGTCGGTCGGGGTGATGAGGAACGTCGACGTGCCCGGGATGCGCAGGCTGATGTTGCCCTGCGTGTTGAAGTTGAGCCCGAGCTTCACGGACTCCAGGCAGTACGCGAGGACGTCCTCGCGCGCGGCCTGCAGGTCGAACGTGTCCAGCGTGGTCATGCGATCTCCTTGAGTGCGGTGCCGTCGACGGTCTCGACGGCGAGGGACGTGCTGACGGGGGTGAGGAGCTGGTGCAGCGAGTCGAACGTCGCGCGCTGCCGCGCGTACCACGCGGCGTGCCGCGGGTCGGGGCTCGCCTCGTGCACGACGGCGGGGGCGGGCAGGTCGAGCACGCTCGCGAAGGTGCCGGCACCGAGCGCGGCGAGGAGCGCGGCACCTCGTCCCGCCGCCTCGCGCACGACGGCGCGCAGCGGGACCCCGGCCGCGTCGGACCGGGCCTGGAGGGCACCGAGGTTGGCCGACCCGCCGCCGACGGCGTGCACGTCCACCGGCTCCACCCCGCGCTCCGCGAGCGCCGCCCGGATCTTCGCGAGCTCGAACCCGCACGCCTCGACGAGCGCGCGCGCGATCTGTGCCGTCGTCGTCTCGAGGGTCAGGCCGAGGAGCGCGCCCCGCGCGGCGGGGTCGTTGTCGAGCGTGCCCGACCCGGCGAGGTAGGGCGCGACCAGGAGCGGGGGCGGGTCGACGGCACCGACCTCGTAGAGCGACGCCCACGGGTCGATCCGGTCGTGGTGGACGATCGACGAGAACCAGTCGAGCGCGAAGCCGCCCGCCGCCGTGCCCGCGAGCGTGACCCACAGGTCCGCCCCCACGGGGTAGGTCGCGAGCCCGGTCCCGCCGAGCCGCTCCGGCCGGGCGCGCGTGCCCACGGTGAGGCAGTCGCTCGACCCGAACGAGAACACGGCCCGCTGGCCGGGCCGTCCGCCCCCGCCGAGGAAGGCCGCGGCCTGGTCGTGCACGCCCGCGACGACGGGCGTCCCGGCGCGCAGCCCTGTCCGGGCGGCGGCGTCCGCGGAGACCGCGCCGATCACGTCGCCCGCGGCGACCACCGGGGACAGGAGCGCGGCGGGCACGTCGAGCGCGCCGAGCACCTCGTCGGACCAGGTGCGGGTCCGGACGTCGAACGCCCCCGTGCGGGACGCCATCGTCAGGTCCACGGCCGGCGCCGCGCCGAGCCGCGTCGCGACGAAGTCGTCCATGGTGCGCACCGCGGCGGGCAGCCCGCCGTCGGGCAGGAGCCCGCGCACCTTGTGGACGGAGAACATCGGGTGCAGCGGCTGGCCCGTGATCTCCTGGACGGCCTCGCCGCCGAGCAGCTCGCGGAGCCGGTCCGCCGACCCCGCGCCGCGACCGTCCATGCTCAGGGGTGCGGGACCGAGCGCGCGGCCCGCGCGGTCCACGGGCACGACGGCCTCCCCGAGCGTCGAGAAGGACACGGCCTCCACCGGGTCCGCGGCCACCGCGGGCTCGGCGACGACGTCGCGCACGAGCGCCTCGACGCCGTCGAGCACGGCCTCCGCGTCGACGTGCGCGCGGCCCGGCGCGGGGCGCACCACCGTCGTGCGGCGCGAGCGCGCGACGAGCTCGTTGCCTCCCTCGTCGTACACGCCGACGCGCGTCCCCGTGGTCCCGAGGTCGATGCCGAGGTAGCTCACTTGACCGACCCCGCGAGACCGTTCACCAGGTACCGCTGGATGAACAGGTAGACGACGACGATGGGCACGGAGATGAGCACGAGCACGGCGAACAGCGCGCCGGGCTGGCTCAGGTAGATCCCGCGGTACGCGAGGGGGACGAGCGTCAGGGGCTTGAGGTCGTTGTCGCTGATCGCGACGAGCGGCAGGAGGAAGTCGTTCCACGTCATCATCAGCTGCCAGATGACGACGACCGCGGCGGCCGCCTTGCCGAGCGGGAAGTAGATGCGCCAGAAGATCGTCCACGCGGACGCGCCGTCGACGAGCGCGGCCTCGTACGTCTCGTCGGGGATCGCGAGGTAGGTGGTGCGGATCATGATCACGGCGAACGGCAGGCCGAGCGCCGTGTAGGCGAGGACGAGCCCGAGCAGCGAGTCGTAGAGGCCGATCGCCTGGAGGATCTTGAAGACCGCCACGACGATGCTCGCCATGGGCAGCACGAGCGCGAGCAGCAGCCCGACGAACACGACGCCTCGGAACGGCACGCGCAGGCGGGCGAGGGCGAACGCCGTCATCGAGCCGAGGAGGACGACGAGGAGGATCGACGGGACCGACACGAGCAGGCTGTTGAGCAGGTGCTGGAGGATCGGGTTGGTCTCGAAGATCGTCACGTAGTTGCGCAGCGTCGGCTCCTCGGGGAGCAGGCCGAGCGCCGTCGTCGACGGGTTCGACGTGGGCAGCAGCGAGATGCCGACCACCATCACCACGGGGACCATCCACAGCGCCGCGAGGGGGCCGAGCACCCAGTGCGACCACCGTGGCGGCGCTTCGACGTCCTTGCTGCGGCCGTGTCCGCGCCGACGGCGGACGGGAGCGGCGGGCGGCGTCGTGGTGCCGTCGACCGCACGCCGCGCGCGGTCGGTGCCGGAGCTGAGCGCCGTCATGACTTCTCCCCCGTGATGAACCCCGCCCCGAACGTGCGCAGCATCGCGACGGACGAGCCGATCGCGAGGACGAGCAGGACGACCGAGATCGTCGCGCCGTAGCCGAACGACTGGAGCTGGAACGCTTCCTTGAACATGTACGTGGGCATGAGCTCCGACGCGTGGTTGGGGCCGCCCTCGGTGAGCACCCACACGAGCTCGAAGGTCTTGAGCGAGCCGATGATCCCGAGCAGGACGAGCGAGAGGTGGGTCGGCTTGAGGAGCGGCAGCACGATGCGCCGCACGAGCGCCCAGCCGCTCGCCCCGTCGATGCGAGCCGCCTCGAGGACCGAGTGGTCGAGGAGCTGGAGGCCGGCGAGGTAGAACAGCATCGAGAAGCCCGACCACATCCACACGTTGACGACGATCACCGTGACGATCGCCGTCGACGGGTCGGACAGGTAGGGGCGCGTGAGGACCTCGAGGCCGGTCGCCCGGCCGAGCTGGGCGAGCACGCCGTTGAACGGGTCGAGCAGGCGCTGCCAGACGATGCCCACGACGACGGGCGACAGGACGGCGGGCAGGAAGAAGATCGCGCGGTACACCGTGCGTCCCCGCAGCCGGGTGTTGAGCAGCCAGGCGAGCGTGAAGCCGATGACCGCCTGCGGCACGATCGTCAGGAGGATCCACAGCAGCGAGTTGCGCAGCGTGATGTGGAAGACCGGGTCCTGGGCGAGGGCCGCGTAGTTCTGGACGCCGACCGGCGTCCCGGCGTTGACGCCGTCCCAGTCGAGCGTGCTCGCCTGGACGTTGAACACGATCGGGTAGACGACGAACACCGCGAAGAGCAGGAGCGCGGGCGCGATGAAGCCGAGCGCGACGAGCTGCTGGCGGCGACGCGTGCTGCGTCCCGTCGACGTCGTCGTGCGCGGCCCGGCGACCCGCGGCGTCGCCGCCGCGGGTCGCCCGGAGACGAGGGCTGCCATCGTCAGCCCAGCCCGTCCTGGACCGCCTGGACCTTCGCCGCGGCCTCCTCGGGGGTCGACTGTCCGGCGGCCACCGCGGACAGCGCGTCCGCGACGGCCGTGTCGATGTCCGGCGACTCGAAGTAGCGCGAGTACTGCACCTCGGGCATCCAGTCCTCGGTGAACGTCGTCCACATCTCCTGCTGCTTGTCGCTCGTGAACTCCTCGGGGTCGAGGCCCTGCACGGCGGGCAGGTCGTTGAACGTGTTGATGAGCACCTGGGCGCCGTCCCCGGCGATCCAGTCGGTGAGGACCTGGCACGCGAGATCGGGGTTCTTCGCGTCCTTCGAGATGCCGAGCGCGACGTCGATGCCGCCGACGAGCTGCGGCTCGGGCGCCCCGCCGGGGATCGTCGGGAACAGGAACGGCTCGTAGCCCTCCATGCCCTGCGAGAGGGGCGGGATGTCGGCGCGCGAGGGGTCGGACTGCTGGATCCACCACGCCCCGAGGGGGATCATCGCGGCGTTGCCCGCCTCGAACTGGTTGACGCCGTTCGGGTAGGCGTCGAGCGCGAGGGCGCCCTGCTGGGCGATCCCGTCGGTGAACAGCTTCTGCCAGTACGTGAACGCCTCGACGATCCCCGGGTCGGTCCACGACGCCTCGCCCGACTCCGCCTGGTAGACGAGACCCGGCTCGACGTTGTTGGCGATCTGGAGGAAGACGACGTTGCGCAGCCACGAGTCCTTCGCGGGCAGCAGGAAGGGCGCGGCCGAGCCGCCGTCGAGCGCGTCGACGGCGCTCTCGAGGTCTGCCCACGTGGCCGGGGGCTCGACGCCCGCCTCGTCGAGGAGCTCGGAGTTGGCCCAGAGGTTCACGGTCTGCACGAGGAGCGGCAGCGCGTAGTAGCTGTCGTCCCCCTCGGGGTTGCCCATCCGCGCCTGCTCGAGGCCGATCGGGAAGAACTTCGACTCCCAGTCGTCACCCCACGTGTCGGCCGCGCACTCCTCGAGCGGCATGAGGTTCTCCCGGTACTGCTGGGTCAGCGCGCCGGGCTGCAGGCCGACGATGTCGGGCATGGTGCCCGAGCTCGCGCGGGTCTGCAGGTCCACGACGTACTCGGGGTAGTTGAAGATCGTCGAGTCGATCGTGACGTCGGGGTTCGCGGTGGTGAAGGCGTCGATCATCTGGCGCGTGGTCTGCTCGATCGGGCTCCAGGAGCGGAACGTCACCGTCGTCCCGCCCTCGCCCCCCTGGCCCGACTGCTCGGGGTCGGCGCTGCCGGCGCACGCCGCGAGCGACGTGACGATCGTGAGCGCGACGCCGGCCTGGATGCCGCGCCGCGCAGTTCGGGGAAGCTTCATCGCGTCCGTCCTCTCTCCGTCGTTGGATGCGAGGGCCTCATCGAAGGTCTCCCCGCGGGGACCGTCAACGGGTCGCGCCGGGGTGCGGGGGTCGACGGCGCCCCGTGTCGTCCGTGTCCTGTCCCGTCGCCGCGACCCGGTCCGGCGGACGCCGACAGCGCGCCACGGCACCGAGCCGACAGCGGGATGTCCGTTGTCCGACACGCGGTCCGGGCCCCGCCGCGCGGTCTCGCGGCAGCGGCCCGTGGGGCGAGCCGACCGACCTGCCCTGACAACGCGTCCCGGCTCGGCTGTCCGGGACCCGGGCGTGCCGTCGGGCCGCTCCGCGCCGCCCCGTCGGGCCGGAGGTCACAGTTCCGTGACGCTCCGAATCGTCTCGCCTGTTGAGACGGACCGCGGTAACGCCGCAGGTCGTGGCGGCCGTTGTGTCTGTAATCGATTTCTGTCATGCTGGTCGGCATGCCCTCTCCCACCACCCCCGGCCTCGTCGGCGTCGACGTCGGGACGTCGAGCACCAAGGGCGTGCTCGTCGGTCCGGACGGCGCGATCCTGCGCTCGACCACGCGCACGCACGCCGTCGACCGGCCGCGGCCCGGCCACGTCGAGATGGACGCCCGGGTCTGGTGGGACGAGCTCGTCGACGTCGTCACCGAGCTCACGGCCGACCTCGCCCCCGGTGCCGTCCGCGGCCCCGACGTCCCGGCCGACCTCGAGGTCGCCGCCGTCGGGCTCTCCGGCATGGGCCCGTGCGTGCTGCTGACCGACGAGCGAGGGACCCCGGTCCGCCCGGCGATCCTCTACGGCGTCGACACCCGGGCGACGCAGCAGATCGCCGAGCTCGACGACGCCCTCGGGCGCACGACCGTCCTCGACCGGTGCGGCTCGGCGCTGTCGTCGCAGGCCGCCGGACCCAAGATCGCCTGGGTGCGCGCGCACGAGCCCGAGGCCTGGGCGCACGCCCGTCGCCTGTTCATGCCGGCGTCGTACCTCGCGTTCCGCCTCACCGGCGCGTACGTGCTCGACCACCACTCGGCGTCGCAGTCGACGCCCCTGTACGACCCGCGCGACCACGACTGGATCGGCGAGTGGGCCGCGCTCGTCGCACCCGGCCTCGAGCTGCCCGCGCTGCGGTGGCCCGGCGAGGCGGCGGGGGTCACCCGCGAGCGCCTCGCCGGGGTGGCCGCCGGCACGCCCGTCGTCACCGGCACCATCGACGCCTGGTCGGAGGCCGTGAGCGTCGACGCGACGCACGTCGGCGACCTCATGCTCATGTACGGCACGACGATGTTCCTCGTCGCCACGGTCGCCGAGCCGCTGCGCAGCGAGACGATGTGGGGCACCGTCGGCGCCTACCCCGGCACCCACAACCTCGCCGGCGGCATGGCGACGTCGGGCGCCGTCACGTCGTGGCTGCGGGACCTGACCGGCGCGGACTACCCCGAGCTGCTCGCCGAGGCCGCGGCCAGCGGGCCCGGCGCCCACGGGCTCCTCCTGCTCCCCTACCTCGCCGGCGAGCGCACCCCCCTCCAGGACCCCGACGCGCGCGGCGTCCTCGCCGGCCTCACGCTCTCGCACACGCGCGGCGACCTCTACCGCGCGGCGCTCGAAGCCACCGCGTTCGGCGTGCGGCACAACGTCGAGACCCTGCGCGCGGCGGGCGCCGACGTCTCCCGCGTGGTCGCCGTCGGCGGCGGCACCCAGAGCGACCTCTGGACGCAGGTCGTCTCCGACGTGACCGGGCTGCCCCAGGTCGTCCCCACGAGCACCATCGGCGCGAGCTACGGCGCCGCGATGCTCGCCGCCGGGCTGGTGCACGAGCAGGGGCACCTCCTGGACGTCGCGGCGTGGAACCCGCCCGCGCGGGTCGTGCGGCCGGACCCCGCGGTGCGCGGCGTCTACGACGAGCTCTACGGCCTGTACCGCGACCTCTACCCGGCGACGCGCGACGTCGTGCACGCGCTCGCCCGCCGGACCGCGCCGACCGCCCCCGACCGCACTGCCCTCGAAGGAGCACCCGCATGACCAGCAGCACCTACGCCGTCCCCACGCTCGCGCCGGAGCCCCAGGCCCCCGAGCGCACGGTCTACCTCGTCGCGTCGGGCGACCTGCGCGAGTCCGCGAACGTCGCGGGCTGGCCCACGCAGGTGGAGCTCGAGCGCGTCCTCACCGACGCGTTCGCCGCGAACGGCTGGAAGGTCGTGCGCGCCAACGACGTGGACCCCGAGACCGGGCACGGGTTCATCAGCTCCCAGCGCATGGGGCTCGAGGTGTTCGCGACGATCCCGCCCGACGCGCCGCTCGTCGTCGCGGAGGCCGTGTGGCAGTACAGCCACCACGTGCTGGCCGGGCTGCGCACGCACCGCGGCCCCGTGCTCACGGCCGCCAACTTCGCGGGCGACTGGCCGGGGCTCGTCGGGCTGCTCGGCCTCAACGCGGGCCTGACGAAGATGGGCCGCCCCTACTCGACCGTGTGGACGGTCGACGGGAGCGACGCCTGGTTCCAGGACGCGATCCGGTCGTGGGTCACGACGGGCACGATCGAGCACGACGACTCGCACGTCCACGCGCTCCCGGAGCTCCCGGACAGCGCCGAGAAGCAGCTCGGCGAGGCGCTCGCCGCCCAGCTCCTGCGCGAGAAGGCGATCATCGGCGTCTTCGACGAGGGCTGCATGGGCATGTACAACGCGATCTTCGACGACGAGCTGCTCAACGGCCTGGGCATCTACAAGGAGCGGCTGTCGCAGTCGGCGCTCTGGGCCGAGATGCAGCGGGTCGGCGACGACGAGGCGGACGCGGTCCAGCGCTGGCTCGAGGACGCGGGCATGACGTTCCGGCTCGGCACCGACGAGGCGACGGAGCTCACCCCCGCCCAGCTGCGCTGGCAGCACAAGATGTACATCGCCGCGCTGCGGATCGCCGACGACTTCGGGCTCGACGCCGTCGGCATCCAGTACCAGCAGGGGCTCAAGGACATCTGCCCGGCGTCGGACCTCGCGGAGGGCCTCCTCAACAACGTCCAGCGGCCGCCGGTCCGCTCGCGCGACGGCCGTCGGGTGCTGTGGGACGGCCAGGCGTTCCCGCACTTCAACGAGGCGGACGAGGGCGTCGCCGTCGACGCGCTCGTGACGAACCGGGTGTGGACCGCGATGGGCCTCGACCCGGCGACGACCCTGCACGACGTGCGCTGGGGCGAGGAGCACGACGGCCGCTTCGTGTGGGTCTTCGAGATCTCGGGCTCCGTGCCCGCCTCGCACCTCGAGGGCGGGTACGCGGGTGCCGAGGGCTGGCGCCAGGACCCGGTGTTCTTCCCGGCCGGCGGGTCGACGATCAACGGCGTGTCCAAGGCGGGCGAGATCGTCTGGTCGCGCGTCTACATCGCCGACGGCGTGCTGCAGGTCGACCTCGGTCGGGCCTCGGCCGTCTCCCTGCCCGCGGAGGAGACCCGCCGGCGCAAGGAGGCGACGAACCCCGAGTGGCCGATCATGCACGCCGTGCTGCACGGCGTGAGCCGTGACCAGTTCATGGCCCGCCACAAGGCGAACCACCTCAACGTCGCGTACGCGCCCGACGCCGCGACGGCCGACCGCGCGCTCGAGGCGAAGGCCGCGTTCTTCGCCGCGCTCGGCATGCCCGTCCACCTGTGCGGGGACACGGCGCTCACGCGCTGACCCCCGCTCCCGCGACCCCGGGCGGGTCGCTCCGCCGCGCTCGTCCCCCGGCCGCGGCGGGGCGGCCCGTCCGGTCTCTTGCCCGGTCTCTTGCCTGGTCTCGTGCCCGGCCCCGCGCCGTCAGCGGGCCGGCCTCGGGGCACGGGCGGGCCGCCGGCGCGCCATCCCGCGCACCACCGCGGCCACGAGCACGGCACCCAGGAGCGCGCCGGCCGTGTTCAGGACGACGTCCTGGACCGTCGGGACACGGCCGGGCAGGAGGTTCTGGGTGAGCTCGATCGCGACCGAGAGGGCGCAGCCCGCGAGCGTCACGAGCCCGACGGCGCGCCACACGCCCGGGACGGCGCGGCCCCGGCGGGCTGCCGCGCCCCGCAGGAGGGGCACGCCGAGCACGCCGAACGGCCCGAACATCACGACGTTGGCGAGCGCCTCGAGCACCGGCAGCGTGATCGGGATCCCGAGACCCTGGAGGAAGCCGAGGGTGGACGTCGCCCAGCCGGGCGCGTCGGTCGACTGCGGCGACGGCCAGAGCGTCACGACCAGGACGGCGGCGAGATAGGCGGCGAACGTCCAGGTCAGCAGGCGCATCCCGTCAGCGTACGGGCGCGGGTCCCGGACGCGCCGGGCCCCGCGGCGCGGCCACGGAGCCTCCACCGTTCCCCCTCCTCGCCGAGCGTGGGACGGCGAGGGTCGGTTCACTGGGCGCCATGGTCACCGTCGGCTTCCACGCCTCCCACGAGCAGATCCCGCCCGGCCCCCTCCTCGCCGCGGCCCGCCGCGCCGAGCAGGTCGGCTTCGACGCCGCCATGTGCTCCGACCACCTGGCCCCCTGGAGCGAGCGCCAGGGCGAGTCCGGGTTCGCGTGGTCGTGGCTCGGCGCAGCGCTCGCGACGACCTCCCTGCCGTTCGGCGTCGTCACCGCCCCCGGCCAGCGCTACCACCCGGCGATCGTGGCGCAGGCGATCGCGACGCTCGGCGCGATGTTCCCGGGCCGGTTCTGGGCCGCGCTCGGCTCGGGCGAGGCGATGAACGAGCACGTCACGGGCGACCGCTGGCCCACGAAGGCCGAGCGCGACGCCCGGCTGCGCGAGTGCGTCGACGTCATCCGGGCCCTCCTCGCGGGCGAGGAGGTCACGCACCACGGGCACGTCACGGTGGACCGGGCACGCGTGTGGTCGCTGCCCGACGTCGCGCCGCGGCTCGTCGGTCCGGCCGTCACCCCCGCCACGGCGCGCCGCCACGCCGACTGGGCCGACGGCCTCGTCACCGTGAACCAGCCCGTCGAGTCGCTGCGCCAGGTCGTCGGCGAGTACCGCGACGCGGGAGGCCGCGGGCCGCTCGCGCTGCAGGTGCACGTCGCGTGGGGCACCGACGACGAGGCGGCGTTCGCCGTCGCGCACGACCAGTGGCGCTCGAACCTCCTGCCGCCCAGCGTCAGCTGGCACCTCGAGACTCCCGAGCAGTACGACGCGGTCGCGGAGCTCGTGCGCCCGGAGGAGGTGCGCGGCACGGTGCTCGTCGAGCACGACCCCCAGCGGCTCGCGGACCGCGTCGCCGAGATGGTCGCGTGCGGGTTCGACGAGGTGTACCTGCACCACGTGGGACAGCAGCAGGACGCGTTCCTCGACGCCGCGGGCGAGACCCTCCTGCCCCGGCTGCGCGAGGCGTGCGCCGCCGCCACGACGGACGGCGGTGCGGCATGAGGATCCGCGACACCGGCGACCTGTGGTGGAAGAACGCGGTCGTCTACTGCCTCGACGTCGAGACCTTCATGGACTGGGACGACGACGGGATCGGCGACTTCCCCGGCCTGGTCCAGCGGATCGACCACCTCGCCGACCTCGGGGTGACGTGCCTGTGGCTCATGCCGTTCTACCCGACGGCCGACCGCGACGACGGCTACGACATCACCGACTTCCTCGGCGTCGACCCGCGCCTGGGCGACCTGGGCGACGTCGTCGAGCTCGTGCGGACCGCGCGCGACCGGGGCATCCGCGTGATCGTGGACCTCGTCGTCAACCACACGTCCGACCGCCACCCGTGGTTCCGCTCGGCGCGGCGGTCGACGTCGTCCCCGTTCCGGGACTACTACGTGTGGCGGTCCGACGAGCCGCCGTCGACCAAGGACCAGGTCGTGTTCCCCGACCAGGAGGACGGCATCTGGACGCTCGACGAGGCCTCGGGCGAGTGGTACCGGCACCGCTTCTACCGGCACCAGCCCGACCTCAACACCGCGAACCCGCACGTGCGGGACGCGATCGCCAAGACGATCGGGTTCTGGCTGGAGCTCGGCATCTCGGGCTTCCGCGTCGACGCCGTCCCGTACGCGCTGACCGACGCGGCCGCGACCCCGGGCGACGAGATCGACGACCCCCACGACCTGCTGCGCGTGCTGCGCGCGTTCGTCGGGCGGCGGTCGGGCGACGCGATCCTCATGGGCGAGGTCAACCTGCCCTACGAGGAGCAGGCGAGGTACTTCGGGGACGGCGACCCGACCGACGGCGACCCCGGCGGGGTGACGAGCAACGAGCTGACGCTGCAGTTCGACTTCAACGCGATGCAGGCGCTGTACCTGTCGCTCGCCCGCCACGACGCGACCCCGCTCGCCGGGTCGCTCGCCGCGCGCCCGCCCATCCCCCGCGACACCCAGTGGGCCACGTTCGTGCGCAACCACGACGAGCTCACGCTCGACAAGCTCACGGACGACGAGCGCGCCGAGGTGTTCGCGGCGTTCGGGCCCGAGGAGGACATGCAGCTCTACGGGCGCGGCCTGCGACGGCGGCTGCCCCCGATGCTGGGTGGCGACCCGCGCCGGCTGCGGATGGTGTACTCGCTGCTCTTCTCGCTGCCGGGCACGCCGGTGCTGTTCTACGGCGAGGAGATCGGCATGGGCGAGAACCTCGACGTGCCGGGGCGCCTCGCCGTGCGGACGCCCATGCAGTGGACCTCCGGGCCGAACGGCGGGTTCTCCCGCGCCCCCGCGCGCCGGCTCGCGGCACCGCTGCCGGGCGACGGCTACGCGCCCGAGCACGTCAACGTCGCCGACCAGCGCCGGGACCCGGAGTCGCTGCTCACGTTCGTGCGGATGCTCGCGCACCGCTACCGCGAGTGCCCCGAGCTGGGCTGGGGCGACACGGAGGTGCTCGACTCGCCCGAGCCGTCCGTGCTGGCGCTGCGCACCACCTGGCAGGACGCCTCCATGGTGACGCTGCACAACCTGTCGCCGGACCCGGTCGTCGTACGGGTGCCGCTGGGGGGCCTTCCCGACGAGGCGCGGCTCGTCGACGTCCTCGACGCGGACGACGTCGAGCCCGCACCCGACGGCAGCGCCGAGGTGCGCCTCGACGGCTACGGGTTCCGCTGGCTGCGCGTCACGCCGCCCGGGTCGCGCCGGCTCCTCTGAGCCGGCGCGGCCGGGGCGTGCGCGGGGGCGGTCGGTCGGCTGCCGGCCGGTGTCGGCCCAGGTCGTCAGCCGTGGGTCGGCTCGTCGGGACCGACGGGCCGACCCGGGGACGACGGCCGGACGGGGACGTCGGGCGACGGGTCGGCCGGCCCGCCGGGGACCGGGTCGGCGTGGCTCGGGTCGTGCGGCGGCGCCGAGGGGTCCGGGGGCGGCCCGGGCGACTTGGGCGGCTCCACCGTCGGCTCCGCCGGGGAGCCCGGACCCGTGCCGGGCTGGTCGGGGTTCGTGGTCATCGCTGCACCTCCGTGCTTCACGCGCTGCGCGCGGTCCTGAGGACGCGCACCGCGTCCCTCCTCGACGCTAGGCGCGCCCCGGCCCGCTCGCTCGCGGCCGGGCCGCCCCGCCGACCTACGCTGGGCACGTGACCTCGTTCGCCTCGGACAACTACTCCCCCGCCCACCCCGACGTCCTCGCCGCGCTCGCCGCCGCGAGCGCCGGGCACGAGATCTCGTACGGCGAGGACCCGTGGACCGCGCGCCTCCAGGACGCGGTGCGCGCGCGGTTCGGGCCCGACGCCACCGCGTACCCCGTGCTCACGGGGACGGGCGCGAACGTCGTCGCGCTCATGGCGACGCTCCCCCGCTGGGGCGCCGTCGTGGCGTCGGAGCACGCGCACCTCAACACCGACGAGAACGGCGCTCCCGAGCGGGTGGGCGGGGTCAAGGTGCTCACGGTGCCGGCGCCCGACGGGAAGCTCACGCCCGCCGCCGTCGAGCGGTTCGCGGGCGACCTCGGCGACCCGCACCGCGCGCAGCCGCTCGTCGTGTCGCTCACGCAGTCCACCGAGCTCGGCACGCTCTACACGGCGGACGAGATCCGCGCCGTGGCCGACGCCGCGCACGCGCGCGGCATGCGGGTGCACCTCGACGGGTCGCGCCTCGCGAACGCCGCCGCGGCGCTCGGCGTCCCGCTGCGCGCCCTGACGACCGACGCGGGCGTGGACGTGCTGTCGTTCGGCGGCACCAAGAACGGGCTCGCGCTCGGCGAGGCGGTCGTCGTGCTCGACCCGTCCGCGGTCGACGGCGTCGAGTTCGTGCGCAAGTCGACGATGCAGCTCGCGTCGAAGATGCGCTACGTCTCCGCGCAGCTCCTCGCGCTCTTCGAGCCCGTCGGCGACGTCGTCGCCGAGGTCGACGAGGTCGCCGACGCCGACGAGCTGTGGCTGCGCAACGCCCGGCACGCGAACGCGATGGCCGCGCGGCTGCGCGCGGGGCTCGCGGACGCCGTCGTGCCGGTCGCCGTCGGGCCCGACGGCGCCGCCCCGGGCCCGGCGTCGGGCCTCGCCTTCACCCAGCCCACGCTCGTCAACGCGGTGTTCGCGACGCTCCCGCGCACGGCGGTCGCGCGCCTGCGCGAGCGGCACCGGTTCTACGACTGGGGGTCGGGCGAGACGCCCGACCGCGTCGAGGTGCGGTGGATGTGCGCGTGGGACACGACCCCGGGCGACGTGGACGGGTTCGTCGCGGACGTGCGGGCCGCCCTCGCGGTCGCGTCGTGACCGGGCGAGGATGACGCCATGAGCGACCAGAGCCTGCCCCAGCCGACAGCCGACGACCTCGTGCACCTGCGCCGGTGCGTCGAGCTGGCCCGTGAGGCGCTGGACGACGGCGACGAGCCGTTCGGCTCCCTCCTCGTCGACCGCGACGGGGTCGTGCGGTTCGAGGACCGCAACCGCGTCAAGGACGGCGACGCCACCCGGCACCCCGAGCTCGAGATCGCCCGCTGGGCCGCCGCGCACCTCACCCCCGAGGAGCGGCGCGACGCGGTCGTCTACACGTCCGGCGAGCACTGCGCGATGTGCAGCGCGGCGCACGCGTGGGTCGGCCTCGGCCCGGTCGTCTACGCCGCGAGCACGACGCAGCTCGTGGGGTGGCTGGAGGAGTGGGGCGTCGCACCGGGACCGGTGCGTCCGCTCGCGATCGGCGACGTGGCGCCGGGGATCGCGGTGCGCGGTCCCGCGTACGAGCTCGAGGTGGAGGTCCGCGCGCTGCACGCGCGCCTGCACGGCGTCTCCTGACCGGCGTCGCCTGACGGGACCTGCCCGGCGTCGGGCACCCGGGCCCCCGCCCGCGGGGACGACGCCTTCAGGCGTCGAGCGCGTCCGCGACGGTGCGCGCGACCTCCGGGACGGCTAGGTACCCGGCGGGCCGGCCGCCGTCGAGCAGGACGGCCGCCGCGTGGTGACCCGGCGCGGCGTTCGCGACGACGAGCTCCTCGATCCCCGGCGACACCGGGTCGAGCGGGAACGCCGCGGGCCCGAGGCCGTGCAGCGCGAGCGCGTCCCGGGGGTCGCGCACCGCGACCCACCGCCGCACCGGGGCCGGCACGCGCAGCGGGGCGCGCGCGGCCAGGACGTCCCGGATCGCGCGGACGGCGAGCGGCGACCCGAGCGTGAGCAGGAGCGGCACGTCCCAGCGCTCGGCGTCGGGATGCTCGCGCAGCACGGCGTAGGCGAGGACCGACCCGAGCGAGTGCGCGACGACGACGGCGGGCCCGTCCGTGGGGATCGCGGCGGCGAGCGCGTCGTCGATCGTCGTGCGGACGGCGTCGTCGTGCAGGTACGCCCAGACGTCGCGCGCGAGCAGCACGACGACGGCGCCGCTCAGGCCCGGCACGGACCGGTCGAGCGCGGACAGCAGCAGGTTCAGCCACGCGCCGACGTCTCCCCCGAAGGCGCCCGGCCCGGCGCCCTCCGGGCGCGCCGGCACCGTCGCGCCCGCGGCGCGCAGCACCTCCTCGGCGACGGCCGCCACGAACGCGGCCTCCTCCGCGGCCTCGGCCGCGGACAGAAGGGCGTCCCCGCCGCGCGGCTCACCGACCGCGTGCACGGTGACCGGCGGCGGCGTCGCGGCACCGCCGACGAGCGCGGCGAGCGTGTCGCCGTAGTAGACGAACGCCGTGTCCGCGTCGCGCACGACGACGCCCGAGCCCGCCGCCGCGAGACCCGCGTCCAGGACCTCGGTCCACGTGCGGTCGAGCTGCTCGGCGTCGAGCCCCTGGTTGTCGCGGCCGTGGACGAGCACGAGTCGGGTCACGCGCCGAACCTACCGGCTGCCGGTGCCCCTCGGAGGGTCTACGGTCGGGCCCAGGAGCCAGCCCCCAGCCCCCGGAGACCCCCGTGAACGACCACACCCTGACCGAGCACAGCACGACCGTCGAGACCCACGTCGCCCGCCCCCCGCAGGTCGTCTGGGCCGAGCTCATGCACCCGAGCGCCCGCTGGATGCTCGGCATGAACATCGAGACCGACTTCCGGCCCGGGAGCCCCGTGACGTTCGAGGGCCACTACATGGGCCGTGAGTTCGCCGACTGGGGCACCGTCGTGGCCGTCGAGCGCCCGCGCCTGCTGCACTTCACGCACTTCTCGCCCACCATGGGCCTGCCCGACGTGCCGCAGAGCTACCACGACATCGCGATCACGCTCGAGCCCGACGACTCCGGGACGCTCGTGCGCGTCGTCGAGCGCAACATCGAGACGGCCGAGCGCGCGGAGCGCGCGCACGCCCTGTGGACGAAGGCGCTCGCGACGCTCGCGGGCCACGACTGACGCGTCCCGCCCCGCACGACGACGGGCCGGTCACCCCCCGCGAGGAGGTGACCGGCCCGTCGGCCGTCCGGCACCGGCCCGACGACGCCCCGCGCGTCAGGCGGTGCGACGGCGACGACGTCCCCGCCCGTGATCGCGAGGCCGCCGGCCGACGACGCGGTGTTCGTCAGCCGGTCATACCCCTCCGGGGGCCGCCGGGGCGCCCGGGACGACGCCCCCTCCACCGCCGCCGGGCTACCGTGGCGTCGGAGGTGTCACCTGTGACCGCTCGTGCCCGGACCACCTGGATCGTCGTGGCCGTCGTGACCGCGCTCGCCGCCGTGGCGGCCGTCGCGTGGTACCTCACGCGGCCTGCCCCTGCGCCGCAGACCTCGCCGACGGGCTCGCCGTCCACCCCGGCCGACCCGTCGCCGTCGGGCACGTCGCCGACGCCGTCCACCCCGCCCGCGGACCCCCTCGCCGGGTGGACGCTCGAGCAGAAGGTGGGGCAGCTCTTCATGGTCGGGGTCGACGTGAGGGACCCGCAGCAGGTGAGCTACGACGCGGTCTCGCGCCTGCACGTGGGCAACGTGTTCCTCGCGGGCCGCTCGCAGGCGGGCACCGGCCCGACGGCGGACCTCGTCGCGGGCTTCACGGCGCTCGTCTCCCCGGAGACGACGAACGGCACCCCGCTGTTCGTCGCGACCGACCAGGAGGGCGGGAAGGTCCAGGTGCTGCGCGGGCCCGGGTTCTCGCAGGTCCCGGCGGCGACCGACCAGGCCCGCCTCGACCCGGCGACGCTCCAGGCGGACGCGACCACGTGGGGCGCCGAGCTCGCCGCGGCGGGTGTGAACCTCAACCTGGCGCCCGTGATGGACCTCGTGCCCGAGGGGACGGCCGCGCAGAACCCGCCGATCGGGTCGTTCCAGCGCAACTACGGCTCGACGCCCGAGACGGTGACCTCCCACGCGAACGCGTTCAGCGCCGGGATGGAGGCGTCCGGCGTGGACGTGGCGATCAAGCACTTCCCCGGGCTCGGCCGCGTCACCGAGAACACCGACACCGACGCCGGGGTCACCGACGACGTGACGACGCGCGACGACGCGTCGGTCGCCGTCTTCGCGTCGGGCATCGGTGCGGGCGCGGCGTTCGTCATGACCTCGACGGCCGTCTACCCGCAGATCGACGGGACGCTCCCCGCGGCCTTCTCGCCCGTCGTCGTGGACGGGATGCTGCGGGGCGACCTCGGGTTCGAGGGCGTCGTCGTCACCGACGACGTGTCCGCGGCACAGCAGGTGCAGGCCTGGTCCCCCGCCGACCGTGCCGTCCTGACGATCGCCGCGGGCGGCGACATGGTGCTCGCGTCCGCGGACCCGAGCGTCGTCGAGCCGATGGTGGCGGCCGTCGTCGAGCGGGCGTCGAGCGACGACGCGTTCGCCGCCCAGGTCGACGCGGCCGTGCTGCGCGTGCTCGCGGCGAAGGAGCGGCTGCGCTGAGCGGTATAACTGACCGCATGGCTGCCCGTCGCCCCGCTCCCCGCCCGACGCTCGAGGCCGTCGCGGCCGTCGCGGGCGTCTCCCGCGCCACGGTGTCGCGCGTGATCAACGGCGTGCCGACGGTGGACCCGGCGATCGTGGCGGTCGTCGAGAAGGCGATCGACGAGACGGGCTACGTCCCCAACCTCGCCGCCCGGACGCTCGTCACGCGCCGCACGGGGTCGGTCGCGCTCGTCGTGTCCGAGCCGTCGGAGCAGCGCTCCCCCAGCCCGTTCCTCGAGCGGCTCTTCACCGACCCGTACATCGGGCGCGTGACGGCGGGGGCGCAGCAGGTGCTGCGCCCGCGCGACATCCACCTCGCGATCCTGCCCGCGGACCCGCCCGCGCACGACCAGGTCGTGCGCTACGTGCGGCAGGGGCACGTGGACGGCGTCCTGCTCATCACGTCGAGCGCGAGCGACCCTCTGCCGGCCCGGTTCGCGGCGCTCACGGTCCCGGTCGTGCTGTCGACGCACCTCGACGGGGTCGACGAGGCGGCCGGCGTGAGCTGGGTCGACCTCGACCAGGCCGCCGGCGGCCGGATCGCCGCCGAGCGTCTGATCGCGGACGGCCGCACGCGCCTCGCGACCGTCGCCGGGCCGTCGGACGTGCCGTTCGCGCGAGGACGCCGCGACGGGTTCCTCGCGGCCGTGCGGGCCGCCGGGCTCGCGGAGCCCGTCGTCGTGGAGGGCGACTTCACCCGCGCGGGCGGGGAGGCCGCGGCGCGCGCGCTGCTCGCTGCGCGCCCGGACGTCGACGGCGTGTTCGGCGCGAGCGACCTCATGGCCGACGGCGCGTCGCTCGTCCTGCAGGAGGCGGGCCGCCGCGTCCCGCAGGACGTGGCCGTGGTCGGGTTCGACGACTCGACGGTCGCGCGCCAGGCGCACCCGCCGCTCACGACGGTCCGGCAGCCGGTCGAGGAGATGGCGGCGGAGATGGCGCGTCTCCTGCTCGCCGCGATCGACGACCCGGAGGCCGAGGCGCGCTCGGTCCTGTTCGAGCCGCACCTCGTGGTCCGCGACTCCGCCTGACCCCCTCCCGCTGAGTGCAGGAAAGAGTCGCGGCCGGACGTCCCGACCGCGACTCTCTCACGCACTCAGCTGGGGGCGGCGTCCCGGGTCAGTGGCCCCCGCCCGCGACGAACGCGATCCCGACGGCGATCGCGGCGACCACGACGGCGAAGCACACGATCGCGCCGACCTGGCGGGGACGGGTCGCGCGCTCGACGCGCACGGTCCGGCCGTCGGACGTGAAGCGGCCGTCCGGGGTGCCGACCTCGACGGGCACGGCGCGCCCGGCGGCGAGCCGGACCCCCAGGGCGAACAGGGCGGGCAGGCCCGCGCCGACGACGAGGCCGGCGACGACGACCTTGAGCAGCGAGTCGATCTCGACGAACACGGTTCTCTCCTCCGGGCTGCCGGTCAGACGCCCGCGCGCTGGCGCGAGGCGGGCGTGGTCGGGGTGGCGGGCGCCGGGGCGGGCGCGGCGTCGGTGAACGGGTCGGCGACGTCGAGGCGGCGCTCGAGCGCGGCCTCGCGCGCCTCGACGACCTCGGACTCGAGGCCGGCGTCCACCGCGCCCTCCTCCCAGGCGTCGTTGACGTTCGTGTGGTCGACGGGCTTGCGGCGCGACGCGATCCAGATGGCCAGCGACGAGCCGACGAGGATCGCGAACACGACGACCGTCCCGGCGGCGCCCCCGATGCCGTGCTGGATGCCGTAGCAGGCCGCGCCGACGAGGCCGGCGGCCGGGAGCGTGAGGCCCCACGCGGCGAGCATGCGTCCCGCCACGCCCCAGCGGACCTTCGCGCCGGGCATCCCGACGCCGGAGCCCAGGATCGAGCCGGTGGCGACGTGCGTCGTCGAGAGCGAGTAGCCGAAGAGGCCCGACATGAGGATGACCGCGGCGGACGACGTCTCGGCCGCCATGCCCTGGCGGGTGTCGATCTCGACGAGGCCCTTGCCGAGCGTGCGGATGATCCGCCAGCCGCCCAGGTAGGTGCCGAGGGCCATGAAGAACGCGCACGACAGGATGACCCAGAACGGCACGCTCGAGTCGGCCGGGACGGCGCCCGCCGCGATGAGCGCGAGCAGGATGATGCCCATCGACTTCTGCGCGTCGTTGGTGCCGTGCGCGAGCGAGACGAGCGACGCGGAGCCGACCTGGCCCCAGCGGAACGCCCGCGTGGAGACGTCCTCGGGGACGTCCCGCGTGAGGCGGGCCACCGCCCACGTGCCGACGCTCGCGACGCCGACCGCGATGAGCGGGGCGAGCAGCGCGGGGATGAGCACCTTCGCGGCGACGCCGCTCCAGATGACGCCCTGCGTGCCGACGGCCGCGAGCACGGAGCCCACGACGCCGCCGATGAGGGCGTGCGACGAGCTCGACGGGATGCCGAGCAACCAGGTCAGGAGGTTCCAGGTGATGCCGCCCACCAGCCCTGCGAGGACGACCTCGAGGGTGATGACGTTCGCGTCGACCAGACCCTTCGCGATGGTCGCCGCGACGGCCAGGGAGAGGAACGCCCCGACCATGTTGAGGACGGCGGAGAGGGCGACGGCGGTCTTGGGCTTGAGGGCCTTGGTGGCGATGGACGTGGCCATCGCGTTGCCCGTGTCGTGGAAGCCGTTGGTGAAGTCGAAGGCCAGTGCGGTCACGACGACGAGCACCAGCAGGAGCGTCTCGGTCACGTCGTCCATGGTGCGGTCACGACCGCCGCGCGCTCGACCATCCTGTGGATTCTTCCGCCACTGTTCACCGACAGTTCATCCGGCGTTCGAAGCCCCCGTTCGAACGCCGGAGAGGCCCGCCGGCACCCGGGGCGGACGGCCCGGGAGCGAGGGGCGGACGGACCCTGGCGCGGTCACGGCGGACGGGTGCGGCGCGGCCGTCCGACCGCGTCAGACGGGGGTGCGGGCGGCGAGCTCGGCGAGGGTGTCGTCGAGGTCCTCGACGACGGTCGCGACGGCCTCGCGCTGCGTCCGCGCGCGCTCCGCGGACGCGGCCACGGCGGTGCGCGCCTCGGCGAGGTCGGCGTCGAACCGCTGCGCGCGGGACTGCGCGTCGGCACGCTGGTCGCGCGCGCGGCGCTCCCCGGCGAACCACTGCCAGGCGGCAAGACCGGCCGCGACGACGGCCACCGTGAACCACGCCGGCGAGGCGGCGATCCCGAGCACGACCCCGAGCAGGGCGACCGCGCCCGTCCCGCCGACGACGCCCCAGGAGACCCCGTCCACGGGTCGCGCGAGGAGCTCGGCACGGGCCGTCGCGGCGGGTGCCGCGCCGTCCTCGGTCGGCGTGACCGTCACGGTGCGGCCCCCGAGGCGCAGCTCGCGCGACGGCACGGGAGCCGCCGCGAGCTCCGCGGCCCGCGCGTGGGTCGCGGCCCGCAGCTCCTCGGCGACGAGAGGGCCCGCGAGCGCCGCGCGCCCGGGGTCGGTCCCGCGGGCGTCGTCGACGAGCAGGTCGACGAGCGTCCCCGCCGGGGCGTCCCACCCCGGCCCGTCCTCGCGGGGCGCGCGGCCGACGCGCTCGTCGAGCAGCGCCGCCCGGTCCAGGAGCCCGCGCTCCACGGGCGCTCCCTCGTCCACGAGCGACGCGACGACGCGGAGCAGCGCCGCGCCGGGCGCCTCGGGGGTCCCGGGCGGGAGGGGCCCGGGGGTCGGCGCGGGCACCGCGACCTCCCCCGCCACGAGCGCGCGCGACCACGCCGTCCACGACCGCAGGAGCGGGAGCGCGTCAGGAGCGGCGGCCCGACGGCGTGTGCCGGCCGTCCCGCCCGCGGCCTCGGGACTGCCCCAGGCCTCGCCCTCGGAGGGCCGCGCGGGCAGGGACGGCGCCTCCTCCAGGAGCCGGGCGCGCCAGCGGCCGCGCGCGTCGTCGTCGAGCAGCGCGACCCGCTCCGCGAGGGCGCGGCGCACGACCTCCACCCCGTCGCCGCCGAGGTGGCCGGCCGCGGCCGCGACCCACAGCGCACGCTCGGCCCCGGTGACGCCCACCTCGTCCGGCGCCTCGCCCGCGCCGGGCGACGGCTCGGGGGCGCCGTCGGCGCTGCCCCAGCCCGCGGCCGGCAGGGCGGGCGCGTCGAGCACCCACGCCGTCCACTCGCGCGCGAGCCCCGGCTGCCCGACGAGCGCGCACACCGCGACGAGGTACGTCGCGGCACGACGGCGGTCGCGCAGCAGGGCCTCCTCGGCCGCCTCGCGGTCGAGCCGCCCGGCGGGGAGCTCGGCGACCGCGAGCGCGGCGGGCACGAGCCAGTAGCCGGGCACGTCGACGAGGTCCGGGGAGCGCCGCAGGTGCGACACGTCGCCCTCCCCCGTGACGACGGCGCTCGTCAGGGCGCGCGCCGCGTCGCGGGCGCGGCGCGCGGGCGTGAAGAGCGCGAGCTCCTCGCGGACCTCGCCGAGCTCGATGAGCGCGTTGACGAGGCGCGTCAGCACCTCGACGCGGCTCGACAGGTCGCCCTCGAGCGACCGCAGGCGCCGGTGGAGCGACGCCTCGCGGGACCGCGCCATCGCGGCCTGGGCGGCAAGCTCGTCGGACAGGGCTCGCATGTTGCCCTGGTCGCTGCGCCAGGAGCTGTACGTCGACATGCGCGCGAGCGTACTCAGCGGGTCGGCGCTGTCGAGGGGGAGAACTCCCCCGGCGTGGGCCCGTCGGTGCGGGGCACCGGGGTGGGCCGATGGCGCGGGGCGCAGCCGCGCCGTCAGCGACGCGGGCGCATGAGGGGCGGGTCGAGCACCGCGGGCACGCTCGCGGGGGCGTCGTCCGGGTCGGGCGCGCCCAGGTCGGGCGCGGTGCCCGGGAGCGGGCCCGGCGCCGGGCGCGCCGCCCGGTAGAGCGCCGCGGGTCGCCCGGTCCCGCCCGACGTCGTGCGGCCCGTGTCCTCGAGGAACCCCGCGGTCGTCGTGGCCTTGCGGGAGAAGTTCCGGGGGTCGAGCCGCACGCCCCAGACGGCCTCGTAGACGCGCCGCAGGTCGGCGACGGTGAACTCGGGCGGGCAGAACGCCGTCGCGAGCGCGGAGTACTCGAGCTTGGCGCGAGCCCGCTCGACGCCGTCGGCGAGGATCCGCGCGTGGTCGAACGCGAGGCCGGGCCCCGGCCCGTCCTCGAGCAGGGGCTCGACGGGGTGCCAGGCGGCTCCCCCGGCGTCGGACCCGGCGTGCACGACGCCGAACTCGGGCGCGAGCAGGAGGTACGCGACCGAGAGGACCGGGCCGCGCGGGTCGCGGTCGAGCGGGCCGTACGTGCGGAGCTGCTCCAGGTGCCCGGGCGGACGGACGCCCGTCTCCTCCGCGAGCTCGCGGCGAGCCGCCCGGGAGAGCCGCTCGCCCGGCAGCACGAACCCGCCCGGGAGCGCGAGCGCGCCGCGGAAGGGCTCGACACCGCGCTCGACGAGGAGCACGTGCAGCGCGTCATCGCGCACCGTGAGCGCGACGACGTCGACCGTGACGGGCAGCAGGGCCGCGCCGGGCGGGACGTCGGGGGCCGGTGCGGCGGGTGCGCTCATGGGCCCATCGTCGCACATTCGCGTCAGGTTGACGAGAACCCGTCCGCGACCTACGCTCGTTATCGTCAGGTTGACGAAAACAGATCGGAGACGACCATGGCCACCATCCGCACCTACCCGTGGACGCGGCACTTCCTCGGGAGCCCCACCGGGCACGTCGTGCACCTGCACCGTGGGCGCGTCGCCCACGAGGGCGTCGGCCAGGCGTTCTGGTTCCGGCCCACGACGTCGGTCCTCTCCGAGGTCCCCGTCGACGACCAGGAGCTCCCCGTCTTCTTCCACGCCGTGACCGCCGACCACCAGGACGTCACCGTGCAGGCCGGCGTGACGTACCGGTTCGCCGACCCGGTGACCGTCTCGCAGCGCCTCGACTTCGCGGTCGACCCGGGCAGCGGCGAGACGAGCACCGCCGGGCGCGACCAGGTGACGAGCATCGTCGGGCGCCTCGCGCAGAGCCGGGCCACCGACGCGCTCGCCGCGATGCCCCTCGCCGACGCCCTGACGAGCGGCGTGCCGCGCGTGCGCGACGTCCTCGCCGAGGCGCTGACCACCGACCCGCGCCTCACCACGACGGGCATCGTCGTCATCGGCGTCCAGGTGCTCGCCGTGCGGCCGGAGAAGGACGTCGAGCGCGCGCTCCAGACGCCCGCGCGCGAGCACGTGCAGGCCGAGGCCGACCGCGCGACCTACGAGCGCCGGGCCCTCGCCGTCGAGCGCGAGCGGGCGATCGCGGAGAACGAGCTCGCGAGCAAGATCGAGCTCGCGACCCGGCGCGAGCGCCTCGTCGCCCAGGAGGGCGCGAACGCGCGGCGCGAGGCCGAGGAGAAGGCGGCTGCGGCCCTCGTCGACGCCCGGGCGACCGCCGAGCGCGCCCAGCTCGCGACCGACGCCAAGGCGGAGCAGGTGCGCGTCGTCGGCGCGGCCGAGGCCGCCGCCGAGCAGGCTCGCATGGACGTGTACGCGAGCGCCGGGCAGGGCACGCTCCTCGCGCTCGCGCTGCGCGAGGCGGCCGGGTCGTTGCCCGACGTGCAGAACCTCACCATCACGCCCGACCTGCTCACCGGGGTGCTGTCGACCCTGGCCCGCGGGCTCGGCCCCGACGGCGGGTCGCCCGCCGCGGCGCCCGGGAAGGCGGCCTGACGATGCTCCGGCGACGTGCCGTCGTCGTGCACCGGCGCACCGAGCTCGACGACCTGCTGGACCGGCACGGGACGCGCGGCCAGGCGGAGTTCTTCCTCCGGTCGCGCGGCCGGTCGCTGGCCGAGGTGCAGGCGCGGCACGACGCCCTCACCGCCGCGCGCGACGCCGTCGTGGCCGCGCTGCCCGCGGGCTGGGCGCGCGTCGACGTCGAGCGCGCGGACCTGTCGCGGTTCCTCGTCGCGCCCGAGGACGTGGTGGTGGTCGTGGGGCAGGACGGCCTCGTCGCGAACGTCGCGAAGTACCTGCACGGCCAGCCGGTCCTCGGCGTCGACCCGGAGCCCGGCGTGAACGTGGGCGTGCTCGTGCGGCACCAGGTCGCGGCGGCGACGACCCTCCTGCGCGGGCTCGGGAGCGACGCCGAGGCGCCGGGCGGCGCGCCCGACCGGGTGGCGGTGCTGCCCGTCGACGCCCTGACCATGGTCCGCGCCGACCTCGACGACGGCCAGCACCTCACCGCGCTCAACGAGGTGTTCGTCGGGCACCCCAGCCACCAGAGCGCGCGCTACACGCTGCGCTGCGGGGCGGGCGAGGAGCGCCAGTCGTCGTCGGGCGTGCTCGTCGCGACGGGCACGGGCGCGACGGGCTGGTGGGCGTCGCTCGCGCACGACCGCGGCGGGCGGCGTGCCCCGGGGCGCACCGAGCACCGGCTCGGCTGGTTCGTCCGCGAGGCGTGGCCGTCACCCGCGACGGGTGTCTCGCTCACCGAGGGCGTCGTCGAGGAGGGGGCCGACGTCGCGCTCACCGTCGCCTCGGACCGGCTCGTCGTGTTCGGCGACGGCGTGGAGGACGACCGCCTCGTCGCCTCGTGGGGCCAGACGGTCACCGTCCGCACCGCCGACGCCCCGCTCCGCCTCGTGCGCCCCTGACCGATTTCACCCGGGTGATCCGTCGGGACCACGAGGGTCGATGGGTAGCATCGCAGCGGTCACGGGATCCCCATGACTCCCCCCTCCCGCGGGCCTGGCCTGCGGGGACGCCGACCCCACGAGCCCACCGAGGTCCCCGCCATGAGCACGCCCATCGCCTTCACCGACAACGTCCGCGACCTGTCGAACGCCGGGGGCTACCAGTTCGAGTTCCGGTGCGAGCGCTGCGGCAACGGCTACCGCTCCGCCTACCGGACGGACGTCGTCGCGAAGGGCAGCAGCCTCGTCCAGGCGGCGGGCCGGTTCTTCGGGGGCAAGGTCGCCGACCTCTCCTACGCGGCGGGGTCGTGGGCCGCGGACCGCCAGACCAACTCGCAGGCGAAGGACAAGGCGCTCGACGCCGCCGTCGGCGAGGTGCGCGACGCGTTCCGCCAGTGCCACGGGTGCGGCGACTGGATGTGCCACGAGGTCTGCTGGAACGACGTCGTCGGGCAGTGCGTGCGCTGCTCGCCCAAGCAGGTGGAGGAGCTCGCCCAGCTCCAGGCCGAGGCCCGCCGGTACCAGGTCCAGGAGCAGCTCCGCACGACCGACCTCGTCGGCGGCGCGGACCTCCGGACGGCCGCCGTGACGCGGTGCCCGTCGTGCGCCGCGAAGGTCGACGGCGGCAAGTTCTGCCCCGAGTGCGGCGAGCGCCTGGCGCAGGTCGCCGCGTGCCGCGAGTGCGGCACCTCGAACGCCGCGGGCGCGCGCTTCTGCGCGGAGTGCGGCAGCCCCCAGACCGTCTGACCCCCAGCCGCCGAGCATGCGGCCACCGCCCGTCCGGGACCTCGGACGGGCAGTCACCCCATGCTCGCGGCCTGGTACGGGGTCAGTCTCCGTGTCGGGGGTCGTTCTGGTCTTGCTCGCGCCGGCGGCGGGCGCGGAGCACCGCCTCGCGGCGCTCGCCGATCGCGTCGCTCGTCAGGCTCGTGAGGCGGTCCTGCGCGGCGCGCGCCTCGGCGCTCTCCGCCTCGACGCGCGCCCGGTGCTCGGCCGACTGCGGGCGAGACCGGACGACGCGCGGGCCGTCGCGCATCACGTACCCGTCGGCGTGGCGCTCGAGCCACCGCTCGCGCCGCGCCGCGCGCGCGCGCTCGCGGTGGAACCGCCAGTCCCACCGGCGCCGCAGGGCCACCACGGACCACGCGGCGAACGGCACCGCGGCCACCAGCAGCGCGACCCGCCAGCCGGGCGGCAGCGCCGTCGACGCCCCCGCGCTCGCGAGCACCCACGCGACACCGGCCGGGACCGCGGCCCCGGCCTCGCGGCGGTCGGGGTGCCAGCCGCAGACGGCGAGGCGCACGAGCGGGTCCGTGAGCCGCGAGCGCCGCTGCGGCTGGAGGGGCACGGGGAGCGGCCCGGGCACGGGCGGCCCGAGGGTCGTGCCCGGCGCGACCCGGCTCGTGAACGACAGCCGGTCGCCCCGGGACGACGGTCGCAGCGCCCGCCCGGCGTGCACGAACGACAGCGCGGCGAGCGGCCAGACGGCGCACGACAGGTACCACGCGACCGGGCCGGCGAGCGCCACGGCGACCGGCGCGAGGACCGCGAGCCGCCCGAGCACGGCACCCGGCGACGCGACGAGCTCGGCCCAGGGCTCCTGGTCCTGCGGCGGCGCGAGCAGGCCGTACGCCGCGGGCGCGAGGTACAGGCCGAGGAGGGCGAGCGCGACCGCCGTCCCCGCGAGCCCGACGGCGAGGTACCCGACCGGGCGCAGCAGCAGCGCGGCCCTCCCGGGCGGCGTCGCGTCGCGCGCCGTCCGCGGGTCGGGCGGCACGGTCTCGTCGGTCATCGCTCCCCCTCCGCCCGCGGCCTCACGCCTGCGCGCACGTCACCGGTCGGCCAGCCCGAGCACGTCGAGCACCCACGCGTCCTCGTACGCGACCTCGCGCCAGCCCTCGTAGCGGCCCGAGACCCCGCCGTGCCCGGCGTGCATCTCGATCTTCAGCAGCGCGGGCGCCCCCGCGGCGCGCAGCCGCGCGACCCACTTCGCGGGCTCGACGTAGAGCACGCGCGTGTCGTGGAACGACGTCACGGCGAGGATCCGCGGGTAGTGCGACGCGTCGTCGGGCACGTTCTCGTACGGCGTGTACGTGCGCATGTACCGGTAGACGTCGGGGTCGTGCAGCGGGTCGCCCCACTCGTCCCACTCGACGACCGTGAGCGGGAGCGACGGGTCGAGGATCGAGGTGAGCGCGTCGACGAACGGCACCTGCGCGAGCACGCCCGCGAAGAGCTCGGGCGCGAGGTTCGTCACCGCGCCCATGAGCAGGCCGCCCGCCGAGCCGCCCTGCGCGACGAGCCGCTCCGGGCTCGTCCAGCCCGCGTCGACGAGGTGCCGCGCGACCGCGACGAAGTCCGTGAACGTGGTGCGCTTGGCGAGCGTCTTGCCCTCGTCGTACCAGCGGCGCCCCATCTCGCCGCCGCCGCGGACGTGCGCGACGGCGAACACGACCCCCCGGTCGAGCAGCGACAGGCGGGAGATCGAGAACCCCGGGTCGATGCTGATCTCGTACGACCCGTAGCCGTACAGCAGGAGCGGCGCCGGCTCGGCGCCCGTGCCCGTCGCGTCGAGCCCGACGGCGTCCCGCCGCCACACGAGCGACACCGGCACCTGGGTGCCGTCCTCGGCCGTGGCCCACTCGCGGCGCTGCACGTAGTCCGCGGCGTCGTACCCGCCGAGCACGGGCTGCTGCTTGAGCAGCGTGAGCTCGTCGGTCTCGACCCGCAGGTCGTACACGGTCGACGGCGTGACGAAGCTCGTGTACCCCAGCCGGACGTTCGGCTGGTCCCACTCCGGGTTGGCGCCCAGCGCCGCGGTGTACAGCGGCTCGTCGAACTCGACCTCGTGCACGTGCCAGAGGTCGGCGGTGGGCGCCGGGGTGTCGCCCGTGCGGATCGGGGTGGGCAGGCCCGCGGGCCGCGGCGGCTCGGGGCTCGCGAGGTCGATCACGCCGACCCGCGACAGCGCGTCGCGCCGGTAGGAGACGACGAGGTGCCCGGCGAACGCGTCCACGCCCTCGAGCCGTGTCGCAGGGTCGTGCGGCACGACGACGGTCGCGTCGCCCGGCCCGGCCGAGACACCGACGCCGGCGACGCCGGGGAGGCCGGTGACGACGAGCTCGAAGTTCTCCGCACCGTCGTTGTGCAGGACGAGCAGGACGTCCCGCCCCTCCCCCGCCCCGCCGAGCACGGGGTCGGCGGTCGGGAACCACGTGCTCGGGAGGACGGCGTGCTCGACCGTGTACTCGACGCCCTCGCGGCGCGGCCAGACCACGCGCGCCTCGCCCGTCGGGTCGTCGGCGTCGATCAGCCACGTCTCGGACGTGATCTTCGAGCCCACGTCGATCTGCACGAACCGCTGCGAGCGCGAGACGCCGACCCCGACCCAGAACCGCTCGTCCGGCTCCTCGAAGACGACGACGTCCTGCGTCGCGGGCGTGCCCACCTCGTGGCGCCACACGCGCCAGGGCCGCCACGCGTCGTCGACCGTCGGGTAGAACACGTACCGGCCGTCCGGGGAGAAGACGGCGCCCGGGAACGTGCCCGGGACCTCGTCCACGAGGTCGGTGCCGGACTCCAGGTCGCGGATCCGCAGCGTGAACCGCTCGTCGCCGACGACGTCGACCGCGTACGCGAGCCGCGCCCCGTCGACCGAGACGTCGAACGAACCGAGCGAGAAGAACTCGTGGCCCTCGGCCTCGACGTTGTCGTCGAGGAGCACCTGCTCGCCCGGCACCGGCACGCCCGGCTCCAGCACGGGCGGCACCCAGGCCGACGGCGCGTCGCTGCCGAGGCTCGCGTCGATCGGCGCGCGGGCCCGGATCGGGTACTGCGACCCCTCGACCGTGCGCGCGTAGTACCAGTACGCGCCCTGGCGCACCGGGACGGACAGGTCCGTCTCGAGCGTGCGCGCCCGGATCTCCTCGAAGATGCGCTCGCGCAGCGGCTCGAGGTGCGCGAGGCGCGCCTCGGTGTACGCGTTCTCGGCCTCGAGGTGCGCGACGACCTCGGGCGACTCCTTGTCCCGCAGCCACTCGTAGTCGTCGTCGACCGTCTCGCCGTGGTGCGTCCGCGGCGACGGGCGGCGGGGCGCGACGGGCGCCTGCGGCGCCTCGGCCGCCTCGGGCTCGGGAGCGGACGGCATGGCGGGCTGCGTGCGGTCGTCGGGCATCTCGCCAGGGTAGTGCCGCGGCCCGGCGGCACCAGCGCACCGGCGTCCGGGAGCGTCAGCCGAGGAGGGCGACCGACCGCCCGTCCCAGCGCAGGAGCCGGCCCTGCGCCGGGAGGAGCCCGCCCCAGCCGCCGTCGAGGTCCTCGGACCACAGGACCGCGCCCGACGACAGCTCGAGCGCCACGACGCGCGAGCTCGCCCCCGTCGCGGGGTCGACCAGCACGAGGAAGGCGCACCGCCCGTCGGTGAACGCCTGCGTCACCACGACGCCGTGGCCGCGCTCGCCCGCGAGATCGTCCACGAACCGCGACCACGTCTGCTCGCCCGACAGCGCGTCCAGCCCCAGGACCGTGCTGGCCGTCCCGACGACGGCCGTGCCCTCCGCGACGACGTACACGGCCTCCGGCACGCGCGCGCCGTCGAACGTCCACAGGCGCGCGCCGTGCTCGTCGTAGGCGCGCAGGGCGATGCCGTCGCGCACGAGGAGCACGCCCGGAGCGGGGTCGTCGGTCGCCTGGGGGTCGAGCACCTCGCCGGGCACGTCGAGGAGCGGCGTCCCGTCCGGGTCGAGCACGCGGTCGGCGCGCAGGGCGCCGTCCGACCCCTGCCGGTCCGCGTCCAGGAGGAACCGCCCGCCCGCGAGCGGGACGACGCCGTCGGTCGGGACGTCCGGGTCGTCGAGGCGCTCGCCGTCCGGCAGGAACGACGCTGCGACGCCGCAGCCGCCCACGTCGACCAGGGTCTCCGTCGCGACGAGCAGCAGCCGCTCCGGGTCGACCTCCTCGCCCCCGGTCTCGGCGTCCCACGACGTGCACGACCACGGGACGTCCTGGAACGGCAGCTCGTGCCGCCAGCGCACCGTCCCCGTCGCGGCGTCCTCGACCGTCACGACGACGTCCCGTCCGGCGACGCCGTCGACGGACTCGCCCGCGCCGGGGTCGACGGCGACCGGCGCGCCGCGCGGCTCGCCCGGCTCGCCCACGCGCTCGGCGCGCACGAGGCCGCCGTCCGGGCCGGGGACGAGCAGCGCCCCCGCGATCTCCGTCTGCCGCTGCCCCACGACCCGCCCGCGGCCGTCGATCACCGTGACGGTCGCGGTGCCCGCACCCGGCCGGGGCGGGGGGCTGACGTCGTCCCAGGACGGCGTGACCCCCGACCCGGCGACGCACACCACCGTGCGTGACGGCACCCCCGACCGCTCCCACGGGCTCCACGACCCGCACACGGCCTCGTCGCCGCCGACCGGCACGCGCCACGCCTCGGCGCCGCTGTCGAGGTCGAGCGCGACCGCCTCGTCGCCGTCCACCGTGACGAGGAGGCCGGGGAGGAAGGCCGTCCCGCGGTCCGCGGCGGCGGGAGCGCGCCAGCGCTCGGTCGGGGCCGCGTCGAGCACGCGGACCGCGCCGCGCGCCGTCTCCAGCCGCTCCTGCGCGTCCCGGCCGGTCACGGCGTCGACGACGAGCATCCCGCCGACGACGAGCACGACCACGCCCGTCGCGACCGCGGCGGCCACGACCCGACGGCGGCGGCCGGGCGCGCGCGGCGGCGCCCCTGAGCGTCCGGGCGGAGCCCCGGCCGGGAGCGCCCCCGGACCCGACGCCTCGGGCGGCGGCGCTCCGGGGGGCGGCGCTCCGGGGGGCGGTGGGAGGGTCGTGCCGCGCGGCACGGCGTGCGGGCCGGCGAGCAGCACCGGGTGCGGCGCGTCGAGGAGGTCGAGGTCGTCGTCGGCCCCGACCGTGTCGACGAGCTCGAACGTCCGGCGGTCGTCACCGCCGTCTCCCCGTCGGAGCGGCACTCCCTCAGCGTAGGCCGGTCGTCAACCGAGCCGGACGACCTCCGACGGCCCGACCCGCAGGAGCCGGCCCTGGAGAGGGACGGGCCAGGAACCGTCGTCCGACCCGCCCTCGGCAGACCACGCGACGTGCCCGTCGGCGAGGTCGAGAGCGAGAAGGTCCGTCCTGCCGTCGTCCTGGTAGGCGAGCAGGATCGCTCGCCGCCCGTCCGTGTAGGCGGTCTCCGTCCAGCCGACGCTCCCGCCGGCCGCGGCCTCGACCGTCTCGCGGTCGAGGGACCAGCGCACCCGCCCCGTCGTCGCGTCGAGCCCGGTCATCCAGCCCGTGCTGGACCCCCCGGACACGACCACCGTGTCGTGCGTGGCGACGAGCACCGTCTCGGGCGCCACCACCTCGGACGAGCGCCACCGCTCGCGGCCGTCCCCGTCGAGCGCGACGAGCTCCCCCTCGTACCGGGCGAGGAGCGGCGCGTCCGAGCCGTCGGTCGAGCGGGGCACGAGGACCGGGCCGGGCGGCTCCCAGCGCACGGCGCCGTCGGCCCCGAGGACGGCGGGCGCCGCGTCGTTCCGAGCGGCCGACGACGAGCCCCAGGCGGAGCCGTACCCCGTCGGGTCGCGGTAGTACGTCCCGTCCGGGAGCGCCACCACCGAGTCCAGGGGGTTGTCGGGGTCGTCGAGGCGCTCGCCGTCCGGCGTGAACCATCCCGTGACGCCGCAGCCCTCGACGCGCACGAGGCGCGGCTCGATCGCGGTCCACAGGTTCTCGAGCTCCGCCCGGATCGTCTCCGTCCCGTCCACCTCGGTCCAGCCGATGCACTGCCCGGCCCCCGCGACGAACGGCACGTCGGCCTCCCACCGCGCGTCCCCCGTGAGCGCGTCCTCGACGCGGACGACGGCGGGGCGCCCCAGGGGGAGGTCGGCGACCTCCCCGGTGGCCACGTCCTGCTCGACGACGGCGCCGTCGCCCGCGGGGACCTCGCCGACGCGCTGGGCCCGGAGGAGCACGCCGCCCGTCCCGGGGATCGGCGCGCCGCCGGCGGACGTCGTGTCGCGACGCCCGAGCACCTCGCCGTCGGCGGCGAGCACCGTGACCGCCCAGCCCGACGCGAGGACGCGGCCGGTCGCGGGGTCGAGCGGCAGGTCGGTCACGCCGCCGGGGCCGACGGCGTCCGGCACCGGCGCCACGCACACGAGCGTCGAGGCGGGCTCACCGAAGGGCAGCGACCACAGCAGCTGGCCGCCGCACGACGCGTGGGCGCCGACGTCGGCGCGCCAGCGCTCCACCCCCTCGTCGAGCGACCGCCCCACGGCGGTCCCGTCCTCGACCGTGACGACCACCCCGGGCAGGAACGCGAGCCCGCCGGTGACCTCGACGTCGGCCGACCAGCGCTCGACGGGCGCGTCCGGCAGCGGCTCCAGGCCGCCGGGCGCGGCCCGCAGCCGCTCCACGTCGGCCCGCCCCTGCCACGCGTCGACCGCGAGCATCCCGCCGAGCACGAGGGCGACACCGGCCGCGGCGACGACGATCGCGCGTCGGCCGCGGCGGGCCGCCCCACGCTCGGTCGGCCCGCCCTCGGCGGGCCGGACCTCGGGCGATCCGTCCTCGGGCGAGCCTTCCTCGGCCGGGCTGCTCCCGGCCGGCTCGCTCCCGTGCGGTCCGCCTGGCCCTGCCGGGTCGTCCGGGGCCTCGAACGACGCTCGGACGACCGGCGTCGTGCCCGACATCGGGCCCCGCGGCGCACCGGACGGCATCCACCGAGCACCGCCCGACGCGCCCGACGGGTCCGCGCCCGGGCCGTCCGCGCCGAGCTCGTCGTCCCCGTCGACGTCCTCGGACTCGACCAGCTCGAAGGTCAGTCGGTCCCGGGCGTCACGTCGTCGGAGCGGCACGCGGCCAGCCTAGGGCAGCCCGTCGGGCGGCGGACCCGCCTGGCACGGGCGGGTCCGCCCGTCACGCGACCCCGAGGTACGCCTCCTTGATGCTCGAGTCCGCGAGCAGCTCCCGGCCGCCGCCGCTGCGCACGACCTCGCCCGTCTCGAGCACGTACGCGCGGTGCGAGCGGGACAGCGCCTGCTGGGCGTTCTGCTCGACGAGCAGCACCGTCGTCCCCTGCGCGTTGATCTCCGACACGATGCGGAAGATCTGCTGGATGACCATGGGCGCGAGGCCCATCGACGGCTCGTCGAGGAGCAGGAGGCGCGGCCGGGCCATGAGCGCGCGCCCGATCGCGAGCATCTGCTGCTCGCCGCCCGACATGGTGCCGCCCACCTGCTCCTTGCGCTCCGCGAGCCGCGGGAAGAGGTCGAAGACGCGCTCGACCGTCTCGTCGTGCTCGGCCTTCGACGCGAACGTGCGCGCGTACGCACCCATCTCCAGGTTCTCGACGACCGTCATGCCCGGGAAGATGCCGCGACCCTCGGGCGCCTGCACGATGCCCTCGAGCACGCGCAGGTGCGCCTTCATCTTCGTGATGTCCTTGCCGTCGAAGAGCACCTTGCCGCGCGCCACCGGGCGGATGCCCGAGATGGCGCGCATCGTCGTGGTCTTCCCGGCGCCGTTGGCCCCGATGAGGGTGACGAGCTCACCCTCGTCGACGGTGATCGAGATGCCGCGCACGGCCTCGATCCGCCCGTAGGCGACCGTCATGTCCTGCAGCTCAAGCAGGGGCATGGCCGCTGCCTCCTTCGGTGGTGGGGGCCGCGGGCCCGACGCCGTCCGGGCCGGCCAGCTCCTCGTCCGGGACGCCGAGGTACGCCGCGACGACCTTGGGGTCGTTCGTGACCTCGTCCGGCGTGCCGTCCGCGATGACGCGCCCGAACTCGAGCACGACGATCCGGTCGGTCACCCCGCGCACGAGGCGCATGTCGTGCTCGATGAGCAGGACGGTGTACCCGTCGTCGCGGATGTGGCGGATGAGGTCCATGAGGGACTCCTTCTCCGCCGGGTTGAAGCCCGCCGCCGGCTCGTCGAGGCACAGCAGCTTCGGCTCGGTCGCCAGCGCCCGCGCGATCTCGAGCCGGCGCTGGTCGCCGTACGAGAGGTTGCGCGCCTTCTCCGTCGCGCGCCCGCCGACGCCGACGAACTCGAGCAGCGCGAGCGCACGGTCGATCGCGTCCCGCTCCTCGCGCCGGTGCCGCGGTGTGCGCAGCAGCGCCCCGGGGACCGACGTGCGGTGCCGCGCGTCCGACCCGACGACGACGTTCTCCAGCGCGGTCATCTCGTTGAACAGGCGGATGTTCTGGAACGTGCGGGCGATGCCGCGCTGCGTGATCCGGTAGCGCTTGAGCTTGCCCACCGGGGAGCCGTCGAAGACGACCTGCCCCTGGGTGGGCCGGTAGACGCCCGTCATCGCGTTGAACGCGGTCGTCTTGCCCGCGCCGTTCGGGCCGATGAGCCCGAGGATCTCGCCGCGCCGGATGTCGAACGTCACGTCGTCGAGCGCCACGAGGCCGCCGAACTGGACCGTGACGTTCTGCATCTGGAGCAGCGGCTCGCCGACGCGCGCGTGGACCGTGCGGTCCGGCGCGACCATCGCGTCGACGAGCTCGGGGTTCGCGAGCTCGGGGCGCACGTCCGCGACGTCGACGACCGCCGGCTCCTCGAGGACGGCTCCGGGCATGTACAGGTCGGCACGCGACGAGTCGGCGCGGCCCGACGACGCGAGGTGCTCGTCGCCGTGCTCGCCGCCCGCGCCGATGCCGCCGGGGTCGTGGGTGCTCATCGGGTCTCCTCCCCGGTCGTCGTGCCGTCTGCGCCGGTCCCGGTCGTCGTGCCCGTCGCGCGGGAGCCGCCCGACGCCGTCGCGACGGCCGGGGAGCCCGGCCGGGCGCCGTCGTCGGACCCGCCGCGCGTGACGGCCTGCGCCGCGCGGCGCGCGGCGACGTAGAGCTCGCGCCCGTAGGCGAGGAGCTTCTGCCGGACGGGGAGGAGCCCCTGCGGGCGGAAGATCATGAGCACGACCAGCGCGATCCCGAAGAACAGGTACCGGTAGCTCGCGATCTCGTTGCCGTTGATCGGGATGCCGAACAGCTCCGTGCGGCCGAGGAAGAAGTTCGGCAGGTACACGATGATGAACGCGCCGAGGATCACCCCGAGCTTGTTCCCCTGGCCGCCGAGCACGACGGCGCACAGGAAGAGCACGGAGTTGATGACGTTGAAGTTCGTCGGGATGACGAACTGGACCTGCCCCGCGTAGAGCGCGCCCGCGACGCCGCCGATCGACGCCCCGATGACGAACGCCCACAGCTTGAAGCGGAACGTCGGGACGCCCATGATCTCGGCCGCGTCCTCGTCCTCGCGGATCGCGACCCAGGCGCGCCCGACGCGCGAGCGCTCCAGGTTCCCCACGAGCAGCAGCGAGATGACGATGAACACGAGGCTCAGCCAGTACCACCACACGCCCGAGTTGAGCGTGCCCGCGGCGTTGCCCGCGGAGAAGACGCCGTTGGGCAGCTCCTCCGTGACGCCCACCCGGGGGTAGGCGACGCCGCGCAGACCCTGGCCGCCGCCCGTCAGCTCGTCGAGGTTGTCCGCGAGGAGGCGGACGATCTCGCCGAAGCCGAGCGTGACGATGGCGAGGTAGTCGCCGCGCAGGCGCAGCGTCGGCGAGCCGAGGATCAGCCCGGACAACGATGTGATCGCGACCGCGATCGGCAGCGCCGCGAGCCACGCCCAGTCCTTCGACAGCCACTCGTCGGTCTGGTTCCACGGGCTGTCGGGGCTCGTGAGGATCGCGACCGTGTACGCGCCGATGGCGTAGAAGCCGACGTAGCCCAGGTCGAGGAGGCCCGCCTGGCCGACGACCACGTTGAGGCCGATGGCGATGAGAGCGATCATGCCGAACTGCGCCATGACGCCGCCGAAGTTGGTGCCCACCGTGGTGAGCACCGGGATGTTGAGGATCGGCACGAGCGCCAGGAAGAGCAGGAACGGCACGCCGATCGCCCACTGGGTGGGCCGGGCCTGGGCGTCCCACCACAGGCGCAGCCGGTCGCCGACGCCGCTGTGCGGCCGGTCCTTCGTCGCGACGCGGCCGGCGGGCGGCATCGCGGTGGGGCGACCGCCGTCGGGCGCGGGGCCGGGTGAAGGTGCGGGTGTCGAGGTGCTCATGCGCGGGCCCTCCCCAGCGACTCCCCGAGGATGCCCGTCGGGCGGAACATCAGGACGATGATGAGGAGCGCGAACGCGACCACGTCGCGCCACTCCGTGCCGAACACGACCTGGCCGTAGTTCTCCATGACGCCGAGCAGCAGACCTCCGAGCAGCGCGCCGCGCAGGTTGCCGATGCCACCCAGCACCGCGGCGCAGAACGCCTTGATGCCAAGGATGAAGCCGCCGGAGTAGATGATCCCGTTCGGCACGCGCAGCGTGTAGAGCAGCGCGGCCGCGCCGGCGAGGATGCCGCCGATGAGGAACGTCAGCATGATGACGCGCTCGCGCGAGACGCCCATGAGGGTCGCGGTCACCGGGTCCTGCGCGACGGCGCGGATGCCGCGGCCGAACTTGGTCCGGTTGATGAACATGTCGGTCGCGAGCGCGAGGACGAGCGCGGACAGGATGATGACGAGCGTGATGTTCGTGACCGGCGCGCCGCCGATCGTGAACTGCACCTCGGGCTGGACGAGCCGGATCGGCTGCTGCGCGTTGACGCCGCCGAGCGTGCCGCCCGTGAGCTTCGGCAGCACGAAGTGCACGAACTCCTGGATGATGAACGACATCCCGATCGCGGTGATGAGGAAGACGAGCGCCGGTGCGCCGCGCCGTCGCAGCGGCCGGTACGCCACGCGTTCCAGCCCGACGGCGGCACCGCCCGCGACGAGCATCCCGCCGAGCATCGCGATGCCGAGGTAGAGCACCGTCAGGGCGATGCCCTTGTCGTACGCGTTCCCGCTCGGGTAGAAGCCGAGGAGCATGAGCGTCGCGTACTGCCCGAACATGCCGAGCATGAAGACCTCGGAGTGGGCGAAGTTGATGAGCCGCAGCACGCCGTAGACGAGCGTGTAGCCGACGGCGACGAGCGCGTAGATCGCGCCGTAGGTGAGGCCCTCGATGGTGAGGCCCCAGAAGTTCCGGGCGAGGCCCGCGATGTTGAAGTCGATGAGGGACTGGTGGACGAGGGGGCCGGCGGTCGCGCTGTGCATCAGCGCGTCAGCAAGAGCGGGCATGACGCTCCCTGGTTCGTTCTCTGGGGTACGAGGTCGTGGTCCACGACGGGCGCCCCGCCGACCGGTCCCCGCGCGGGGCGGGGACGTCGGGGCGGGGCGCCCGTCGTCGTCGGACTACTGGACCTCGTAGATCCAGATGAGCGCCGAGGCGAGCTCGCCCGTGTCGTCCCACTCGTAGGCGCGGGCCAGGCCCTCACCGGAGTAGTTCGCCACGTAGTCGATCAGGCCCGCACGGTCGGTCACGCCGGAGGCGATGCCCGTGAGCATGATCGTCGCGAGGTCGTAGCCCTCGACCGAGTACACGCCCGGCGCCTGGCCGTTCGTCTCCTCGTAGGTGGCCGCGAAGTCGTCCGGGGCCGGGCCGCACGGGCAGGAGAGGATCGCGCCCTTCGACGCGGCGCCCGCCTGCGAGACGAACTGCGGGTCGTTCGTGCCGTCCGCCGAGACGAACGGGATGTCGACGCCGCCGTCGCGCAGGCCCTGCACGAACGGCGCGGCCTCCGCGTAGTAGCCGGCGTAGAAGACGGCGTCCGCGTCGGCGCCGGAGATGATCTGCACGGCGGCCGAGAAGTCCTTGTCGCCGGTCTTGACCTCGGCGGCGCAGTCCTCGTTCGCCGCGTCGCCCAGGCCCTCGGTGATCTGCTGGGCGAGGCCGATGCCGTAGTCCGAGTTGTCGGAGACGACGCAGACGCTGCCGAAGTCCTTCGTGTTGACGAGGTACTTCGCGACCGACGGGCCCTGGACGGCGTCGTTGGCGAGACCGCGGAAGAAGTTCGTCCAGCCGTTCTTCGTGAGGTCGGGGTTGGTCGCCGACGCCGTGAGCGACAGCAGGCCGGCCTGGTTGAACACGTCGCCCGTGGCGGCCGTCTCGCCCGAGAACGCCGGGCCGAGCAGGCCGAGCACGCTCGCGTCGCCGACGATCTGCGGGGCGACCTGGGTCGCCTTCTGCGGGTCGCCCTCGGTGTCGAACGGCTTCAGCGTGACCTGGCAGCCCGGGTTCGCCTCGTTGAACGCGTCCACCGCGACCTGGGCGCCGTACTGGATGTTGAGGCCGAGCGCGGCGTTCGGGCCCGTGAGGGCTCCGGCCACCGCGATCGAGGTGCCGTCGGCGCACTCGGCGCTGCCGTCACCGGCGGGGTCCACCGGGTTGCCGGCCGCGGTCGCCTCGACCTCGGCACCGTCGATGTCGATCTGGACCGACGGGACGATGCTCAGGTCGGCCGAGCCGCCGCCGTCGTCAGTCTCGGTCGACGTCCCGGTCGTCTCGTCGCCGCCGCCCTGGGACTGGGGACCGCAGGCGGTGAGGACGAGGGTGGCCGCGAGGAGCAGGGCGGCACCCCCGCTCGCCCGTCGTGCTGTGCGATGCATGCCAACCTCCGTGGTCCTGATCCCCGCGGAGGCAGCCAAGCCGCCTCTCTCCGCGGTCGATCGCTGAATTCAACACTGAATTGCGTGCTGAATAGTGACACAGGTCACCCGGGGACGAAACCTCCCCGCGGCCGCGCCGTCCGGAGCCCTCCGCGGCATCTCGGAGGGCTCCGGACCCACGGATCCGCGGGAGGGGGCGCCTCCGCGTTCCTGGGTGACGTGAACGTAGGCGGATCGGGTTTCGTGAGACGCAGGGAGTTGTTACCGACTCGTAACGCAAGGGTCTCGTTTCGTTCCGTGAACGGTACGAACGTCCCGTTCCGAGCCCTCGACGCCCTCCTCGGCGGCGCTCTCCTCGCACCTCGCGGGGGCCTCCCGGGGAACGTCCGGGCGCCTCCGGGCGCGCTCCCTGCGCCCGCCGTCGTGGCCGCCGCGAGCGTCTGCACGACAGCTCTCGGCAACCCATGGCCAAGAGGGGGCCTACCATGTACGGTTGTCTCCGAGATTGCAGTGCCTCGCTTGTCCTCGCGTCGACGTGACCGCCACCCGGCGGGTGCCCGGCGGACCTTGTTACCCAAGAGTTGACGACGAACACCGTGATGTACTCCCCTGCGCCCGCGGGGGGTGTTTCCACACTCTTGAAGGAGTAACAATGGCTACCGGAACCGTGAAGTGGTTCAACAGCGAGAAGGGCTACGGCTTCATCGCCCCCGAGGACGGCTCCGCCGACGTGTTCGCGCACTACTCCGCGATCCAGTCGCAGGGCTTCCGCACGCTGGAGGAGAACCAGCGCGTCGAGTTCGACGTGACGCAGGGCCCGAAGGGCCCGCAGGCGGAGAACATCCGCCCGGTCTGACCCGATCTCCTCGGTAGCGGCTCGCCGCACCGATCGATCGTTCACCGAGTGCCCCCGACCGTCCGGTCGGGGGCACTCGTGCGTTTCGGGGAGCCGCGGCGGCGTCGGTCGCTGCGCCAGATGCCACCGGGCGCGGAGCCGCTCTCAGAACTCGCCGAAGCCGCCGAAGTCGTCGAACCCGCCGCCGTCGAAGCCCCCGCCGTCGAACCCGCCGCCGTCGGCACCGCCCGCGGGGTCCCCGCCCGACGCCTCGACGGCACCGCCGTCCGCGCCGCCCTCGGCGGCGCCCGGGTCCTCGCCGGCGCCCGCTGCCGTGTCCTCGGCCACGGGCTGGCTCGGGTCCGCGAACGCGGGCCCGAAGAGGGCGTTCGCGACGGCGGACCCGATGACGACGCCCGCGATCGTGCCGAGCAGGCTGGAGCCGACCATCGCGCCGAAGCCGGGGCCCGCCTGGCCCCGGCCCGCGAAGGTGCGCTCCAGCGTCCCGGGCTGCCGCATCTCCGCCCGCGTCGCCATGCGCGCGAGGTCCTGCGGGGCGTCCGACGTCGCCCGCTCTCCCGCCGGGACCTGCTCGCCGAGCTCGGCGAGCACCTGTCGGCGCTGCTCGGGCGTGAGCCGGGCGAAGGCCTCGGCGTGCGCCTGCTCGACGGCGTCCGGCGGCGCGGTGCGGAGCAGGTAGCGGTACCGGTCGATCGCGACCTGGTCCGGCGTGCGCTGCCCGGCCGCCGGCCGGGCGTCCTGCGGGGCGCTGCCGTACGCGGGCTGCTGGGCCGGGTACTGGGTCGGGTAGGGGTTCGCGGGCTGCGTCGGGGGTTGGGCGCCGTAGGGGCCCGTGTGCTGCGGCGCGCCGCCGTGGTCTCGCGGCTCGCGGCCGAGGAGCCGGTCCAGGAATCCCATGGGTCGTCCTCCGGGAGTGGGGGCGCTGCGCCGTGCGCTCGCGCCGGGGTCGTGGCCGGGTACGGCTCACTCCCCGACCAACGACGCGCACCGGCCCGCGGTTCCGGCGACCGTCCCGGCGGTCGTCCCGGCGGTCGTCCCGGCGGTCGTTCCGGTGGGCGGTCCCGGCGGCCCCGACACCGGGGCGTCGCCTGTCAGGACGTGAGGGCCAGGAACGCGCCGAGCTCCTCCAGACCGCGCGCCGACCGGGGCAGCGCCTCGGTGAGACCGGGCGAGCGCACGACGACCGCGCTCCACTGCGCACGCGACACCGCGACGTTGAGGCGGTTCCGCGAGAGCAGGAACCCGAGCCCGCGCGACGCCTCGTGCCCGGACGACGCCGCGAGCGTGAGGATGACGACCGGCGCCTCCTTGCCCTGGAACCGGTCGACCGTCCCGACCTCGACGTCCGGGTAGCCCGCGTCGCGGAGGGCGTCGCGCACCGCCCACACCTGCGCGTTGTACGGGGCGACGACGAGCACGTCGCCCTGCCCCAGCGGACGCTCGTGCGCGACGCCGTCGACCGTCGTGGTCCAGGACCGGCCGAGGACGTCCGCGACCTGGCGCACGACCTCGGCGGCCTCTTCCGTGGAGCGCACGGTGCTGCCCGCGTGCTCCACGAGCACCTGCCGCACGCCGGGGGCGACGCCGTCGAGGCGGCGGGCCGCGGCGCTCGGGTGCGCCCGCAGCCGGTCCTCGTAGGAGAGCGTCGAGACCGCGGCGGCGAGGTCCGGGTGCATGCGCCACGTGGTGGCGAGGAAGTAGCCGCGCTCGGGCGGCAGGACCCCGTGGCCGTCGGCGAGCCAGGCGAGGGCCGAGCGGTCGACCGGCTCGGGGTGGCGGCCCTGGCTGACCTGCGGGAGCTGCTGCGGGTCGCCGAGCAGCAGCAGCCGGCGGGCCGACCGCGCGACCGCGACCGTGCTCGCGAGCGAGAACTGGCCCGCCTCGTCGACGACGAGCAGGTCGAGCGTGCCCGCGGGCAGCCGTTCGGCGGAGAAGTCCCACGCGGTGCCCCCGACGACGCGCGGACCCGGCTCGGTCGCGAACGCGGCGAGGTGGGCGCCGTCGAGCTCGGCGTACACGGCGCGCGACGACGGACCGTCCGCCGCGAGCTTCTTCGCGACGAGCTCGCGCGGCACGCCTGCGCCGAGCACGACCGCGCGCAGCAGGTTCTCGACCACGGCGTGGGACTGCGCCACGACCCCGACGCGCCACCCCTGCGCGACGAGCCGTGCCACGACCCGCGCCCCGACGTACGTCTTGCCCGTCCCGGGCGGTCCCTGCACCGCGAGGTACGAGCCGTCGAGGCGCTCGACGGCGGCCGTCACCGCGTCGACGACGTCCTCCTCGGCCGGAGGCAGCGCACCGACCGCCGCTCTGTCGGCGTCGACGCCGTCGGCTGCGCGGGCTGCGGCGGGCGGCACGAGGCGGGGCGGGCGCCGCAGGAGCACGTCGGTCGCGGCGTCCTGCGGGAGCGAGCCCGTGGCCCGCCACGTGGCGAGGGCGCGGCGCGCGGCCTCCTCGGTCGCGGCCTCGAGCGGCTTCGTGCCGGGCCCGGGCGACGGGGTGAGCGCGACCGGGGTCGCGTCGAACGGCTCCGCGCTCGTCGGGAGCTGCTCGCGCACGACGAGCACGTCGCGCTCGCCCGCCGGCGTCGCGCGGCGCCCGACGTCGAGGATCGCCCCGCCGCCGAGCCAGCCCCGCACGCCGTCGACCGCCGTCCGGGCGCACGGCGGCAAGGGAGGGTCGTAGAGCACGAACGGGGCGACGCCCACGCGCAGGTCGCTGCCCTCGGGCAGCCGCCCGACGAGCTCGAGGCGCCGGGACCACGTGCGCCGGCCCGGCTCGACCTCCCACCCCGAGACGACCTCCGCCTGCTCGACGAGGAACGCGTTCCGCCGCCCCAGCCACTCGTCCGGCGGGAGCGCGAGCCGAGAGTAGTGCTCGTGCCAGAACGGCTTGGCCTCGCGCCGGTGGTAGCCGGCCGCCGCCCCGTACATCGCGAGCGCCTGCTCGTCCGCCGTGCGCCGCGCGCGGTCCTCGCCGACGGCCTGCCGGATCTCCTCCTCCAGCAGCACCGCGGACGACCGCTCCCGCTCGCCCGCGCCGGGCGCGGCAGCCGCGCCGGTGGTGGCAGCCGCGACGCTCGCGGCCGCCGTATCGGTCGTCGCGGCCGCGGAGCCGGTGTCTCGCTCCGCTGCCCCGGCCACCGCCGCGGCCGCCTCGCGCAGCCACGCGGCGAGGCGCAGCGTCGACACGCAGTCGTACCGGTTGTAGTCCGCGATCCCCTGGAGGAGCTCGGCCGCCTCCTCGCTGCGGCCTGCGTCGCGCAGGGCGGTGTACTCGGCGTACGCGACGACGGACGCGGCGCCCGTGGTCACGTCGCCGGTGCGCAGCTCGTCGCCCATGTAGAGCGGCTCGAGCTTCTTGATGGACCGCGAGCGGTCGGACACGTGCAGCGCCTGCCGCACGACGGCGTACAGGTCGACGAGGACGCCGTCGCGCAGGAGGTCGTCGACCTCCTCCTCGTAGACGCCGTGCCGCGCGGCGATCGCGAGCAGGTGCGCGCGCTCGTAGTCGGCGTAGTGGTAGACGTGCAGGTCGGGGTGGACGCGGCGGCGCGCGTTGACGTGGTCGACGAACGCGACGAGCGCGTCACGCTCCGCCGCGAGGTCGTGCGCCCACAGGGCGTGGAACGGCGGCCGGTCCTCGGGCGTCGCCGGGCGCTCGACCCACCCGAACAGGTAGTCGATCCCCCAGCTCGTGCCGCCCGCGTCCGTCCACAGCGGGTCCCCCTCGAAGTCGAAGAAGAGGTCGCCGGGGCTCGGCTCCGGCAGGGCGAGCACCGGCGCCGGGTCGTCGATGCGCCACGACAGCTCGTGCGGCCCGGACGCGTCGGCCCACACGACCGTGCCGTCGGACGGGCCGGTGCCGAGCTGGAGCGCGGCCTGCCGCCGCACGCGCGCGAAGCTCGACCGGCTCATCCCCGCCGGGACCGGCGTCTCGTCGGTCGCGGCGGCGAGCTCGTCGATCGTGAGGATCCCCGCCGCGTGCAGGGCCGCGCGCTGCGACTCGTACACGCCGCCCACGAGGAGCACGTCCCGGCGCGCCTCCACCTGGGCACGGCAGTCGGCGCAGCGCCCGCACGCGCGGACCGCCGGGTCGTCCCACGGGGCGCGGCCCTCGCGCGCGACGTGCTCGGCCGTGAGCCGCACGAGCCGCTCGCGCCGGTCCCGGTAGACGGGCAGCAGGTCGGCCAGGCGGTGCGACGTGCGCTCGCGCGTGCCGAGCACGAGCGAGACCTCCGGGTCCACCGGGACGCCCGCGCCGACGAGCTGGTCGGCGTACGCGGCGAGCTGGAGCAGCGCGGGGACCTTCGCGCGGCGCGCGAGCTTGGCGTCCACGACGGCGTAGCGCGCAGCGCCCGCGTCGTCCGTGCCCGTGCGCACGAGGAAGTCGGCCCGCCCGTGGAACGCGCCGTCGAAGAAGGCGGCCTGGTGCACGACGTCCGCCCCCGCCTCGACCGCGGCGAGCGTGCGCGCCTGGGCGGCGACGAGCTCGTCCCACGACGTGCCGCGCGGCGGCTCGACGTGCACGACGCCGCGGCCCGTCGTCGGGTCGAACGGGCCGTGCTCGGCCTCGTAGCCCGCGAGCACCTCGCGCTCGTGCCGGGCGCCGAGCTCGGCGGTGCGGGCGAGCATCACGTCCTCGCCCGCGTCGCGGCGGGGTGCGCGCCCGAGCTGCTCGTCGAGCCGGACCAGGAGCCGGTACTCGCAGTCGGCGGCCACGACGAGGTCGCTCGCCGACAGCACGAGCGCCTGCTCGCGGGGTGGGGCCACGCGGGCACCGGGCCGGTCGGCCACGGTCGCGGCCCGCAGCACCGGCTCGTCGACGAGGAACACGCACACCTCCGGTTCGGACGGCCGCCGACGGCCGTCGCCGCCGACCGTCCGTCGGTCTGCGTCCGTTCTACCAGCGGCCACCCACGCGTCCGCGCCGCCCCTGGGCCTGCCCGTGCCCGGGATGGGGCGATTCGTGCCGACGGGCAGGGCTCCCCTACTGTTCCCGTCGGACGTCCCGCCCGGACGTCGTCGTCGGACGTCGCCGCGGCACGTCCACGCCGGACCGGGAGCCCCGCGGCTCCCGGCGTCCCGCCCCCGCGCGGCGGGCGCCACCGAAGGAGGACCCATGGCCGTACGCTTCGTGCCGCCGCCGGGGTGGCCCGTGCCCGAGGGCTTCACCCCGACGACCGAGTGGCACCCGGACCCGTCCTGGCCGCCGCCCCCGCCCGGGTGGGTGTTCTGGGCGGACGACGCCGCCCCGGCCCCCGGGCCCGTGCCGCCCCCGGAGGCGCCCGTCCTGCGCACCACCGAGCCGCTGCCCGCCGGGGCCGGCACGCCGACCCGCCGGTCGCTGCGCGCCCGCTCGTCGGGCGCCACCCCGGTGGTCGGCCCCGACGCCGACGCGACGCGCGTCGCGGCCGCCGTCCCGGCACGCCCGCCGGTCCCGGGCGCCGTGGACGACCACCCCGTGGCGAGCTCGACGATGATCCTCCCCGCGCTCGGCGGGATGCTCGACGGCCCGGCCGCGCGTCCGACGTCGTCCGGCCCCGTCCCGGCCGCGCGCCCGACGCCTGTCCCGGTCGGCCGCGCGACGCCCGTCGCCACGGCAGCCGCGGCTCCGGCGGTCGCCGCCCGGGCCGGGCGCTCCGGCGTCGTCCCCGTGGGGCCGCTCGCCCTGCCCGCGGCCGACGACGACGGCGACCACGCGCCGGACCGGGGGCGGCGGTGGGTCGTCCCGACGGCGGTCGGTCTCGCGGGCGTCGCGGTCGGGCTGCTCGTGGGCATCGGCCTCACGCTCTCGGCGCAGGGCGAGGCGCAGCGCGAGCAGGCCGAGGCGCAGCGCGTGCAGAGCGAGGTCGCGGCGGAGCGCGAGCAGCTCGAGTCCGAGCGGGCCGACCTCGAGTCGCAGCGCGCCGAGCTCGACGCCGCGACGGCCCAGCTCACGGAGCGCGAGGAGGCCGTGGCGAAGGCCGAGGAGGACGCGTCGAAGCGCTCGCAGGAGCTCGACGACCGTCAGAAGGAGCAGGACGAGCGCGAGCAGGAGGACCGTCCGGGAAACGGTCCCGGGAACGGTCCCGGGAACGGCGGCGGGAACGGGAACGACGGCGGCGACGGGGACGGCGGCGGGGGCGGCTGGGACTGGGGCGGCTGGGGCTGGTGACCCGGCGGTCTCCACGAACGCCTCACGGACACGTCACCGCTTCCGGTCGCGGAACACACGTCCCTCACCGACAGTGGGAGGCGTGCTGACGCGATCTTCCTCCCCCACCCCCGACAGCGAGACCCCGATCTACGACGCCCTCGTGGTCGAGCACGAGAACATGCTGCCGCTCGTGCACCTCGGCCGGGCGCTCAGCGGGGAGATGGTCACGGTCGCCCGGCCCACGGGGCTCTCGCCCCGTCTCGCGCCGGCGCACGGCGCTCCCGCGCTCCCGCGCCGCCGCCGCGCCGGCTGAGCGCCGGATCGACCCGACCGCCCCCGGTCGACCCACGGAGGGCCGACCTCGGACGCCCGGGCCGATCTCGCGTCCCGCGCCGGGACGACGCCGCCTACAGCACGTGGGCGAGGAACGACCGCGTGCGCTCGTGCTGCGGGTCCCCGAGCACCTGCTCCGGGGTCCCCTGCTCGACGATGACGCCCTCGTCCATGAAGACGACGGTGTCGGCGACCTCGCGCGCGAACCCGATCTCGTGCGTCACGACCATCATCGTCATGCCGGACCGCGCGAGGTCGCGCATGACGGCCAGCACCTCGCCGACGAGCTCGGGGTCGAGGGCCGACGTCGGCTCGTCGAACAGCATGAGCTCGGGATCCATGGCGAGCGCCCGCGCGATGGCCACGCGCTGCTGCTGGCCGCCGGAGAGCTGCGCCGGGTAGTGGTCGGCGCGGTCCGCGAGCCCCACGCGGTCCAGGAGCTCCGACGCGCGCGCACGCGCCTGCGCCTTGCTCAGCCCGCGCACCTGGACGGGCGCCTCAGCGACGTTCTCGAGCGCCGTCATGTGCGGGAACAGGTTGAACCGCTGGAACACCATGCCGATGCGCGAACGCTGCCGCGCCACGACCTTCGGGTGCAGGCGGTGCAGGCGCGCGCGGCCGTCCTTGGTGACCTCGCGGTAGCCCATGAGCTCGCCGTCGACCCGGACGCGGCCGCCCGTGATCTCCTCGAGCTCGTTGACGCAGCGCAGCAGCGTCGACTTGCCCGAGCCCGACGGCCCGAGCACGACGCACACCGAGCCCCGCGGGACCTCGAGGTCCACGCCCTTGAGGACGTGCAGGTCGCCGAACATCTTGTGCAGGCCCTCGACCTGCACCATCGGCGTGGCGTCCGTGGTCGTCGTGCCCGACGGCGTGCCGTGCGTCCCGCTCACGGGGTCACCTCCAGGAAGGGGTCGTCCTTGGTCGTGCCGGACGCGGCGATGAGGTCCTGCCGGCTCGGCTTCCGCCCGCGGCCGCCCGGGCCGCGCCCGCGGCGCCGGGTCGGGGTCTGGGTGCCGAACCCGCGGCCGTAGTACCGCTCGACGTAGTGCTGGCCGACCATGAGGACGCTCGTGATGAGCAGGTACCAGATGGCGGCGACCATGAGCAGCGGGATCGGCAGGAACAGGCGGTTGCCGATCGCGTTCGTCGAGTACTGCAGGTCGAGCGTGAACGGCACCGCGAGGACGAGCGACGTCGTCTTGAGCATGGAGATCGTCTCGTTCCCCGTGGGCGGCACGATGACGCGCATGGCCTGCGGCAGCACGATGCGCGTGAGGATCTTGCCGTCCTTCATGCCGAGCGCCTTCGCGGCCTCGGTCTGGCCCGGGTCGACCGACCCCAGGCCAGCGCGCACGATCTCCGCGAGGTACGCCGCCTCGTTGAGCGAGAGCCCGATGAGCGCGCACACGAACGCGGTGAACAGGTCCGCCGTGCGGAACTCGAAGAACTCCGGCCCGAACGGGATGCCGAGGCTCAGGCGCGGGTAGAGCACCGAGATGAGGCCCCAGAACACGAGCTGCGTGTAGATCGGGGTGCCGCGGAAGAACCAGATGTAGCCCCAGCTCACCGACCGCATGACGGGGTTGTCCGAGCGCCGCATGATCGCGAGGAGCACGGCGAGGACGATCGCGATGAGCATCGAGCCGAAGGTCAGCACGAGCGTCCAGCCGACGCCGCGCACGACCGTCACGTCGCGGAAGTACAGCCAGACGACGTCCCACCGGAACTTCTCGTTCGTCAGCAGGGCGTTGGCCGCCATCGCGGCGAGCACGAGCAGCAGGGCGGCGGAGACCCATCGGCCGGGCCGGGGGACGGGGACGGCGTGGATGCGGTCGGGGACCGGGTCGTCGCCCGGTCCGGCGGCGGCGCCGCGGGGGGAGCTACCGGTCGTCATGGTGCACCTCGGGGGGTCGGGGCTCGGGGGGCGAGCCGGGCCGCACGGTCGTCGTCGTCCGCGCGGTCGTTCCCGCCCGCCGGCCGCGGGCGCCGGGTGGGCGCCCGCGGGACGGCGGGACGGACGGGGCTGGCGAGAGGGTCGTCAGCCGACGGACGGGTTGAGCTCGGCGGTCTCCAGGGCCGCGTCGCCGCTGCCCCACGCCCCGAGGATCTCCTCGAGCTGGCCGCTGTCCATGAGGGACTGCAGCGCCGCCTGGATCGCGGCGGCGAGCTCGGTGTCGTCCTTCGCGACGACGACGCCCTGCGGCGCGCTGTCGAACACGTCGCCGAGCTGCTCGAGCTGGCCGCCCGTCTGCTCGACGGCGTAGCCGATGACCGGCGAGTCGGCGTACAGGACCTGCGCCTTGCCGCCCGCGACGTTCGTCGTGGCGTCGGACTGCGAGTCGTACTGGAGGATGTCGATCTTCTCCTCGCCGGCGTCGGTGCACGCCTGGCTCTGGACGGCGATGTCCTCGTCCTGGACCGTGCCCGTCTGCACGGCGACGGTCACCCCGCACAGGCTCTCGGGGTCGATGTCGTCCGGGTTGCCCGACGCGACCGCGTAGGCGGAGCCCGCGTTGAGGAAGGCGATCATGTTCGCCTCCTGCATGCGCTCCTCGGTGATGGTGAACGAGGAGATGCCCGCGTCGTACTTGGTGCCGAGCGCGGGGATGATCGCGGGGAAGTCGGCCGACTGGACCTCGACGTCGAGCCCGAGCGTCGCGCCGACCGCCTTGATGACGTCGATGTCGAACCCGATCGGGGTCTTGCCGTCGGCGTCGATGAACTCGGCGGGCGCGTACTCGGTGTTCGAGCCGACGACGAGCGTCCCCGCGGAGGCGACGTCCTCGGGCAGGAGCGCGGCGGCCGCGTCGTCGACCTCGATCGTCGACGGGTCGAACGACGGCGCCGCCGACGTCTCGTCACCGGAACCCGAGGCGCTGCCGTCCGTCCCGGTCTGGGACGCGTCGGTGCACGCGGCGAGCAGGAGGGTGCTCGTCGCGGCGAGCGCGACGAGACCGGTGAGGGGGAGCTTCCGCGAGGTCGTACGCATGGTGTCTCCGATCGGTGTGGGGCCGGGCAGGGGCAGCGTAGACACCGATCGTCTCCGTCGTGTTACGTCAGCACCCGGCCCGTGAGGGCAGAGGAACGTACGGGGAACAGAGGACCCGGCGGTGCGCGGCACCTGCGCACGAGTGTGGGGCCGTTCGGCCCCGCTCACCAAACCGGCGGGGACATCGACGCCGAACCGTGACGAACCGCACCCGCCCGCCGCGTCGCCCGGCGCGCGGTCGCGCGACGGCGCGGGCCGGCGTCGGCTATGTGTCGCGCTCGACGGGCGCCTCGTCCTCGCGGTGGTCGTCCTCGTCCCCCGGCGGATAGTCCGCACGCTCGGGCTGGGCGCGCAGCCGCAGGATCGCGACGAGCAGCCCGCCCCACACGACGACGATGGCGAGCACGAGCAGGATCACGGCCGAGGTGGTCATCGGGTCTCCTCCCCGTCGGGACCGGTCGTGGTCGTCGTACGGCCGGCGCGGTTGCTGCCTGCCGTCGCACGGCCCGTCGTCCCGCGGCCCGACGGCGCACGTCCCGGGCCCGCCACGGCGTCACCCGGCGGGTACGGCGGCCAGGGGACGAAGTCGTCGGGGCTGCGGCGCCAGCGCAGCGCGGTGAGCACCAGCGCGGCGAGCACCATGAACGCGATCGCGCCCCACCCGACGAGCGCGAGGTACCAGGCGGGGTACCCCTCGTAGCCGTCGACGACGAGCGTGACGATCCGCGACACGAGCATGTAGCCCAGTACGAGCGGGGCCAGGACCGCGACGAGCACCTGCCACCAGGAACCGAGGCGGAACGTCGAGACGGCGTTGAGGTGGTAGCGCAGCTCGGGCCCGCGCCGCAGCACCCACAGCAGGAGCACGGACATGAGCACGGCCGACCCCACGATGCCGACGTTGTTGGCCCACTGGTCGGCGGTGTCGAGGGCGACGAGCCCGGTCGTGGTCGAGAAGAGCAGCACGGAGATGATCGCGCTCACGACGCCGAGGCGCACGGACGCCTGGCGCGGCGTCCAGCCGAACTTCTCCTGGAACCCCGCGGACACGACCTGGAGGATCGACAGGAGCGACGTGAACCCCGCCATGGCGAGGGACCCGAAGAACAGCGCGCCGAAGATCGGCCCGCCCGGCATCTGCGACACGATCGCGGGGAACGTGACGAACGAGAGGATCGGCCCGCTGATGCCCTCGAGCTCCCCCACGCCGACCCCCTGCTCGTGCGCGAGGAACCCGAGCGTCGCGAAGACGCCGATGCCGGCGAGGATCTCGAACGAGGAGTTGGAGAACGCGACGACGAGCCCCGGGGTCGTGAGGTTGGACCGGCGTCGACGGTAGGACGCGTACGTGACCATGATCCCGAACGCGATCGACAGCGAGAAGAAGATCTGGCTGTACGCGGCGATCCACACGTTGGGGTCGCCGAGCGCCGCCCAGTCCGGGGTGAACAGCGCGTTCAGCCCGTCCGCCGCGCCCTCGAGGAACAGCGAGCGCACCACGAGCACCGCGAACGCCACGACGAGCAGCGGCAGGAACACCGTGTTCGCGCGCTGCACGCCCTTCGCGACGCCGAGCGCGAGGACGACGATCGTCACGACCCAGACCGCGACCAGCGGCACGAGCACCGCCGGCACGAACTCGAGGCTGACCCCCGGGTCGGCGAGCCGCAGGTAGTCGCCCGTGAAGAACGCGGCCGGGTCGTCGCCCCACCGCAGGTCGAACGAGAACACGAAGAAGCTCACGGCCCACGCGATGACCGCGGTGTAGTAGAGCGCGATGACGAAGCAGATCATCACCTGGAACCAGCCCAGGCCCTCGAGCCACCGCGCGATCCGCCGGAACGCCGTCGGGGCGGAGCCGCGGAAGCGGTGCCCGACCGCGTAGTCGAGGAACAGGATGGGGATGCCCGCGGTGAGCAGGGCGACGAGGTACGGCACGAGGAACGCCCCGCCCCCGTTCTCGTACGCCACGCCGGGGAACCGCCAGATGTTCCCCAGCCCGACCGCCGAGCCGATGGCCGCGATGATGAAGCCGACCTGCCCGGTCCACTCCTCGCGCGGCTTCTGCGTCGCGGGCTCCCCGCCCGCCGTGCCGGTCGCTGCCACAGTTCTCCTCGGTACCTCTGTCGTGCCGTGCCCGCGCGGGCGCCGCGCGGGTCGGCGCGGCGGCGAGCCTCTCGGTGCTCGGACGACCGTAACGAGCGGTCGGGCACCGTGCGAGCCGGGGCGCGGCGCTCAGCCCGCGAGCAGACGCTCGACGTACCCGCCGAGGAAGCGGCCCTCCGGGTCGTACCGCTGCGCGAGCGCGCCGAAGTCGTCGGCGCGCGGGTAGAGCACCGCGACCGAGCCCGGGTCGTGGACGAGCGCGTGCGAGAGCTTGCCCCAGTGCGGGCGCGCGCCGAGCGGGAGGAGCGCGGCCTCGACGTCGGGCAGGACGCGCGCGACGTCGTCGGGCAGGGGCTTCCACGTGAGGTGCACGCCGACGGCCGGGCCGTCGAACGGGCTGAGCCACAGCGGCTCGGGGTCGGGCGCGACCGTGCGGATCTCCCCCACCTGGAGCAGCGGGGTGACGCGCGGGCCGAGGTCGCGCATCGCGGCGAACGCCTCCTGGGCCCGGCCGCGCGGCACGAGGTACTCCGACTGCAGCTCGGCGCCGTTGCTCGGCGTGAAGTCGAGCCGGAAGTGCGGCAGCCGCTCGTTCCAGGGGCCGGGCTCCCCGAGCTGGGGCGTGCAGTGCACGGGGTCGATGCCGGGCAGGGGGTGCAGCATCGTCGTCGCGGGCGTCGCCCCGAAGAAGTCCGTCCGCGTCACGCCTCGCTCCCCCGGCGCGAGGCGGGACTTGCGCCAGACCTGCTGGACGCCGTCGGGCCCCCAGTCCGTGAAGAGGCTCACCGAGTACGCCGACGCGGTGATCTCGTCGTAGTGCGCCGTCACCGCGTCCCACGGCAGCCCGACGTGCACGTCCTGACGGACGTCGAACGTCGGGACCGTCTCCAGCTCGACGCGCGTCACGACGCCCAGCGCCCCCAGCGCGACGACCGCGCCGGGAAGGTCCGCGTCACCGCGCCGCAGCGTCCGGCGCTCGCCGTCGCCCGTGACGAGCTCCAGCCCGACGACGGCGCTCGCCAGCGAGCCGACCGCGTCGCCCGAGCCGTGGGTCGCCGTCGCGACCGACCCCGCGACCGAGATGTGCGGGAGCGACGCGAGGTTCGCGAGCGCCCGGCCCGCCGCCTGGACGTGCCGCGTCACGTCGCCGTACCGCAGTCCCGCCGCGACCGACACCACGCCCGATGCCGGGTCGATCTCCACGGGGGCGCGGCCGTCGTCGTACCGGTCGAGGACGACGTGCGTGCCCGTCGTGTCCGCGACGTCCCCGAACGAGTGCCGCGACCCCAGGGCCTTGACCCGCGCCGACCGCCGCACGACGTCGGCGAGCTCCTCCGGGTGCGCGGGGTGCGCGACCCCGGCGGACGCGTAGGTGAGGTTCCCGGCCCAGTTGGCGAGACGCGGAGCGTCGGTGTTCGTCACGCCCCCACCCTGCCACCCCTTCGCCCGACCACCCCGGCTCCACCCCCACCCACCCCGTCGAGCACGGGGTGGCCCTGCCGGTCCGGTCGCCGATCCCGTGCCCGGCAGGGCCAGGACCGGGGGTGACCCGGGGGGTGTCCCCCTTCGGGGACGGGGGTGGGCCGGGGTCCGCGGAGCCCGGCGGAACGGTGGGATCGAGGCATGACGACGAGCGCACGACCTCGGCCCGCGACGGCGCGGTCCCGGCACCTGTCCCCCGTCCTGGTCCGGGACGCCCCCGACGACGCGGCGCAGCCCGTGCGCGGCGGGCTCACGGCGTTCTGGGCGCTCACGTTCGGGCTGTCCTGGGCCCCGTGGGGCGCCGCGTGGCTGCTCGGTGGCGACGTGACCGAAACGCTCGTCTTCGCGCTCTACGCGTTCGGTGGCTTCGGGCCGACGCTCGCGGCGATCGTCCTCGCCGGGACCGGTCGCCGCAGCCCGCGCGCCGCACGCTGGGGCGCCGCCGGGCGCTGGTTCCCGGCCGCCGTCGGGCTCGGTGCCGCGCCCGCGGTCGTCGCCGCGCTCGTCGTCCCGTCCCTCGGCGGCCCGACGGCGGACCTGTCGGCCGGTGCGGCGGCCGTCGTCGCGGCCGGCGGCCCGCTCCTGTTCAGCCTCGTCTCGCTGTGCGCGGGGCCGCTGTCGGAGGAGCTCGGGTGGCGCGGCTACGCGCAACCGCGCCTGCGCCGTCAGCTCTCGCCGCTCGCGACCTCCGCCGTGCTCGGCGCCGTGTGGGCGGTGTGGCACCTGCCGCTCTTCGCGCTCACGGGCACCTGGCAGTCGTCGCTCGGGCTCGCGAGCGTCGAGGCAGCGCTGTTCCTGCTCGCGATGATCCCGCTCTCGAGCGCGTACTGGCTGGTCAGCGAGCGCTTGCGCGGCGGGGTCCCGGCGGCCGTCGTGCTGCACCTCGTCGGCAACACCGCCCTGACCTTCCTCGCCGTCACGTCACCGGTCGCGATGGCGGTCTACGTCGGGGTGATCGTGCTGACGGCCGTGCTCGTGCACCTCGTCACGCGCCCGGGCGTGCCCCGGCACTGATCCTGGGCGCCGCAGCACCTCGCCCCCAGTGCACGCGGACCGCGTCCGCCTGGAAGGCGAGCGCCGCCTCCTCCGCGGACGACGGCGCGCGGCGCCACTGCGGCTCGACGACGACGTCGCGCGTCCCGACGACCCAGCGCCACCGCCCGACGACGACGCCGTCGACCGCGACGGCGTGGATGAAGGACCCGAGCCGGTCGCCGAGGTCGACGCCGTCGGCCACGACGACCCCGCGCGTCTCGCCGGAGGACACGAACAGCTCGTCGTAGCTCTGCAGCAGGTCGACGACCGGTCGGGACGGGTCGCCGTCGGGCGCGAGCGCACCGACGAACGGCGCGGGGTCGAGCACGCGCTCCCCGGGGTCGGCGAGCCGCCAGAGCGTCAGCCCTTCGAGAGCCCCCGCCCCGGGCACCGCCACGACCTCGCCGTCGAGGAGGTCGAGCGCGCGCCGCACGTCGGTGAGCGTGAAGCCCGACCACTGCGCGACGTCCTTGACCGTCGCGTACGCGCGGCTCGCGAGGTAGCGGCGCAGCAGCTCGACGAGCGCGGCGTCCCGGTCGAACCGCTCGCCGAGCGGCCCGTAGCCGGGCGGGACGCGGTCGTCGAACGCGGCGTACGTCTGCTGCTTGCCGTCGAGGGGTCCGCTGACCAGCAGCCGGTCGAGCTCGGCGCGCATGAGCACGTAGCCGAGCGCGATGCCCTCCAGCGGGCGGCCGTGGGCGGCGAGCAGCGCGGCCAGCTCGCGGCGCGTGCGGGGGCGCTCCTGCACGGCCGCGACGACGAGGTCGGTCTCCGGCCCGTGCCCCGCGGTCCCCACCTGCCGGTACAGCGTCCCATTCGCCTGGTGCACGCGGGGCGCGCTGAGCTCGAGGAGCCAGCGCGCGTCGTCGGGCCGGACGAGGTGCCACGTGGGCCGCAGCACGTGCGTGCGCAGCACCTCACCGCGGTCGCACGCGGCGACCGCCCCCGCCGCGCCCGGCCGCGCGTCCGGCCGCAGCCGCCGCGTGAGGCCCCACAGCGCGGGGTGGAACTCCTGGCCCTGCACCGCGACGAGATGTCCGACGGCGGTCGGCACGTCGGGCAGGTCGGGCGCGCGGAGCCGGTGCGCGGCGAGGCGCGCCGCGAGGACGCGACGTCCGTCGACGGCCTCGGCGCTCATGGCACCCACCCCGCTCCGGTCACGCCGGTCACCCGGCCCGGGTCACGAGGCCACCAGGTCCGCGGCGGCGACGTCGGTCCCCGTCACGGCCACGCGCACGCCCCCCTCGACCGCGGACACCGAGTCGAGCGCGACGCCGTCGGGCAGGTCGAGCGGGACGCGCAGGTCGGACAGCGCGCCCGAGAGCCCGGACGGCAGGTCGTCGACCGAGACCGTGCCGAGGCCGGTGCGGACCGCGACGACGTCGACCGCGAGCTCGGCCGGGCCGGACACGCGCGGCGTCACGTCGACCGTGATCGTGGTGCCCAGGACCTCGAAGCCCAGGGACAGCACGCCGCTGGTCGCCGCGACGTCGACGTCGAGACCGCTCTGCTCGGCGACGACCTGCTGCAACGACTCCGCCGCGATGACGCCCGACGCCGTCCCGGACGCGATCCGGTACGGCTCCGACGTGCTCACACCGTCGGCCTCGACCTGGAGGTCGGAGATCGCGTAGCCGCCGAACGACGCGGAGTCCGCGGAGCCCGTGACGTGCGTCAGCGACCCGCGCACGAGCTGCGTGAGGAACGGGAAGCCGGTGATGTCGATCTGGGCGCCGGACACGTCGTCGGCCTGCTGCTCGAACGCCGTGACCGCACCGCGCTCGGCGGCCCCCACCGCCACCCGGTCCGCCACGACGGCGACCGCCACCAGCACCACGAGCGTCACGAGCAGGCCCACCAGTCGCTTCATGCGCCCACCCTAGGTCCGCCGACCACGACCTTGCCGTCGTACTGACGCTCGTGGCGCCGGCAAGATCGTGCTCAACGCGGGGTGTCGTCGTGCTCGGCCCGGACGTAGATTCCGAGCATGACCTCTCCTCGGCACCCCTTCCGCATCGGCGTCCAGCTCCAGCCGCAGCACGCCGACTACGCCCAGATCCGCGACGCCGTGCTGCGCGCGGAGGACCTGGGCGTCGACGTCATCTTCAACTGGGACCACTTCTTCCCGCTCACGGGCGACCCCGACGGCAAGCACTTCGAGTGCTGGACCATGCTCGGGGCGTGGGCCGAGCAGACCGAGCGCGTCGAGATCGGCGCCCTCGTCACGTGCAACAGCTACCGCAACCCGGACCTCCTCGCCGACATGGCGCGGACGGTCGACCACATCAGCGGCGGTCGTCTGATCCTCGGGATCGGCGCGGGCTGGTTCGAGAAGGACTACGACCGGTTCGGGTACGAGTTCGGCACCGCGGGCGGGCGCATCGCCGACCTCGCCGACGCGCTCCCGCGCATCAAGGCCCGCTGGGCGGCGTCGAACCCCGCGCCGACCCGGGACATCCCGGTGCTCGTCGGCGGAGGCGGGGAGCGCAAGACGCTGCGCGTCGTCGCGGAGCACGCGGACGTCTGGCACTCGTTCGGCGACGCGGAGACGCTCGCGCGCAAGAGCGGGATCCTCGACGAGCACGGCGAGGCCGTGGGACGCGACACCGCCGCGCTCGTCGAGCGGTCGGTCGCCGTGTCCCGGCCGCCGGCGGAGTCCGCGGACGCGCTCGTCGCCGCGGGCGCGACCCTGTTCACCGTCGGCACGAGCGGGCCGGACTACGACCTGTCGCTCGTGCGCGAGTGGGTCGCCTGGCGCGACGCCCGGGACTGACCCCGGCGGGCGCTGCCCCAGGCGCCGACGCCGACGCCGACCACGGTGCCGAGCACGGGGTTGCCGTCGTTCTGACGCCCAGGACGACAGCAACCCCGTGCTCGGCGGGGCGGTGCGGTCAGAACAGGGCTCGCGCCAGGTTCGACAGGGCCGCGTGGACCTCCGAGCGCAGGCCGTCGTCGGCCGCGACGACCGCCACGCCGACGCCGACCACGACGATCAGGAGCCCTGCGCGCCACCACCACGGCGACCGGTGCACCGTCCGCCCTCCCGTCGTTCTCGTCCCCCGCGGTCAGTACGACAGCGTGCGCCAGGGCGACGACTCGGTGTCGAGCAGCCGTCGGACGGCGCGCTTGAAGTCGGGCAGGTCCTGGTCGACCGGGGTGCGGTTGCCCGCGGACCAGAACGCGCGCCCCGCGAGGAACCCGTCGCCGAACTGCTCCCACGACGCGTACGCGGGGCGCGACATCGCGACGGCCTCCTCGATCGCGGCCCACGCCCGCTCCGGGGTGACGAACCCGGCGTCGACCGCGAGGCGGCTGACGTGCACGACCCGCGCCGCGTCCCACGCCGCGATCGACGGCGGCAGCGGGTCGGCCAGCTCGCCGTGCCCGCCCGTCTGCGCCGACGCGCTCCACCCCTGGTAGAACGTCACCGCGCGCTCGGGGTCGAGGCCCCGCGCCGTCGCCTCCTGCCGTGCCTGGGCGACGTGCTGGTCCGCCGCGCCCTTCGCGTCGCGACGGCTCAGACGGCCCGAGTACAGCTCCTCGACCTTCGGCATCGCGATCGCGTAGTAGCCCCGGTGCCCCTGGGTGAGGAGGAACTCGTACGTGCGCTCGACGTCGTCCGCGCCCCGCACGTCCCACCCGGCCGCGAGCGGCTTCGCGGCCGTGCGCGCGTCGGCCTCCACGGTCAGCGCGTTGATCGGCAGCACGCCCTCGACGGCGTAGACCGCACCGAGCGCGAGCCCGCGCTGCTGCGCCGGCGTGAGCGGCGGGGCGTCCTCCTTCGCGTAGAGGTCCGCCGTCGTCGAGAACATCTCCTTGAGCTTGTCGAACAGCCCCACCGGTCGCTCCTTCGTCCCGCCGCGCCCCGCGCGGACCCTCGCGCCGCGGACGTCGCGGCCTGCGGAGAGCCTGGCGACGCCGCGCGCCCGCGGCACGCATCCCGAACGATCCCGAACGGCCGGACGCTCGTCTGACCCGCCCGGGCTCGTCGCCCGGCGGCCCCGCACGCCACGGTCACGTCGCCGGGCGAGCACGCCGCGCAGCGGCGGGCGGCCGTCGCTAGCCTGGCGCCGTGCCCCCCGACCCGCCGCCGTCCCCCGTGGGCGCAGGGTCGGTGGACGAGCTCGCCGCGCGGTTGCGCGCGCTGCGGGCGTGGGCCGGCGATCCCTCGTACACCGAGATCGCGCGGCGCGTCGGCGCGCTCCGCACCGCCCGGGGCGTCCCCGTCGCGGAGGCGCGCCCGGGGCGCGTCACCGTCTACGACGTCTTCCGGGAGGGCCGCTCGCGGCTCGACGTCGACCTGCTCGCGGACGTCGCGCACGTCCTCGGCGACCGCCGGCCCGCGGCGTGGCGTGCCGCGTACCGGACGGCGACCGTCCCCGCGGCCGCTCCGGAGCCCGCTCTCCCGCCGAGCGTCCGGCTGGGACCGATCGTGCCCGACGGGCCGCTCGTCGGTCGGGCCGACGAGGTCGCGCGGCTCGCGGCGGCGCTCACCGCCCCGCCCCAGGAGTCCTCGCGGGAGCGACCGCGCGTCGTGACGGTCACGGGCCTGCCCGGGTCGGGCACGACGAGCGTCGCGCTCGCCGCGGCCCGCGAGGTCCCGGCCGACGTCGTCGCGCTCGTCGACCTGCACGGGGAGGCGGACGGCCCGCGCCCGGCCGCCGTCGTGCTCGACGCGCTGCTCCAGGCGCTCGGCGCACCCCCGCCCGACGCGCAGGCGCGCGACCTCCCTGCGCTCGCCGCCGCGCTCGCGACCGCGCTCGACGGGCGCCGCGCGACGATCGTCCTCGACGACGTGACCGATCCCGCCCAGGCCGCCGACGTCGTCGGGCACCTGCCCGCTACCGCGCGCGTGGTGGTGGCGGCGCACCGCGTCGTCGGGCTGCCCGGGGAGGCCGCCACGACCCTCGCGCCCCTCGGCGCGGACGACGCCCGCGCGCTGCTCGCGGCGCGCGTCGGCCAGGACCGCACCGCCGCGGAGCCCGAGGCCACCGCCCGCCTCGTGCGCGCGTCCGGAGGGCTCCCTGCGGCGCTGGCGCAGATCGCCGACGACGTCCGCGCGCGACCCGGCTGGTCGCTCGCCGACCACGTCCGCCGGGTCGAGGACCTCCCGGGGCCGGCCCTCCACCCCGCGCTCGCCGCCGTGCACCGCCGTCTGCCCGCCGACCACGCCCGCGCCCTGCGCCTGCTCGCCCTCGTCCCGGTACCGCTCGACGCGGACGAGGTCCCCGTGCTCCTCGGCGTCTCGACGAGCGAGAGCCGCGACGCGCTCGCCGCCCTGGGCCGCTGGCACCTCGTCGCGGCCGGGTCGCGCGGGGAGGTCGTCGTGCCCGACGCCGTGCGCACCCTCGCCGCCGACCTCGCCCGGACGGACGACCCGTTCTCGGCGCGGGCGTCCGCCGTCGGGCGGCTCGCCGCGCGCCTGCTCGACGACGCCCGGCCGGCCGTGCACGCGACGTCGCCCCACCACGACGCGGCCGGGCCGGGCGTCGGGACGAGCACAGAGACCGGCACAGCGGCGGGCACAGCGGCGGGCGGAGGGGCGGGCGACGCGCATCCCGGCCGCACGGCGGACGCCGCCGTCGCGTGGCTCGACGCGCACCGCGCCCTGCTCGTCGCGACGTCGGCGCTCGCCGCGGAGCACGAGCTCGCCGACCCGGTGACCGACCTCTCCGCCCTGCTCGCGCCGTACCTCGACTCGGCGGGGCGCTGGAACGACGCGGTCGCGGTGCACACGGCGGCGGTCGAGCACGGGCGGCCCTCCGGGCGGTCCCAGGCCGGGCGCGACCTCGGGCGCGCGCTCGAGAGGCTCGGCCGGTACGACGAGGCGCTCGCCCAGCTCGTCCGCTCGCTCGAGCGCGGCGACGACCCCCGCCCCGGCCAGACGCTCAACCGCGTCGGCAACGTGTACAAGCGCCTCGGGCGGTTCGACGAGGCCGAGACCGCGTACCGCGACGCCGCCGCCGGGGCGCGGACCGCGGGCGACCCGGTGAGCGAGGGCCGCGCCGTCGGGAACCTCGCGGACGTGCACCGCATCCTCGGCCGGCACGACGACGCGCGCGCCGGCTACGACCGGGCGCTCACGCTGTCGCGGCGGGTCGGCGACGCCCTGAACGTCGCGATCGTGTCGAGCAACGCGGCGATCCTCTCGGAGGCGGAGGGCGCGCTCGACCGCGCGCTCGCGCTCCACCGCGACGCGCTCGCGAGCGCGGTCTCCCTGGGGGACGCGGGGCTGGCGACACGGGCACGGGTGCACGTGGGTCGGCTCCTCGCACGCTGCGACGCGGCGGGGGCCGGGGTCCTGGAGCTGCGTGCCGCGGTCGACGCGGCCGTCGGGCTCGGCGACCCCGACGCGGAGGCGGAGGCCCGCAGCGCCCTCGCGACCGCGCTGCTCGCCGCGGGCTCCGTCGCCGAGGCGGTGTCCGTGGGCGAGGCCGCCGTCGACCTGGCGCGCCGCGTGCGCGCACGTCTCGTCGAGACGGAGGCGCTGAACGCGCTCGGGGAGGCCGTGCTCGCCGCGGGCGACGCCGCCCGCGCGGCGAGCCTGCACCATGCGGCCCAGGTGCTCGCCGTCGAGCTCGACGACGTCGCCGAGGAAGCCCGTGCGCGGCGCGGTCTCGCAGCCGCGAGGCACGGGCTCGGCGGCGGCGACGGCGACGGCGACCGTGACCGTGACCGTGACCGTGACCGCGACCGCGACCGCGACCGCGACCGCGAGCATGACGGCGAGGCGCGCGGCACCGGCTGAGACCGCTCCGTCGTCTCAGCATCCGATCGCGTACGGCGTCCGGGAACATGCGGGACCCCCTGCGGGGTTGCCGCTGTCATGGCCTCCACTCCCCCCGCGACCTCGGTGCCGACCGCGCCCGTCGCCGCCCCGTCGGGCACCGGCTCCACGAGCTTCGCCGCTCCCTCCCGACCCGGGCGCGTCAGCGCGGGGCTCGTCCTGCTGCTCTCCGCGCTCACCGCGATCGGGCCGCTGACGATCGACCTCTACCTCTCCGCGTTCCCGCGCATCGTCGACGAGCTCGGCACGACCGAGTCCCGCGTCCAGCTCACGCTCACCGCGACGCTCGCCGGCCTCGCCCTCGGGCAGCTCCTCATCGGGTCGGTCTCCGACGCGGTCGGGCGCCGCGCTCCCCTCCTGGTGTCGCTCGCGGTGTACGTCGCGGCGTCGGCCGGGATCGTCTTCGCCGGTTCGGTCGCCGCGCTCACGGGGCTCCGGTTCGTGCAGGGCCTCTCCGCAGCCGCCGGGATGGTGCTGTCCATGGCGATCGTGCGCGACTCGTTCGAGGGCTACCAGATCGGCAAGGTCATCGCGCGGCTCATGCTGGTCGTGGGCGTCGCGCCCATCCTCGCGCCGACCATCGGCGCGCAGTTCCTGCGGCTCGGGTCGTGGCGCGGCATGTTCGTCGCGCTCGCCGCCGTGGGCGCCGTGCTCTTCGTGCTCGTGCTCCTGCGGCTGCGCGAGACGCTGCCCGTCGAACGTCGCCGCAGCGGCGGGACCGTCGCCGCGCTGCGCTCGTACGGCTCGCTCCTCGGGGACTGGTCGTTCATCGGCCTCGCGCTCATCGCCGGCTTCTACATGGCCGCGATGTTCACGTACATCTCCGCGTCGACGTTCGTGTTCCAGGACTTCTACGGGATGTCCGCGCAGCAGTACGCGATCGTCTTCGGCGTGGGCGCGGTCTCCGTGACGGCGGGCAGCCAGATCAACGGCGCGCTCGTCGGGCGCGTCACGCCCGAGCGCATCCTCCAGGGTGCGGTCGCGGCCGGGTTCGTCCTCTCGGGCGGGCTGCTCGTCGCCGCGCTCGCCGGTGGCGGGCTCGCGTGGCTCGTCCCGCTCATCGTGCTCACGCTCGGCACCGCGGGCTTCGTCATGCCGTCCGTGCCGGCCATCGCGCTCGAGCGCAACGCGCACCGCGCCGGCAGCGCCGCGGCGCTCATCGGCGCGTTCCAGTTCGGCGTCGGGGCGGTCGTCGCGCCCGTGACGGGCCTGCTCGGCGGGTCTCCGCCGGTGACGATGGCCGCGGTGATGTTCGGCGTCGTCGTGGTCGCGGGCGCGGTGCTGCTCGGCCTGCGGCACACGTTCGGCGCGCCGCTCCCGGCCGACGCCGCGGGCTCCCTCGGCGCTCCCGACCCCGCCGTCGCTGTCCCCTCCCCGGCCACGGAACTCCCGGACGCGCCCGCCGAGGCCACCGTCCCGGCCGCCGTCGAGCCCCACGACGCCACGGCGCTCGCCGGCGCGACGGCGCCGACGAACCGCCGGGCCTGACGGCCGACCCCGCCCCTGCCGCCCGCCGAGCACGGGGTCGGCGACCGGATCGCTCCGATTCCGGTCGCGGACCCCGTGCTCGGCGGGCGGGGGCGCGGAGAGGTGGGGGGCACGGGCAGGATGGGCGGGTGACGCCCGACGACCCCGACTACCCGCTCGCGGCCCGGACGGCGCCGACGCTCGCGGCGCTGGACGCCCACCTCGTCGAGTGCCGGGCGTGCCCGCGACTCGTGGCGTGGCGCGAGCACGTCGCCGACGTCAAGCGGGCGTCGTTCCGCGACGACGACTACTGGGCCCGCCCCGTCCCCGGGTTCGGTGACGAGCGCGCGGGGATCGTCGTCGTCGGGCTCGCGCCCGCCGCGCACGGGGCCAACCGCACCGGCCGCATGTTCACGGGCGACCGCAGCGGCGACTTCCTCTTCGCCGCCATGCACCGCACGGGCCTCGCCAACCAGGCGACGTCGGTCTCCGCCGACGACGGCCTCCGCCTCACCGGGATCCGCGTCACCGCACCGGTGCGGTGCGCGCCGCCGGACAACAAACCGACCCCGGAGGAACGGCGCCGCTGCGGCCCGTACCTCGCGCGTGAGGTCGAGCTGCTGGGTTCCTCGGTGCGCGTCGCCGTCGTGCTGGGCGGGTTCGGGTGGCAGGCGCTGCTCTCGACGCTCGCCGAGCAGGGCTGGGCCGTCCCGCGTCCGCGGCCCCGGTTCGCGCACGGCGCGAAGGTGACGCTGCGCCGGGCCGTCCCTCGCCCCAGCCCGGAGGCGTCGCTCCCCGGCCTCGTGCCCGACGGCGGCCCCCCGCACCCGGAGCAGACCCTCACCCTGCTCGGGTGCTTCCACGTGAGCCAGCAGAACACGTTCACCGGCCGGCTCACGCCGCAGATGCTCGACGACGTGCTGCTGCGAGCGCGCGAGCTCGCGGGCCTCGGCGCGCCGGCCTGACGTGCGCGGGCCCCACCGCGCACGGTGGCGAGCCGCCGGACGCTACGGGTCGCGCGCCCCGACCGCCGTAGGCTAGCGGGCGGCGGTGGCCGGGGACTGGCGGCGCGGTGCGTCGGCCCAGCGGCGGCGCTCCGCCACGCGCGGGGCGACGCGGCCGACGAGCCGGAGCTGCTCCCGGCGCGCGATGACCTCCATGCGCCGCAGCTCGCGCTCGAGCGGGGACGATGCTGCTGACATTGCTGCTCTCCTTCGACGGCTCCCGGTCGACACCGCCGGTCGCGGCCGTTCCGGGACGGCGCGACGCCCGCGGACGTCGCTCTGCTCCCCGAGGAGAGAAGGATGCGGGGCGAGTTCGTGACATCCGGCCCCGGCCGGTCCGGACCCCGAGCGCCGAGGCGCGAGCCGTGGGCCGTGGGCCGTGGGCCGTGGGCCGTGGGCCGTGGGCCGTGGGCCGTGGGCCGTGGGCAAGCCTCGCGGGAGCGCGCCCGCTACGCCGTCGGGCGGGCGGACTCCTCGTACTGCTCGACGAACTCCCCCGTCGGCGGGATCGGGGTGATGACGTCCACGAGCACCCCGTTCGGGTCGGCCGTGATGAAGTGCCGCTGCCCGAACGCCTCGTCGCGCAACGAGCGCAGGATCGGCAGGCCGGCGGCGACGAGACGGGCGTGCACGGTGTCGACGTCCTCGACCTCGAGATTGAGCAGGAGCCCGCCCGCACGACCTCGGCCGCTCTCCGGGATCGTCTCGTGGTCGCCGTCGAGCACGGCGAGGTTCACCGACGGGTCGTGCGCGGACTGGAGGTGGACGTACCAGTCGCTCGTGAAGAGCGGCCGGAAGTCCAGGTGGTCGCGGTAGAACGCGACGGTCCCGGCGACGTCGTCGGTCATGAGCACCGGGTACCAGCTCGTGATGTGCACGGTCTTCTCCTCGCGGACGGCGACCGGGACGGTCGCAGAAACAAACAGGCTGTATGTATTGAGAATGGCCTACAGTCTGTCGGTATGCAAGAGCGACGCCGGACCAACGCCGAACGCACCCACGCGACCCGTGCCGCCCTCGTCGCGTCCGCGCGCGACCTCTTCGTGCGCGCCGGCTACGCCGCGACCTCGACGCCGCAGATCGCCGCCGCCGCCAACGTCACCCGCGGCGCGCTGTACCACCACTACGCCGACAAGCAGGACCTCTTCCGCGCCGTCGCCGAGGCCGAGGCGGAGGCGGTCGCACGGGAGATCGAGGCGTGCACCGCCGCGCCGGACCCTGGCAAGGCAGCCCCGGAGCGATCGGACGCCCCGGACGCCCCGGACGCCCCGGACGCCCCGGACGCCCCGGACGCCCGCGCGATGCTCGTCGAGGGCGCGCGCGCCTACCTCGACGCGATGGGTGAACCCGGCCGGACGCGGCTCCTCCTCGTCGACGCGCCCGCCGTGCTCGGCCCCGCGGAGGCCGACGCGCTCGACGCCCGACACGCGCGCCGCACGCTGCGCGAAGGGCTCGGCGCGGCGCTCGGCGCCCACCCCAGCGGGGGCAGCGCGAGCCACAGCCCGGACGAGCAGCGTCTCGACGCGCTGACGCTGCTGCTGTCCGCGGCGTTCGACCGCGCCGCCCTCGCGCTCGACGCGGGCGCGGCGCCCGGGCCCGTGCGCGCGGCCGTGACCGAGCTCGTCGACCGTGTGTGCGCACCGTCCCCGGAGCCTCGCCCTCGGTCCTGACGGACGGCACGGCCCCGTCAGGCGCGCACGGTGAGCGTGCTGCCGCCTCCGGGGAGGCGACGGACCTCGACGCGCTCGGCGACGGACTGCTTGAGCGCCTCGACGTGGGAGACGACGCCCACGACGCGCCCGCCCGCCCGGAGCCGGCCGAGCGCCGCGAGGACGGCCTCCAGCGTCTCGGGGTCCAGGCTTCCGAAGCCCTCGTCGACGAACAGCGTCCCGAGCTCGATGCCGCCCGCCTCGGCCGTGACGACGTCCGCGAGCCCGAGGGCGAGGCACAGCGACACGTAGAACGTCTCCCCGCCGGAGAGCGTGCGGGGATCACGCTCGCGCTCGGTCACGTGGTCGAGGACCTTCATCGCGAGGCCTCGCTTGTGCGCCCGCACGTCCTCGCGCGTCGCGCTGCGCACCAGCTCGTACCGGCCCGACGACATCTCGGCGAGGCGCTCGTTCGCCGCCGCGACCACGTCCTCGAACCGTTGCACGAGCACGAACGTCGCGAGCGAGAGCGCGTGCGCGTTGTCCCCCGTGCCCGACGCGAGCGCCGCCATGCGCGCGACCGGCCCCGCCGCGTCCCGTGCCACGGTCCAGCCGTCGACCGCCGCCCCGACGGCCTCGGCCGCCGTCCTGGCCGCCTCGGCCCGCCGGGCGACGAGCTCGTGCTGCCGCGCCGCGGCACCGGCCACGGCCTCTGCCTCGGCGACGGCGGCGCGCGCGGCCGCGACGTCGGCCCGCGCGGCCTCGGGCAGGTCGGCGAGCGCCGGGTCCGCGAGGCCGGTCGCCGTCGCGGTGCGCGCGGCGTCGTGCTCCGCGACGCGCCGGGCGAGCGCGTGCCGCTCGGCGTCGTCGAGCACGGCGGCGAGCGCCTCGGCCGCGTCCGCGAACCCCGACCGGGCGACGAGCGCGGCGACCTCGGCCGCGCGTTCCTCGGCCGACCGCTGTGCCGCGGCAACCGCGCTGCCGGCGTCCGCGAGGGCGTCGATCGTGCGCACCCGGTCCTCCAGCGCGGCCGCGAGGACGGCGACGGGGTTGCGCGCGCCGCCCTCGTCGGCGAGCGGGTCGGGAAGGTCCACGAGCTCCACGAGCGGACCGGCCGCGTCGAGCTCCGTGCGGATCTCGGCGCGGTCGCGCGCGAGCGCCGCCTCGACCTCCTCGAGCCGCGCGGTCGTGCCCGCGACCGCCTCGGCGAGCTCCGCCGCCCGGGCCTGCAGCGCGCGCGTCTGCGCGTCGAGCTCCTCGAGCTCCCGCTCGGCCTCGGCCCGCTCGTGCTCCGCGCCGCGCGCGGCGGCCACGAGCTCCTCCGCCTGCGCGACCTGCTCGGCGGCCGACTGCGGGGTCAGGCCGTCGGCGTCCCGACGGCGGGCCGCGCAGCGCTCGGCGAGCACCTCGGCACGGGCCGCGACGTCGCGCAGCAGGCGCTCGGCGTCCGCGCACTCCCGCTCGGCGCGCTCGACGTCCTCGGCCGTCGGGTGGTCCTCGGCGAGCGGCGCCGGGTGCGGGTGCTCGGCCCCACCGCACACGGGGCACGGCTCCCCTGCCGCGAGCCCCGCGGCCAGCTCTCCGGCGAGACCCGCGATGCGCGCGGACCGGAGCCGGGTCTCACGCTCCAGCGCCTCGTGCGCGCGAGCCGCGACCCGTGACCGCTCGGCGTGCGCGTCGGCCACCTCGGTCTCGAGCGCCGCCGCCTGGCGTGCCGCCTCCTCGACCGCACGGGCGCGGTCCGCGCGCTCGCGCAGCACCCCGAGCGCGCCCGCGGCCTCCGCGAGGGACGCGAGGCGCGCTCGCACCGCGTCCCGGCGCGTTGGGCGCCCGTCGAGCTCGGCCAGCACGCGACCGCGCTCCTCCGTCGCCCGCGCGATCTCCTTGCGGCCGTCGGCGAGCTCGCGCTCGCGCCCGGGCAGCGACTCGCCCACCGGGACGAGCCGCGTGACGCGCACGGCCGCCGTCGCGACGTCGGCACGCAGCGCCTCGAGCGTCGACGGGTCGGCGTCCGCGAGGACGGCGGGCGCCCCGGTGCGCGCGAGCGCGAGCCGGTCGAGCGCGGCGCGCAGGGTCTGCTCGGCCCGCGCGAGGCCCTGGGCCGCCGGGGCGACGACCGCGGCGCGCGCCGCCGCGTCCGCCCGACGGCGGTCCTCGGCCACCGCGGGCTCCGCCTCGTCGAGCCGGGCCGCCTCGAGCCGCAGCCGGGCACGCCGCTCGAGCGCGTCGTGGCGCGCGCGCTCACCCTCGAACTGCTCGCGCGCGGCGGCGAGCGTCGCGTCGGCACCCGCCGCGCGCTCCGCCAGCGCCGTGGCCTCGGCGTCGAGGCGCGCGACGTGCGCGACGGCGAGCGCGTGCACGCCCGGCACCGCCTCCGAGCCGGTCGGGGCCGGCGGCTCGTCCACCTCCGGCAGGACCGCCGCCTCCGCGGCCGGGACCGCGAACGAGACCGACGGCTCGTCCACCTCGAGCGCGACCGACGCCCCGGCGAGCGCCCGGGCGACGTCGTCCTCGTCGGCCCGCCGCAGCCGGTCGTCGTCGTCCGCGGCCTCGCGCAGCCGTCGTGCGTCGTCGGACGCGAGCCCGGCGGCTCCCGCGAACCGCTCCACCGCCCCCACGACGCCCTGCCGCGCGACGTCCGTGCGCGAGCGCGCCGCGCGCGCGAGCTCGGCCAGGCGCGCCGCCGCGCGCTGGTAGAGCTCCGTGCCGAACACCTTCTGCAGCAGCACGGCACGGTCCTCGGGCTTCGCGCGCAGGAACGTCGCGAACTCGCCCTGCGGCAGCACGACCGTCTGGACGAGCTGGCGCCGGTCGAGCCCGACGAGCCGGCGGATCTCGTCCCCCGCCTCGTCGAGCCGCGCGGAGAGGAGCTCCCCCGCGGCGTCCTCGACCGCGCCCGGTGCGTCGGTGGGTGGCACCTCCGCGAGCCGCCAGAGCCGGACGGAGGCCTGCTGGGTCGTGGTGCCGGTGCCGCGCTTCTTGGGCCGGCGGTACTCGGGCGTGCGCCGGACCCGGAACACCCCTGCCGGGACCTCGAGCACGAGGTCGACGTACGACTCGACGTCCGGTCCCGCGAACGCGGAGCGGAGGCGGTCGTCGCTCGCGGCGTCCGAGGCGACCTTCCCGTAGAGCGCGAACACGATCGCGTCGATGATCGTGGACTTGCCGGCGCCCGTCGGCCCCTCGAGGAGGTAGATCCCGGACGCGCCGAGCGCCGCGAGGTCGACGTGGTGACGGCCCGCGAACGGCCCGATCGCCTGGAAGGTGAGGGAGTGCAGGTGCATCAGGCGCTGCGCTCCTCGGCGAGGGCGAGCTCGAACGCCTCGCGCAGCACGACGACCTCGGCCTCGCTGGGCGCGTGCCCGGAGACGTGCTCGACGAAGTCGCGGGCGACGTCCAGCGGGTCGTGCCCCGGCCCGACGGCGGCCACGACCTCGCGCTCCGCGACGCGCGGGGGGCGGTGCGTCACCTGGAGCGCGTGCGGGAACCGGGACCGGACGCGGGCGTAGAGCTCGGCGGGCCGGACCGCGTCCGTCACCACGACGCGCAGCCAGTCGTCGACGTGCGGCTCGCCCGCCTCCCCGAGCAGCTCGTCGAGCGATCCGGTCACCTCGGCGAGGCGGCGGGGCACAGGGGCGGGGACCAGCTCGACCGCCGCGTCCGCGTCCGTGCGGAGCCGACCGACGTCGACGAGCGCGGTGGACTTGCGCTGGTGCAGCTCCGAGAAGGAGAACGCGAGGGGCGAGCCCGAGTAGCGGGCGACGGTCGACACGCCGCCGACGTCCGGGACGGTGACGCGCTGCGGCCCGTGCAGGTGGCCGAGCGCCACGTAGTCCGCCCCGCGGCCCGCGAACGCGGCGGCCGGGACGGCGTCCACGCCGCCCACACGGATGTCGCGCTCGGAGTCCGACGCGAGCCCACCCACGACGAACGCGTGCCCGACGACGACCGCCCGCACCTCCGGGTCCGCGGCGCGGCGCCGCGCGAGGTCGGCGGCCACCCGGCGCAGGGCCGCCCCCATGACGGCCTCGTGGGACCGTGCGAGCGGACCCGGGCCACCCGTCGGGGCGCCGCCCACCCCCTCGGTGCCCGGAGCGTCCGGCGTGTCCCCGGCGTCCGCCAGGACGTGCCGGGCCGTGTCCGGGTCGAGGTACGGGAGCGCGTAGACGAGCAGCGGGGAGCCGTCGCCGCCCGCCGCACCCGGGCGCGGCCCCAGGACGACGGGAGCGCCGACGTCGGCCAGGCGCGCCCGCACGTGGACGCCCGGGCGCAGGAGACGGTCGCCGAACCCCAGCCGGACTGCGGAGTCGTGGTTGCCCGGCGTGACGACCACGTGCGCGTGCTCGGCGAGCCGCGTCACCGCCTCCGAGAGGAGGGAGACGGCGTCCACCGGCGGGATCGCGCGGTCGTAGACGTCGCCCGCGACGACGACCGCGTCGACCGCCTCGGAGCGGGTCAGCTCGACGAGGTGGTCGAGGTGCGCGGCCTGGTGCTCCAGCAGGTCGACCCCGTGCAGCGTGCGCCCGAGGTGCCAGTCGGAGGTGTGCAGGATGCGCATGCCCGCACCGTACCGGCCGGTTCCCACACCCCCGGGGACCCGGGGCGGCGGGCGGGCGCGCGGGTGTCAGACGGCGCTGACGACCTGGATCGGGCCGGTCGACGCGCCGCTGCGCTCGACGGGGATGCGCCCGCCCATGCCGATCATGTCGAGCAGCTCGACGATGCTCGGGGACGGGTCCCGCAGCACGACCTCGCGGCCGTCCTCCTCGCCCAGCATGTAGAGCTGGATGATGAACGCGATGCCCGAGGAGTCGATGAAGGTGACGTCGGCGACGTCCACGACGACGCGTCCGCGGGTGTCGAGCACGTACGACATGGCCTCGCTCGCACGGTCGCGCAGCGCCGCGTCGACCTCTCCCCACATCGTCACGACCACGCCGCCGTCCGCCGGGGCGTAGACGATCCCGCTCGTCCGGTCGATCGCGCTGCCTGTGTCCACGGTTCCCGCTTCTCTCGAGTCGTCCTGCCTGCTGTCGGCCGCCCCTCCGGACAACGTCCGGGGGAGGTGACCTGTTCCCTGCGCACCTCATCGGCTCCGTCCGGCCGCTCGCCGTCGCCGTCGGGCGGCTGCTCGGACCGGCGACCGTGACCGGAGCACCCCAGAGTCTGCACCCGGCGCGGGGCGCACACCAGCCCGCGCGGCGGTCGTCCGCGACCTTCCTCCGAACCCACACAACCCGGACGGCGCGGGCGGCCGCGCGCACCTCCGCGTGCCCGCGCGCACCGCGAGCGCACGCGCCCCGGACGCCGTCGCGGGGCTCGCCGCGGGACCGGCTACAGCGGGTCCGTGACGTCGGCGACCTGGGCCCCGAGGGCCGCCACGAGGGCCTGCCCGTCGACCGTCGCGGCCACGCCGTGCTCGCCCGCCCCGATCGAGACGAGGTGGTCCCCGCCGCCCGGGGCCTCCGGGGCGGCCAGGTCGCCCGCGACGTCCACCTCGTCCTCGCCGCGCACGGCGACCACGCGCACGTCCGCCACGACGGGCCACGCGTGCGTGGCGCCGAGCGGCGTGATCGTGCCGCGCTCGTACCCCGTGACGTCGCGCGCGACCTCCTTGTCCGGCATGGAGAGGCGCGACACCCCGAGCAGCGCGCGCAGCTTGGGCCACGAGATCTGCCGGTCGCCCGGGACGAGCACGAACAGGTAGTCGTCCTCCGCGCGCCGCACCACGATCGTCTTGAGGACGCGCGCCGGGTCCACGCCGCGCGCGGCGGCCGCCTCCTCCAGCGACCCCACCCGGCCGTGCCGGGTGAGGGTGAAGTCGATGCCCGACGCCTCCAGCGCCGCCACGGCGCGCTCGCTGCTCATGAGAACCGACCCTAGCCCTCGCCCCCGACGCACGGGCTGCCGTAGCGGGACCGCCGCCCGTCGGACGTCGTCTCAGACGTCGTCGAACTCCGTCACGACGGTGCGCCAGTACTCCGCGCCGTCGCGCGTGCGGTGCACGAGGCCCGCGTCGACCATCGCGCGCCGCAGCGACACGGGGTCCGCCGCGCGCGCCGCGAGCCGCCTGGTCAGGGTGAGCTCGGTGACGGGGTCCTCCAGCGGGAGCACCTGCGCCGCGAGGTACCGCACGACGAGCTCGCGGTCGCGCAGCCGCTTCGGCATGCGCAGCAGGCGTCCGTCCGTGAGGAAGCGGTCGGGCCCCGTGGGGCGCGGCGTGGGGACGGTCGTGAGCAGCTCCGCGAACCGCTCGGGCGCCGCCCGCAGGAACCCCGTCTCCTCCCGCACGACGACGCCCGCGGCCAGGAGCGGCGCGAGCCGACGGCGCTCGTCGGCCGACAGCACGGCCTCCGCGGGGCCCTCGCGCACGACGCGCGCGAGCACCTCGAGGCGCCCCGCGTCGGCGAGCGACGCGACCACCTGCTTCCACGCGTTGTCGGGCACCGGGGCACCCGTCCGGTCTTCGTCCACCGCCCGACCCTACGCACGCCGCGCCGCGCGCGGCCACCGCGTTCCCGGGACCCCTCGCGTCCCCGGTGCCCCGCCTCGCGCCGGGACCCCGCGGGCGTGACGGGGACGTCAGTCGAGGTGCACGGCGTCGCCCTGCCAGCGACGCCGCAGCCACCGGTCGTGCGACGCCACGACCACGGCGCCCGGCCACTCCGCCACGGCCTCCATGAGCTCGCCCGCGAGCGTGAGCGAGACGTGGTTCGTCGGCTCGTCGAGGAGCAGCACGTCGGGCGCCTGCGTGACGAGCATCGCGAGCACCACGCGCCGGCGCTGCCCCACGGAGAGCTCCGCGAGCCGCCGCCCCAGGTCGCGCGGCGCGAGGAGGCCGTGCGCGTCCACGGCCGCGTCGCGCGCGTCCGCCGGGTCCACGCCCTGCGCGAGGGCGAGCAGCTCGCGCGGGGTGCGGTCGTCGTCGTGCAGGTGCACGTCCTGCTCGAGCAGCCCCACCCGGACCCCGCGCGCCCGGCCCACGGTGCCGGCGTCGGGCACGAGGTCGCCCGCGAGCACGTGCAGCAGCGTGGACTTCCCGGCGCCGTTGGCCCCGGTGACGAGGAGCCGGCTCCCCCGGGCGACCTCGACCGACGGGACGCCCGACGCCGCCATGTCGAGCCGGTCCGGCCGCTCGCCCGGGGCGGCCCCGGGCCCGCCGCGCCCGGGCCGGTGCACGACGACGCCCCGCGCCCAGGCGACCACGTCGCCGCCGCCCGGGGCGACGCCGGTCCCCCCGCTCGGCGGCGCGAAGCGCAGGGGCGGGGGCGGCTTGCGCACCTGGTCGCGCTCGAGCGCGTCGAGCCGCTGCTGCGCGTTGCGCACGCGTCGCGCGACCTGGCCCTGCACCCGCTCGCCCTTGAAGTCGTAGAGGATCTTCGCCTGGTTGCCCCGCTCACGGTTCTTCGCGACGTCCCGCGCCGTCACCGCGACGCCGCGCCGCAGCTCCGCGAGCTCGGCCTGCTCCGCCTCGAAGCGCTGCTCCCAGCGCTCGCGCTCGACGCGCTTGGCCTCGAGGTAGTCGCCGTACGTGCCGCCGTAGAGGGTCCCCGCTCCCCCGGTGCGCGCCGCGTCGCCCGCGCCTCGGAGCGGCTCCGCGACCGGGTCGAGGTCGAGGATCTCGGTGCACACCTCGTCGAGGAACACGCGGTCGTGGCTCGCGAGCACGACGGCGCCCGGGAGGGCCCGCAGCGCCGCGGCGAGGAACTCCGCCGCGGCGACGTCGAGGTGGTTCGTCGGCTCGTCGAGCAGCATCGCGCCGGGCTGGCGCACGAGGAGGGCGGCGAGGCCGAGCCGGGTGCGCTGGCCGCCGGACAGGGACCCGACCTCGCGCCCGGCGACCCCGTCGACGTCGAGCCCGAGACCCGCGAGCGTGCGCGCCGCCCGCGCGTCGGCGTCCCAGACGTCGGCGAGATCGGCCCGCGCGAGCGCACGCGCGTACGCCTCCTCGGCACCGGGGACGGGTTCGCCTCCCGGGTCGCCGGTGAGGGCGAGCGCCGCCTCCTCGAGCTCGCGCTCGATCCCGCGCACGCGCACGAGCGCGTCGTCGACGACCGCGCGGACCGTCGTCGTCGGCGGGTACGGGAACTCCTGGTGCAGGAACCCGAGGTCCGCGGGCCGGCTGACCGTGCCGTCGTCGGGCGCGAGCGCGCCCGCGAGCACCCGCAGGAGCGTGGACTTGCCGACGCCGTTCTCGCCGACGAGGCCCGTGCGGTGGCCGGGGTCGACGGCGAGGTCGACGCCGCGCAGGACAGCGCTGCCCGCGAAGGACACGCGGACGTCGGACGCGCGCAGGACAGGGGTGGGACGTGCCATGGGTGATCACCTACCAGGTGCCCGGGTGGCGCGCGCTCGCCGCGGACGGCGGCGGGGGCCACGGCGACGGGCTCGACGGGACGGAGCGGCCGGGGCAGGTGAGGATCACATCGCGCCCGACGCTACGCCGCCGGGACTGGAGACGCACGGCTTTTTCGGCGCCGTCACGGGACCGGTCCCGTGGCGGCGCCGAGCCGAGCACCACCGCGGCTCCGCCCCAGGCCCGACGGCGTCCCTCGCCTCAGGGAGCGGTCGGCTCCGTACCGGGGGCCGCCGGGGCCTGGGTCGGCGCGGTCGTGGGCTCGGGCGCCGGGTCCGTCGGCTCGGGCGACGGCTCGGGCTCGGTCGGCTCCGGCTCCGGGTCCGGCGCCGGGCCGGACGAGACGACGATCGCGACCGTGCTCCCCGGAGCGACCTGGGTGCCGGAGCCCGGCGCGACGGAGAGCACCGTCCCGGCTGCGGCGGGGTCGGTCTTCGTCGTGACGCTGACCTTGAGCCCGGCACCCTTGAGCGCTGCCTCGACCGCGGCCTGCTGCTTGCCGACGAGGTTCGCCGGGACGGCGACGGTCGTGGGCGGCGGCGGGTCCGTGGGCTTCGTCGGCGGGGGTTCCGTGGGCGTGGGCGTGGGCGCCGGTGCCGGTGGCCGCGGCGCGGGCGGGGTCGTCGGCTTCGGTGCGGGCGCGCTCGGTCCCGTCGGCTTCTGCGGCGTGGACGGCGCGCTGCCCTCGGCAGGCGTGTACCGCGTCGGCATCTTGCCCGCCGCGAAGAACTCGAAGTGCCACGGCTCCGGCTTGGACCCGTTGGGCCGCGCCCACGCGGGGTTGTCCCAGCCGTAGTCCGGGCCGTGCGTGCGGAGCCAGACGTACTCGAGCGACGTCCCCGACGGCACGTTCCCGCCGACGTCGATCGCGAGGCCCCACCCGTGCTGCGACGTGCCGGGCACGGCCGCGAGGTACGGCTTCACCGCCTTGAGGCGCACCTGCTCGTCGTACGGGCGGTACGCGTCGGTGATCTTCAGCGCGTACCCGAACTCCTTCTCGAACTCCGCGGCGAGGGCCTCGAGCTGCTCCGCGGCGTCGCAGCGCAGGGTCTTGCCCGGCGCGAAGTCGAGCGCGCACAGCGCCTCCGGCGGGATGCGGCCGTTCTGGTACTGCGCCGTCGAGCCGGCGTACCGTTCGACGACCTCGGCGAGCCGCTCCGCGAGGGTCGTGCCCGCGAGCGCCGTCGCCCCGGCGGCCGGGACGACGCCGACCGGCACGAGGTCGGTGCCGAGCAGCTCGGCGAGCGTCGTCGCGGAGGCGAGGACGTCCTCGAGCGTCACGTCACCGTGCGCGTGGTCGTCGTCCTCGGCGTGGTCGCCGTCACCGCTGTCAGCCGAGCCGTCGGCCGGGTCCTGAGACCCGTCCAGATCGCCGGGGGCGACCCCGTCGGGCGCGGGCACCTCGTCCTCCGGCAGCGTCCGGTCGCCGGGTGCTCCCGCGTCGCCCGGGGACCCTGCGCCGCCGGGGGCGGACGGGTCCACGGGCGTGCTCGCGCCGGGTGCCGGGCTCGGCGTGCCGCCGGGGCTCGGGGTCTCGTCCGGCGAAGGGCTGGTGGACGCGCTCGGGGACGGGCTGCTCGTCGGGCTCGGCGAGGGCGCGGTCCGCTCCGCCGCGGTGCGCACGGCGTCCGCCGTGACGTCCCCGGAGGCGTCGACCGTCGCGGGCTGCTGCGCCGGACCGTCGGTCGGGGGGTCCTGGGCCTCGCCGTCCGGGCGCGTCGTGGTGTCGTCGGCGCCTGTGCCCGTGCCCGTGCCGGCGCCCGGGCCTGTACCGGCGCCCGGGCCGAGCGGCTCCGGGAGCTCGGGGACCTGCGCGTCGTCGAGCGACTCGTCCAGGTCGAGGTCGCCGTCGGGCACGAGCGGAGCCGGGACGCGGCGGGCCGCGTCCTGCTGCGCGAGATAGGTGGCGAGGAGCATGCCGAGCTCGGCGCGGGCCTGCTCGACGGGCGGGGAGACGTGGCCGTCGTCGAGCGCGTTGGCCGTCGCGAGGACCTCGATCGCGCCGTCGAGCTGCTGGTCCTCGTCGAGGCCAGCCCCGAGGGTGCTCGAGAGCGCCGCGACCTGGGTCGCCGTGGCCCCCTCCTGCGGGAAGAACGACGCGCCCGGGCGCGGCTGGACGCTGCCGGAGAGGGCCGCGGCGAGCGTGATGGCGAGCGCCGAGGAGATGAGGACGTGCGAGACGGCGCGTGCGTGCCGTCCGAACGGCTCCGGGCCCACCGCACCGGCGGCGGGCGCGGGCTCGGGCGTCACGGGCGCGTCGTCCGCGCCCTCGTGCTCCGCCGTGGTGCTCACCGCTCACTCCCGTGCTTCGTGCCCTGCCACGGACCTGCGGTCCCGCACGCCGGATGTGCGCGTCGTCGCGCCCGACGTCACGGCTGCGCGCGCCCACGATCGGTGTGCTGCACGCCACAGTGCCCTCGTCCGCCTACCGTACACCGCCTCCACGAGGCTCTCACCCCCGTCTCATGTTCGCGGTGGACAATCGCCCCATGAGCTCACCGACACGTCACCGCAGGTCAACGTCTCGCGCGCTCGCGCTCGGGGCGGCCGTCGCCGCGACCGTCGCGCTGGGCGGGTGCGCCGAGGACGGCTCGGTGAGCGTGCCGGAATTCACCCTGACGGGCGACGGGGTCCAGCAGTTCCTCGACGACGCGCGCTCCCAGGTCGAGACGATCGGCGAGGACGTCCGGTCGCTCACCGACGACCTGGGCACCCTCCCGGACGACACGCGCGCCCGCGCCGAGGAGGCCGTCGCGTCCGCGCAGGAGGCCGCCGACGAGGCCCGCGCCGCGGCGGACGAGGCGGCGTCCGCCACGGACGAGACGCGCGCCCAGGCCGAGCAGCGCCTGGCCGACGCCGAGGCCGCGCTCGACGACGCGTCCACCGAGCTGGGCGACGTCGCCGACTCGCTCTCCGGCGCCGACGCCGCGGTGCGAGACGGGATCGAGAGCCTGCGCACCCGGGTCGACGAGCTCCGCACCGACCTCGAGGACGCCTCGGGCTCCTGACCGGGCGGGCCGCGCGCGGGCTGACCGCGCCCGGTATCCCCGGGCCCTCGTCCGCACCGGGGACCTAGGTCCCCGGGCCCGGCGACCTTTGCCTGACGTCCACCCTTCCTTCACAGGGGTTTGCTTGGTCTCAGGAGCCCGACCGCACCGGACGGGTCGATGAGAGGGGACAGTGATGAAGGGGACGATCGAGCGGAACGCCAACGCGCCGCTCCCTACGGTCGAAGGCACCGAGCCGGAGACCCTCAGCCTCGCGGAGCGCGCCACGCGGCCCACCCAGGTGGTCCTCGGCGTCCTGCGGATCACGATCGGGTTCTACTTCCTCTGGGCCTTCCTCGACAAGACGTTCGGGCTCGGGTTCGCCACCCCCGCCGAGCGGTCGTGGCTCAACGGGAACAGCCCGACCACCGGCTTCCTGTCGAACCTCGAGGGCACGTTCTCGGGCTTCTTCAGCGGCCTCGCAGGGAACGCGTTCATCGACGTGCTCTTCATGGTCGGCCTGCTCGGCATCGGGCTCGCCCTGATCCTGGGCATCGGGATGCGGATCGCCGCGGTGAGCGGCACGCTCCTGCTCCTGCTCATGTACCTGGCCGAGCTCCCGCTCGTGACCAACCCGATCATCGACGACCACATCACCATGTCGCTCACGATCATCGCTCTCACCCTCCTCGGGGCGGGCAGCGTGCTCGGGCTCGGCAAGACGTGGAAGAAGATCCCGTTCGTCCAGCGCAACGCCTGGCTGGTCTGACGGTTCGACCGCCCGCCGTGTGCGGCGGGCCACGGGGCGACCGATACCGCGCGACGATCTGAGGCCGTCGCTGCAGGGAGTCGCTCCCCGGGGGAAGAGGGGCGTGCGGGCGGTGGGGAGACCACCCGCACGTCCCGCCCTCTGCGCCCGGCAGGGCGACCGACAGCTCGACGGAGCCGGTCGCCCGCCGGGCGCCTTTCTGCGTGCGGCCCGGCGTCAGCCGAAGCGGGCCAGCAGCTCCGCCGCCTGGGCGTCTCCCTGGGCGGCGGCCTCGCGCCACAGAGCCATCGCCTCGGCCACACGGCCCGCGCGGAGGCGGAGCACCCCGAGGCTCGTGCGCGCGGTCGGCTCGCCGGCGAGCGCCGCCTGCTCGAGCAGGTCCTCGGCGTCGGGCCCGCGCCCCGCACGCACGTAGAGGTCCGCGAGCGTCGCGGCGACGCGCGCCTCGCCCGTCCCGGCCCACCCCTCGAGCAGCGCGACGGCGTCGTCCGGGCTCAGGGCGCCGCTGCGCACGAGCTCGACCGCCGCCTCCCAGCTCTCGCCCGACGTCGCCGCGAGGAGGCCGTCGGCGGCGTCGCGCTCCCCCAGCTCGGCGAGCACCTGGGCGAGCCGCACGGCCGCGCCCTCGACGCCCTGCGCCAGCTCGTACCAGCGGCGGGCCGCATGCAGGTCCCCGCGCTCCGACGCGACCTGCGCCGCCATGAACGCCCCCAGCGCGTCGCCCGCGAGACCGGCGAGCTCGAAGCAGCGGAACGCCTCCGCGGCGTCGCCCGCCTCGTGGTGCGCGACGCCCAGCCGGTACACCGCCCCGGGCACGCCCTGCTCGACGGCCGCCTCGTAGAACGGAACCGCGGCAGCCGGGCTGCCGAGCGCGCGCAGGTCGTCCGCGATCGCGACGAGCTCCGCCGGGTCGTCGGGGTGCAGGTGCCCGACGGCGGACCGCAGGTCGGCGAGCGCCGCGGCCTCGGCGGGCGCTCCGGAGCGCGGGGCGACGTCCGCGCCCTGGTCGGTGGTCGGCATGCGGCACCGCGTCCCTTCGGCCCCCTGCGTCGACGGCTCGGTGGTCCGGACCTGCGCGACGGCGACGTGCGGCCGGCGGCAGGACGGCGTCGGACGTCCCGAGATGTGGACGCACCGTAGCGCGGCGGTGTCGCCCACGTCACACCCCCGGGGTGGACCGGGTGCCCCCTGACCGCCGGCGTCTGGGAGACTGCATCGGGTGAGCGGAACGACCGACCTGCCGGGCAGCGCCGGGCAACGTGTGCTGGACGCCGTCGTGGCGGTGACGAGCGACCTCGACCTGCCGCAGGTGCTGCGGCGGATCGTCGACGCGGCGATGGAGCTCACGGGAGCGCGGTACGGCGCGCTCGGGGTGCTCGACGCGTCGGGGCGCGAGCGTCTCGCGCAGTTCATCCCCCTCGGCCTCTCGGACGACGAGGTCGCCGCGATCGACCACTGGCCGCACGGCGAGGGGCTGCTGGGCGAGCTCATCGACCACCCGGCGCCCATCCGCGTCCCGGAGATCGCCGAGGACGTCCGCTCGGCGGGGTTCCCCGAGGGCCACCCGCCCATGCACACGTTCCTCGGCGTCCCGGTCCGGGTGCGCGACACGGTGTTCGGCAACCTCTACCTCACCGACAAGCAGGTCCCCGGGGGCGGGTGCGAGGAGTTCTCCCCGGAGGACGAGGCGGCCGTGATCGCGCTCGCCGCCGCCGCGGGCGTCGCGATCGAGAACGCGCGGCTCTACGGCCGCGCGAAGCAGGTGGGCGTCCTGGAGGACCGCGACCGCATCGCGCGCGACCTGCACGACGTCGTCATCCAGCGCCTCTTCGCGTCGGCGATGACGCTCATGAGCGTGCAGCCGCTCGTCAGCGATCCGGACGCGCGCACGCGCATCGAGGAGACCGTCTCCGACCTCGACGAGACGATCCGGCAGATCCGCTCCACCATCTTCGCGCTGCACACGGCCACGGACCCGGACGCGCCCTCGATCGAGGACCGGTTCCGGGCGCAGGCCGAGGCGGCGACGACCGTCCTCGGGTTCGCGCCCGAGGTCGACGTCGAGGTGGCGTCCGAGGGGTCCGGCGCGGGCGTGACCGACGGCGGCCCGAGCCTGCCGGCCGAGGTCGCCGACCAGCTCGTCGTCGTGCTCGGCGAGGCCCTGACCAACGTCGCCCGGCACGCGCGGGCGAGCCGCGTCGTCGTGCACCTGGCCGTGACCGCGCACGAGGCGCGCCTCACGGTCACCGACGACGGCGTGGGCATCCAGCCCGGCGGCCGGCGCTCCGGCCTGCGGAACATGCAGGCGCGCGCCGCAGCGCTCGGCGGGTCGAGCACCGCGACCGCCCTGCCCGACGGCGGCACCCGCCTCGAGTGGTGGGTGCCGCTCGGTTGAGCGTCAGCGCAGTATCCGCCGCCCCGTGACGATGCGCGGCACGACCTTGATGACGCGGTCGCGCGTGCCGGGCACGAACGTCACGAGCGGGAGCGCGAGCAGCCGCGCGCGCTCCACCGGCTCCGTCACCTCGAACGTGCGGCCGACGAGCACGACGGACCACCCGGAGCGGGCGTCGGCGTCGAACGAGTCGACCTCGAACGCGACGACGGCGCGGCTGGCGGCCACCGCGAGCTTCGAGCCCTCCGCGGTCCGGAACACGACGTCCGGGCCGTCGAGCACGAAGTTCACCGGCTGGATCGCCGGCAGCGCGTGGTCGGTGTAGACGATCCTGCCCACGGGGACGGTCGCGAGGAGCGCGTAGCTCTCCTCCGGCGTGAGCTCCGCGAGCCCTGCCGAGGCGCGCGGGCGCTCGGCCGTCGCGAGCCCCCCGCTCCCCACCGGTGCCCCTGTCCCGGTCCGCTCGACTGTGTCCATCTCCACATCGTCGCGCCGCGGTGTCAGATCCGGGAGTGCCGAAGGTCCCGACGCCGCGCGGTCGCCCGGTCCGCGGGCTTCGGTCCCCGGTCCGTGCGCGGGCGAGCCCTCGGGCCCCGCCCCGTCCTGCGGGCCGGGCCCGTCAGGGACGCTGCGCCGGGCCACCGTGCTGCCGGTCCCCGGCCGCGCCGCCCGCTCCCGGGGCGCCCTGGCGGGACGACTCCTCCTGGCGCATCTCGGTCGCGAGGACCGCGACCTGCGTGCGGCGCTGCAGGCCGAGCGTCGCGAGGACGTGCGAGACGTAGTTCTTGACCGTCTTCTCCGCGAGGTAGAGGCGCTTGCCGATCTCGCGGTTCGTCAGACCCTCGCCGATGAGCGCGACGATCTGGCGCTCCTGCTGCGACAGGCCCTCGAGGCGGTCCGGCGTCTCTTCCGCGGCGTGGCGCAGGCGCTCCAGGACGCGCGCGGTGCTGGCCGGGTCGAGGAGCGACCCGCCCGCCGCGACCGTGCGGACCGCGCCGACGAGGTCGGACCCGTGGATCTGCTTGAGCACGTACCCCGACGCCCCGGCGAGGACGGCCTGGAACAGCGCCTCGTCGTCGGCGAAGGACGTGAGCATGAGGCAGCCGACCTCGGGCAGCTCGGAGCGCACCTCGCGGCACACCTCGACGCCCGAGCCGTCGGGCAGGCGCACGTCGAGGATCGCGACGTCGGGGCGCGTCGCCTTGATGCGGGCGAGCGCGGAGGCGGCGGTGCCGGCCTCGCCGACGACGGTGATGTCACCGGCGGCCTCGAGGAGAGCGGCGACGCCGCGGCGGACCACCTCGTGGTCGTCGAGCAGGAACACGCGGATCGGGTGGGGAGAGCCCATGCCCTCAACGTAGCCGGTCGGAAGGCGATTCTCGCGCGCGCGAGCCCGTCGTGCCGCAGGTGCGGGACCTTCGTCCCGGTGCGTCGTGCCGTGCGACCCGCGCGTCCGGGGCGGTCGCCGGGTGCGGCCGACCGCCCGTAGGAGGTATCCAGGAGGTGTGGCAGGTGGCGGGACGACCGCCACGAAGGGGATCGAGGACCGAGGTGGTCATGGTGAGCGGATCGACGCAGCAGGTCGTGCTGGTCGGTGTGGACGGCAGCACGACGAGCGGCAAGGCCCTGGACTGGGCGGTGCACGAGGCGGCCTGTCGGGGCGCCGAGCTGCGCGTGCTGCACGTCGCGTACGTGCCGGTCGTCGCGACGCCGTTCGTCGGCGGCGCGTACTACCCGAGCGTCGAGGAGCTCGGCGAGATCGCCGGCCCCATCCTCTCGGCCGCCGCGGAGCGCGCCGCGCGCGTGGACGCGTCGGTGCCCGTGCGGACGCTGCTGCGCTCCGGCCCGCCCTCGGAGGCCCTGCTCGACGAGGCCAAGGACGCCGACCTCGTCGTCGTGGGGTCGCGCGGGCTCGGGTCCGTCGGGTCGATGTTCTTCGGGTCCGTCGGGACCCGGCTCGCCGCCCGTGCGCCCGTGCCGGTCGTGGTCGTGCCGCCGTCCGTCGAGCACGTCGAGCGCACCACCGACGTCGTGGTCGGCGTCGACGGGTCCGTGCACGGCGACGCCGCGCTCCGGTTCGCCCTCGACGAGGCCGCGCGCACCCGCTCCCGCGTCGTCGCGGTGTGCGCCTGGCGGATGCCCACCGGACCGCTGTGGGAGGAGAACCCCGCGTTCTACACCGCCGCCGAGCGCGACGCGCGCGCCGAGGCGTCGCGCACCGTCGAGGCCGCCCTCGGGCGCGTGCGCACCGCGGAGCACGACGACGTCCTCGTCGAGACGTTCGTCGTCGACCGCGAGCCGTCCGTCGCCCTCCGGGAGGCCGCGGCGGGGGCCGCGCTGACCGTCGTCGGGTCGCGCGGCCGCGGCGACCTGCGCGGCATGCTCCTCGGCTCCGTGAGCCAGGAGGTGCTGCACCACGCGACGCACCCCGTCGCCGTCGTCCACGCGGCGCGGGACTAGGGCGTGTCTCCCAACTCTGAGTGGAGGCGGGCGGCCAGACTCACGGGCGTGAGTCGGTTCCAGGTCTTGTCGGACGAACAGTGGGAGCGGA